>JAEYOL010000289.1 GCA_023411775.1 Bacteroidota bacterium | reverse complement strand
CTTTTAAAAAAATACCTGATGAGTTAAGACGGGTGATCAGGAACTGGGAATAAACGTTTCGCTTTTCCTCTGCAGGCATATTCGGTGCGTCCGCCTCCAGCCATTCTTGAGGCACCAGTGAAACGATATCACGGATCCGCTGTTCATCCAGCAGTTTGCGTGAGCTTTCATCTGCTTTCTCCAGTTCACTGGCCCAGGGCAATAATACATGATCTTTTACGAGTGCAAACGGACGGCTGGCTTGTTCTTCCCAGTTGTCCCAGGCATGATGAAAATACAAAGCTGCGCCATGATCGATCAGCCAAAGTTCCTTGTTCCAGGTAAGCATATTGGTATTACGGGCCGTGCGGTCTACGTTCGTGACCAGGCAATCCAGCCATACCACTTTCGATGCCAGCAGCGGGTCGAGTTGGGTAACAGTAGGATCAAAGGAAATAGCTCCCGAAAGAAAGTGAAGCGCCAGGTTCAAACCCGTACTGAATTTGAGCAGGTCCTGGATCTCTTCGTCGGGTTCTGTGCGACCGAACGCTTCGTCAACGTTGGCAAAAACGATCTCGGGTACTTTAAATCCCAGTGCCCGTGCAATTTCACCACCGATAAGCTCGGCGATCAGGGCTTTGATACCCTGTCCAGCGCCCCTGAATTTTAATACATAAAGAAAACCATCATCCGCCTCCACTATCGCGGGCAGCGAACCGCCTTCGCGCAATGGAACGACATAGCGGGTGACATTGACCGTACGAGGTTGTGAAATGATGGTTTTCATGCACGGCAAATATAAATGTAATAAGCTCAGTCACGAATGACCACTGTACAATGCTTCCATTTATTTGGATGCGATGAAGCTGGTGATCTTGTTCCCTATCTCCTCAATGGTCATTAGGACTGCTTCGTTTTGTACACGGTTCGCTGCTTCAGCGTGATCCAGCTCTTCTTTTTTCTTTTGGGAAAGATAGTCCCTTGTGGTGATGGCTGAAAACGGGATAAGTCCAGTCCTCACATCCAGGATGATGAGTTGTGTAGTAGCAAATGCTTTGATGTCTGACTTCGAGAACAGTTTGTATTTAGAATAAATATCGCTGTTGATGGAATAGACCACTACTATGTCTGCCTGCATCCTGACCGCTGCTTCCCTGATATTGGTAAAGCTCGGCGTCTTTGAGATCATGAGTTCAGGAATGGAAGAAACCTGTATTACCTTTGCCGAATTTTTAAACTTTTCAGTGAACAGGTCCAGGTAAGCCTGCTGTGTTTTTAGAAATTGTTCGTCGTTCCAATAGTTCCATTGATAGCGCTTTGCTTGTGGTGAAGGGTCGAGTCTTACGATCGCAACCCTCAACTGCTGTGGAAGTTCGTAACGGCCGTCAAGAATTTTTTGAATGTTTTCCTCTGAAATAGTGGATGCCCGGTCATTAAACAACGAGTGCGTAATGAGCGTATCGTTTGTTCCATAGCCTCCGGTTGAGGTACTATTTAAGCCACTCGTGGTATGGCAGGCGGTTAATAGAAATGCTGCTGCGATAAATAATACAACTAGTCTCATATAGCTGAATTTTAGTTTTAAGCTCAGGCTGGCCAGGTTGTAAACCGTGCTCAGTTGATGATTTTGGCCTTGGGACCGTTCATCAGTCTGGCCAGGTCTTCCCGCCATTTTTGCAACTCTTCCGGCTTTAGTCGTACCCAGTCTGTTACCTCACCTAAAATTTTCAACGGTGCCTGGCTGCGATACGAGCGGGTCGGGTTGCCCGGAAATTTTTTATCTGTCAGATTGGGATCGTTTTCAAAACTTCCCGTCGGCTCCACGATATACACCCTGGGGGCAGCATCACCTTTAGCCAATTCGGCAGCAAGCGCCGCACTGCTTAAGGCGGCACTAAAATAAATATGATTCATGTTTACTCCCACATAATAATTTGAAAGATACCCCGACGTCAACAGGTCACCAGGTTTCAAATCTGCCTTTGTACCATGATAGAATGGCCCCGGGTCCGGGATCGTTGATGAATGCTGCGTTTCCATATCAGGTTTATTTATTTAAATGATCAGTAGCATCGCTGAGCAGTTTTATGTATCCCTCTAAAAAAGTTGCCAGGCTTTTTTGTTCCGTCGGTGAAAATGTCGCGATAAGCCTGTCGGTGCTTTTTTGAAAGTCTTTGTAGTAGGGTTGCACCAGGGCGAGTATCTTCTTATTGTCAGGCACGATAAATACTTTTCGCCGGTCACTTTTATCAAACTGTCTTTTAACCAGTTTTTTCTTCTCAAATCTGTCTATCAGGCCGGTCACCGCTCCGGTGGTCAGGCCCGACAATTCAGCCAACTGTCCCGCAGTCAGTTTGCCTTTTTGCAAAAAAAAGCCCAGGTATTTGTGATCAGTCCCCCTAAAGCCGGCTTTTCGGGCAATGGCTTCATGCATCTGTAGAGAAGCGTAAGCGTGTTGCTGGCTTAATTTCCTTAATTCAGCGGTATTAATTTCGGGCATTTTAGTCTTTATTGGTAAGTATCTCAGTTGCAAAGATAATATTTTAAAATGACCGCTCGTTGTTTTTTGTTTAAAAAAACGAATTAGTGGAGTAATTTTTATGTAGAGATCAGCTTCCTATCGTACCGGTTTTTACCTCGCCCGCCCGCTGGTAATTTGCGAAAATCACGCCGTTAGGTGTGATCAGGCTGTCGGTCAGGGTGAAAGCAGCGGGTATGGTACCCTCGCCGAAAAGTTTTTTGCCATTGCCCAATGTGATGGGAAAAGTCTTCAGCCAGAGTTCATCCACCAGGTCGTGTCTGAAAAGTGTCTGGGCCAGGTCGCTGCTGCCATGCACCTGGATATCGATGTCATTTTCGCTGGAGTTTTTGAGGGCTTTGACCTGGTCGACTGAATTTAGAAAAATACAATTGTTCCATTCAGTATCATTTTTTGTAAGGGTATTCGACATCACGTATTTGGTAATATCATTGATGCCCGGCCATAGTTCACCGTGTGAAGGCCAGAAGGCCGCAAATGTGTCGAAGGTTTTTCTGCCTAAAAGCAGGTCTGCGGGTCTCATGTGTTTTTCGAGAAAAGCGCCGGCAGCCGCATCGGCTTCATAGAAATAGGGGGCACTCCAGCCACCGTATTTAAAATCGCCCGACTCATCATCGGGGCCGCCGGGTGCTTGCATCACACCGTCTAATGTCATGAAGGATAGAACAATAATCTTTCTCATGTGCAGATTTTTAAGGTGAACGTAATTGTCAGGCAGGCGGGGACGGTTTGAATTACCTGCGAAGGGTCGACCAGCAAATCTCGTCAACTCACATGTTTTAAAATAGTGCAAATGCGACAATCTCGGAGGCGGATTGCGACATCAAGTTGTATCACTTTTGGTTGGAAAAGGGTTTAAGTCTTTTAAGTGCTGCAGTCAGCAGTGACTTTGTCAATAATAGTTAGCACCCATTTTTCGTTTATATAACTCAGGTAGATGATCAGCTCCTTGCCGTCATTGTCGGCTATTACAACTCTTCTGCTTTTATTTTCCAGTTCATAAAAGCCATCGATCGTACTTTCGGGTATATGCTCGTCAACCTCTTTTTTCAAATACTTCGCGGTCTCTGAAAGTAAATGGTCGGTATGGGTTGTATCTACAAATGTTCCTGTCTTTGTCCATATTTCGCAATCGTATTCCGGAAGCTTCTCGTAGCGTAGCGGGGTCAGCTTTACATCATCATAAAATGGAACGTTGGGGTATGTCGTATCGGTGAAACCCAATGTCGTATAATGTTTGTAAGAATCCGTCACGCCTGGCCGGTTAATGATATAAACGCCCGTGTTTTTGTCGATATAGTTTGACAAGCCGGCCGAGTCGCGACTGGCAAGCGCGGTCACGATTTTTGTTAGCGCCCGGGAAAATTCCTGGTTTTTGGATGCTTGTCCATGGCTGGTTGCCACAGCCACTAGCATAACTAATTTGACAAAAAGAATTCTCATTTCTGCAGATTGTAAGGATCAGGTATTGGTGGTTGAACGATACGCAGGATGAAGTCCTTTGATATCGGCGTATTTAAAGATAAGGAAGATCATCGTTCATTTGTGGCTGACCAGACTGATTTCACCAAACAGGCGAGCGTAGTACGCGACCTAGCCTGACTGCTATTTTGGTATCCCCGCTTTCCGGAGTTTCCTGATCCTGGAATTGATGGAGGGTATGTTTTCTTTTTCCATGATC
This sequence comes from Bacteroidota bacterium, assembly GCA_023411775.1. Lineage (GTDB taxonomy): Bacteria > Bacteroidota > Bacteroidia > Chitinophagales > Chitinophagaceae > Terrimonas_B. The sequence goes on along the minus strand of JAEYOL010000289.1, from coordinate 3,222 downwards.
GTAATCGTCTTGCTAAAGTCCCGGGAAAACACAGGTCTGCGTAACAGTAGATCATAGAGCGCCTGGATCGAAAAGACCCTTACGATCTTACTTTCGGTGCTGTCTTTGGCCCAGGCTGTTAGAAGCGCCCAGGTTTTTTCAAATTCTTTTTTATTGAGTTGGAGCCTGGAGACAAGCTGGGCCAAATGCCATTTCAACTCGATCTCATTTGCCGTATGGCAAAGATCCAGGATAGTTTTTTTGTGTTTTTCGAGATATTCCCTATGTCGAACAGTTATTTTTTCCACCGCGTCTGCCGTTCGCATCACTACTTTCCGATCGGTGTCTGAAAGGCCTGCGATCAACTGGTCAAATTTTTCCTGTGAATTGATAAGCGGCACCACTTCATTCGACTTCCCGATAGAACGCCGGTCACCACCTTTGAACAGGTCCAGGAATTTATTCTTTTTAATAGTTGCCATAAGGTTTTATTAAGTAATCTCAGCCTACCTAAATTCCTTGTTGGGTTTATTTCTATACCCATATGATTTGACAAAAACAGTCTTGTTGTTATTTATGATGACCAGGCCCAGGCCCTGGATATTTACCAATTGACACAAGACAAACTTCGCCGCCAGCACAAGACAGAACGTGATGAGTTGTCGAATGCTTATGTTTTAACTGCCAGCCTTGGGTTATGATCTATGTCTTCAAATAATGATAAAATCATTCCCTGCCCTCTCATCTAAGTTAAACCTTTTAGGCCTTTCAGTCTTGTATCCGATACCGCATATAAATGTTCGATACGAACTTTCAACGTAAAGGTAACACAATGGATGGGGCTGGAAATTCCCCATGCCCTCCGTGTCTTCTCTGTGCCCGCCGTGACCAAAAAATCCCAATCTAGTAGAAATTCAGCTTAATAAGGTTCACCTGTTTTAAAAAAATGCTGAGTAAGGTTTAGCCCTCTTCAGCATTTAAGCTCTAGCTGTTCGAAGTGTTTCCTTGCATTGGTGCATAATGCAATAATGTAACACCCGATTTGAAAAATTTTGTCTTGGTGAGTTTCAGCATAATTTGGTCACTGATCTGATCAAAAAGCATTAATCCCTTTCCTTCGATGAAGGGGTGGATACAAATTTGAAATTCATCGATGAGGTTACTGTTTAATAGCTGGATAATCAGGCTCCTGCTTCCCACCAGGATGTCTTTTCCTGGTTGTTGTTTTAGTTCCTGTACTTCTTCAGTGAGAGATTTTTCCGCAAGTCTTGCGCTAGCCCAGCCGGTTTCTTTTAAGGTGTTGGAAAAAACAAGTTTTTGAACTTTGTCTATCGAAACAGCAAAGTCATTCATTGCTTTATCTTCCGAAGGGTTTTTTAATAGTTCCTGCCAGAACTGCATAAGCTGGTAGGTGATCCGTCCATATAGTAAAACATCCCCGCTGTCAATCAGGTCAGCGTAATGCCGGTGTAGTTCTTTATCGGCTATCCCGGTTGTATGATCGCAAACGCCATCGAGGGTCATATTGAACGCGGCAATTACTTTTCTCATGTAATTCTTATTTGCTATTAATCTGGTCTGAGGTATTGACCTTCCGTTTCATGCACGTGATAGATGAGGCGACTATTTCTTTGGAATGCTTTTTCTTCCCGATATTCAACAATTTTCGATTATTTAAGCTCTGAGAGTATTATCTTTTTTTGCTTAAGTGTATTCCTCATGGCCTTTTCTCTAACCTCAGCGTTTTCATTGTTAATAAGGTCGAAGTACTCAACTGGCACAACCTGCCAGGATAAGCCATATTTGTCTTTACACCAGCCGCAATAGCTTTCTTCGCCACCGTTTGAGGTCAAAGCGTCCCAGTAATAATCTACTTCTGCCTGGTCTTTGCAATTGATCACAAACGATACTGCTTCATTAAACTTAAAGTATGGGCCCGCAGCCAGGATATTAAACTCTAAGCCGGCTAGTTCCATGATCGCGGTTTCAAAACTTTCCTGTCCACCCATCTCTATAGCTTCCGGCGGATTTTTATATTGATAATATTCTTTTAGCTTGCCATCTTTGAAAATTGAAAGGTAGTAGTCTACTACCGCTTTGGCGTCTTTATCAACCCAAAGCGAGGGTGTAATTTTTTGTGCAATCATATATTTAGTTTTAAGGTTTTGCAGGTAATATTTGCAATACAACTAATCTAGGCAGTAGCTGCCAGTTTTCTGACGTTGTATTGAGTAATGTTGTAGTTAAGCGATAGTATGAATACTTAGGATCCACTTCCCCTTCTTCTTCTACACATAATAACTACTTGTAGATTTCATGGTTCAAATGAATTCTTTATTTGGATTTAGCCTTCAGAAAGCCGTTAACATCCAGCCAGTGTATAAATGCGTCAAACCAGCGGTTACTAGTTCTGTTGGGGTTGCCAAGACCGAAACCATGGCCACCGTTCTGGTAGAGATGAAACTCGACAGGTATACCCGCTTTGAACCAGGATTCGATCACACCGAACTTACCGCCGAAAAGAAAATCGTCGGTTGCAATTACACTGAACATCGGCGGGGCATTTTTCGGTACCTCTACCGGTCCCATGCCACCATAAATAGGGCCGATGAAAGCCAGTTTCATGGTCTTTGAGTTGAGTGTGGAATGCATCGTGAGACCGGCGCCGGCGGAAAAGCCGATCATACCGATCCTGCTGGTATCAACACCCCATTCCCTGGAGCGTTTCAATATCATGGCGTAAGCAGTCTCGGCATCCTGTAATTGGTTTGAAAGATCAATCTGTGGTGGTCTTGGTGGTGCTGGTGCTGTTTTAGAAGTATCGGCCGGAGGACCAAATCGCGGGCGACTCATCCATGCCGAGAACGAATCAAGCGATTCGTGAGTGGGGAAAAGCCGGTATTTAAGTACAAAAGCGGCAATCCCTTTGTCGGCGAGGGCCTGTGCAACTTCCCAGCCTTCGTTGCCCATCGAAAGCCACCGAAAACCGCCACCCGGGGCCACGATCACAGCGGCGCCATTTGCGGTACCTGGTTTAGGTAGGAAGGGGGTAAGGGTAGCTTTGGTAATGTTGCGTGCCATGGGATCGCCCCATTGGCGGAACCAGGACTCCGTTGCGGGCTGATTAGCGACACCACCGGTGCCAAGTGGTATTGCGTTTGGTTCGGATGGCGCGCTGAGCGGATAGATTGTGCCATCCTGCGCCATGGTTAACGCCGACAGCGTTAGTAGTACGCCCAAAAA
>JAEYOL010000272.1 GCA_023411775.1 Bacteroidota bacterium | reverse complement strand
AAGATGCGATACCTTATAATGCTGCTATCATGCACCGGGTAGGTTTGAATGTTGCCATAAATTCTGACGATGCTGAAATGGCACGCAGGCTCAACCAGGAAGCAGCCAAGATTGTAAAGTATGGCGGTGTAACGGAAGAAGAAGCGTTGAAAATGGTTACGCTCAATCCCGCGAAGATGCTGCACGTAGATGACAGGGTAGGTAGCCTGAAAAATGGTAAGGATGCAGATGTAGTGGTTTGGAGCGACAACCCGCTGAGCATTTATGCAAAATCCCTGTATACAATCGTCGATGGTACTATTTATTTCGATCGCCAGAAGGATGAACAATTGCAGGCATCTGTTGACAGGGAAAGAAACCGGATCATACGCAAGATGAACAGTGAAAAAAGGAGCGGCGCCCCAATGCAGCGCGCACAGCCAAGTTACCGGATCATGCATACCTGCAGCGACCATCAGCACAACCACGGTCTGCTGACTATCGATGCAGAAGAATTAACAAACGACTAAAACCAACTCAAATGCGAAAGATATTATTAGCAATTGCATGTTTCATTTTACTGGGTGCGCAAGCACAGGAAACAGTATATCCCGCAAAAGAAGCCAAAGGCGTCACCTATATTAAAAACGCTACTATCCACGTGGGTAACGGTAAGGTGATTGAAAACGGGACGATAAAGATCAGCAATGGTAAAATTGAAAAAGTTGGAACTGCTGTTGAAGTTCCAGCCGGGGATGCCGTGGTCATCGATGCCAAAGGCAAACATGTATATCCCGGTCTTATTTTACCAGTGAGTAATCTCGGTTTGCTCGAAATCTCAGCAGTAAGAGCGACAAGTGATGTAAGAGAGATAGGGGATATGAACCCCAGCATTCGTTCCATCGTTGCTTATGATGCAGACTCCCGCGTCATCAATACGCTTCGTTCGAATGGTATCCTGCTGGCGAACATAGTGCCCCAGGGCAGCCTGCTTGCAGGTTCATCATCTGTCGTGCAACTGGATGCCTGGAACTGGCAGGACGCTGCCTACCAGACCGATGCGGGTATGCATCTATACATGCCTGCCCTGATGGCACGTCCCCGGTTTGGCCGTGGGGGTGGATTTGGAAGAGGACCACAGTCTAATTCGGACCCAGTGAAAGAAGGCCTGGACAAAATGGAAGAGGTGAAAACTTTTTTCCGTGAAGCAAAAGCATATCATGCGGCGCCTTCAAAAGACGTGACCAATATTAAGTTTGAAGCAACAAAAAAACTGTTCGACAAAAACCAGAAATTATATGTCCATGCAAATACTGCCCGCCAGATCCTGGTGGCCATGGACCTGGCAAAAGAGTTTGGTTTTGACCTCGTAATAGTGGGCGGAAGCGATAGCTGGCAGGTTGCCGACCTGTTGAAAGAAAACAATGTGGCGGTTGTTCTCCAGTCGTCTCACAGTTTACCGACACTCGATGATGACGATGTGGATCAGCCTTACAAAACCGCCGCAGCTCTCCAAAAAGCCGGCGTACTCTTTTCGATTTCCGATGATGACGGCCAGACCCGCGGACGTAACCTCGCATTCAATGCGGGAACTGCCGCCGCTTATGGTCTTACCCAGGAGGAAGCACTCCAGGCGATCACTCTTAATGCAGCTAAGATCCTCGGTGTAGCCGACAAGACCGGAAGCCTGGAAGAGGGAAAAGATGCCAATATCGTGATCAGCGAAGGCGATATCCTGGATATGAGGACCAGTGTAGTGACTGATGCATTTATCCAGGGACGTAAGATCGACCTGACCGATAAACACAAACTTCTCAACGAGCGCTATAACCAGAAATACAACATTAAGAAGCCGTTCTAGATGCCGGGACGCCATCGTAATGCTAAATATCACACAGTTCCATCATCTAGTATCTGGTATCCAGCTTCGAGCATACAAAAAAAAGCAGCCCCGGAATTATCCGGGGCCGTTCTTTTCCAACCGTCCATTGTTGATATTTTGATCCGATCAGTGTCGGAGTTTATGCGAGTTGTTCGATTTCTGCGTCGTAACTAACACAAAACTAATGTCGACTTTACGATTCTGCAATAGTAAAAATACCTATTTCTAAAAAATGTTAGTTTCTTGGGTATATCCCAATCCTCTCATTCTTAGTCGTTAGCGTTTAGGCCTCTTTACCGTGGCAGTTTTTGTATTTCTTACCACTTCCGCAGGGACAGGGATCGTTACGCCCAATTTTAGGTCCTACCTTGACGGGCTCTTGTTTTACCGCTGTACCGGGGCCGCCGGGTTCAAAGCGGTCTCTTTCATTTGCAGCATAGTCTTCGCCCGCGGCATCTACCTCATCTTTATTAATACGCATCTTGCTGTAATCTGTTTTCTGCGGACGGCCTTCTTTCAGCGGTGCATTTTCCTGCTGTACAGGGATAGCAGCATGGGTAAGGAATGTCACGATATCCTTGTTGACCTCAGCGTCCATATTTTTGAATTGCTGAAATGCTTCCACCTTGTAGATCACAAGAGGATCTTTTTGTTCGAGGTAAGCGGTTTGAACACTTTGTTTTAAGTCGTCCATCGCACGCAGGTGTTCTTTCCAGGCATCATCGATCACAGCCAGGGTGATAGTTTTTTCAAGCGCGTGAACAAGTTCCTCGCCATTCGAATTAAGTGTCTTGTCGAGGGATACCAGGACATTCAGACCTTTTCTTCCATCCGAAAACGGCACTACCACATTTTCGATCTGGCTGCCCTGAGTAAGGCGGATATTTTTAAATACAGGAATAGCTTGTGTTTTCAGGGCTTCTTTATGTGCAGCATAAGATCCTGTTGCTTCAGCATATAATTTATCAATGACCGCGTTTATATCTCCTTTTTTGAATTCCTCTTCTTCAATTTTTGTTTCCAGTCCAAAATTCACAATGCAGGCCATCTTAAATCCTTCAAAATCTTCCTGTTCACGGAAACCTGATATCAGGCCTTCGGCCACAACTGAAAATGCATTGTCGAGATCCAGCGCAAGGCGCTCGCCAAACAGGGCGTGCTGGCGTTTTCCATAGATTACGTTGCGCTGTTTGTTCATCACGTCATCATATTCCAGCAGTCGCTTGCGGATACCAAAGTTGTTTTCCTCCACTTTTTTCTGCGCACGCTGAATACTATTGCTGATCATGCTGTGCTGGATCACATCGCCTTCCTTATAACCCAGCTTATCCATCATCGACGCGATACGCTCACTGCCGAACATCCGCATCAGGTCGTCTTCAAGCGAAACATAAAACTGCGAACTACCTGGATCACCCTGGCGACCGGCACGACCACGTAACTGCCTGTCGACCCTCCGGCTTTCATGTCTTTCCGTACCGATGATCGCAAGGCCACCGGCTTCTTTCACACCAGGTCCGAGTTTGATATCCGTACCACGACCCGCCATGTTTGTGGCGATGGTAACCGCGCCTGCCAAACCAGCTTCTGCGACGATCTGCGCCTCCCGGGCGTGTTGTTTTGCGTTCAAGACATTATGCGCGATCTTTTTTTGTTGCAGCATACGGCTCAACAATTCACTTACCTCCACCGAAGTGGTACCCACAAGTACCGGCCTTCCGGCATTTCGAAGCGCTTCAATCTCATCAATGGCTGCCCTGAATTTTTCGCGTTTGGTTTTATATACAAGATCCTGTTTATCCTGGCGGATCATCGGGAGGTTGGTCGGAATAGAAACCACATCCAGTTTATAAATACTCCACAACTCTGCCGCTTCAGTTTCCGCTGTACCAGTCATACCCGCCAGCTTGTGATACATCCTGAAGTAATTCTGCAACGTGATCGTTGCATAGGTCTGTGTAGCCGCTTCGATCTTTACATTTTCCTTTGCTTCCAAAGCCTGGTGCAGACCATCACTATATCGGCGACCTTCCATGATACGGCCGGTTTGCTCATCTACGATTTTAATGGCGCCATCGATGATCACATATTCTACATCCTTTTCAAAAAGTGTATAGGCTTTCAGCAATTGTTGTACTGTATGGATCCGGTCGGCCTTTTGAGAATAGTCGTTGAGTAAAGTTTCTTTCTGCAATAATTTTTCTTCCGCGCTGATTTCACTTTTTTCAACCTCGGCCAGTTTTACGCCAATATCGGGTAAAACAAAAAATTCGGGATCCTCACCGGACTTCGTAATTGCATTCAGTCCCTGGTCTGTGAGCTCAACCGAGTTATTTTTCTCTTCAATATGGAAAAGAAGTTCCGAATCAACGATGTGCATATTGCGCATCTGGTCCTGCAGGTAGTAGTTCTCTGCTTTCTGCAGTTTTACTTTATTACCAGGTTCACTAAGGAACTTGATCAATGGTCCGTATTTGGGCAGACCGCGATAAGCCCTGAACAAATGCAGGCCACCTGCCTTTGGATCGTCCTCGCCTTTTTCAAAAAGCTTTTTTGCTTCGTTCAGGCTATGACGAACAATGCGCTCCTGTTCCTGTACCAGTTGCTGGATCCTTGGTTTGTGTACGTGGTATTGCTGATCTTCACCCCTTGGCACGGGTCCCGAAATGATTAGAGGCGTACGTGCATCATCGATCAATACAGAGTCGACCTCATCCACCATCGCGAAATGATGTTTGCGTTGCACCATCTCTTCCGGTGTATGCACCATGTTATCACGGAGGTAATCAAAACCAAATTCGTTATTGGTACCGTACGTGATATCGGCCAGGTAAGCTTTTCTCCTTTCTTCGGTGTTGGGCTGGTGTTTATCGATACAATCTACTTTCAGGCCGAGCCATTCAAAGATCGGTCCGTTCCATTCCTGGTCACGACGTGCCAGGTAATCATTCACCGTAACGATATGAACACCCTCTCCAGGTAACGCATTTAGATAGGCAGGCAGGGTCGATACCAGGGTTTTACCCTCACCCGTTGCCATCTCCGCGATCTTACCGGAGTGCAGCACGGCACCACCGATCAACTGTACATCATAGTGTACCATGTTCCAGGTCACTTCGGTACCACCGGCTGTCCATTTATTTTTGTAGATAGCCTTGTCGCCATCTATGGTGATATATTCTTTCTTTACGCTAAAGTCGCGATCCAGATCTGTAGCGGTCGAAATAACTTCTTCGTTTTCTTTAAAACGACGTGCGGTTTCTTTGATCACCGCAAAAGCTTCGGGAAGGATCTCGTTTAAGATCTCCTCAATTTTTTTGTCACGTTCTTTTTTCAGTTTATCTACTTCCTGGTAGATCGCATCTTTTCCAAGCAGGTCGTTGAAACTAAGCTCTTCCGCTTCGCGGTTTTTCGATGCTATCGCTTCATCAGTTGCTGTTAAGTGGGCCTTTATTCTCTGGCGAAACTCCTGTGTCTTTTTGCGAAGATCATCATTGCTGAGGGAAGCATATTCTGAGAAAAACTGGTTGATCTTTTGAACGGCGGGTAAGATCCTCTTTACATCTTTATCCGATTTATTACCAAACAGCTTTGAAAAAAAACCAATCATATGTTGTATTATTGGAATTGTAGATTCTATTAATCAAGATTTATTACCCGGTCAAAAAGAATGCTATTATATAGCCCAGGTCATTTTGGCAGGGGCTGCAAAGATAATGGAATTGAGGCAGTGGTAAACAGGCGAAGCGATGGATATAATGCAAAATTACGAGAATGATAAAATCATAAGTGCTTATATTGCAAAGCGTTTTAAAGATGATTGAGAATTTGTTGTCTGTGCCCGCCCGCCTTTTAACTTACTCTTACAGTCTTGCCGTTGAATATGAGAAGATGCAATTATCATATCATTTTTACTTTGGGACTTTTTAGCTTATTGGCAGGTTGCACTGATGAAGACAAAAGGGCCGAACGAAAAGCAGAGCCCGGTCTAACTTATTTCGATTACCGGATCAGGGGTGATGAAGAGCGAAATGTCGTGACTATTACCCTTCGTTTCAGGGACTACGATGCAGAAGGCGATCCATTCTCATTGTTTGCACCCGCAAAAATTGAGTTTGACGGCTATGAGCTGGAGGCTGACAGTTCGATCATGAATGGCGTGTACTACGAAACCAGCACTACCGTACCTGAGTTCGTGGGTGATCACTCGATCGTGTTCACCGACAGCGAGGGCAGGACCTATACTGAGGAGTTCAGCTTTGTGCAACCAGTATTGCTGAAGGAGTTGCCGCCGAAGGTTGCCCGGCAGGACCTGGTTTTGGAACTCGGAGGGGTGGATAGTACGCAGCTTATCCAGGTTTTGATGAATGATACCAGTTTTTATGGTCGGGGCATCGAAAGATTCGATTCGGTTCGCGACGGCCGAGTGGTGATCAGCGAGGCTGAGCTCAGCAACCTGAAAGATGGACCGGTATTTCTTGAAATTTACCGGGAAAACACCATTCCCCTCCGGGAAGCTACCCCCGCAGGTGGCCGTCTGGCCATTTCCTACAATCTCAAACGATCTTTTGAGTTGGTTAAAAAGACCGAATAGGGGGATTGAAACGCCAAATCCATTCTATTTTCACCCTTTATCCACCCCGGATTCAAATTTGAATTTGTATATGGAAAATCAGCCTGTAGCCCATACCTTTGCGGCCTCAAAGACACGGTTTGATCCCAGTTTCGGTCAGCCGGGGCTTTAAAACTTCCAAAATGGCAGGACAACTTAAAGAAGTACGTAACCGGATCAAGTCAGTACAGAGTACGCAGCAGATTACCAAAGCCATGAAAATGGTGAGCGCGGCTAAATTGCGCCGCGCACAGGACGCCATCGTACAGATGCGCCCTTATGCACAGAAGCTGCAGGAACTGTTGAGCAATATTGTGAGCAGCAGCGAAGGTGAAGTTGGAATGTCACTGGCCACTGAGCGCCCTGTTGAAAAGGTTTTACTGATCGTGATCACCAGCGACCGCGGCCTGGCTGGCGCCTTTAATGCCAACGTTATTAAACTGGCCAAAGCTACTATTGCCGAAAAATATGCCGGGCAGCAGAAAAAAGGTAACCTGACCATCTGGAGCATCGGTAAAAAAGGATACGAGCATTTTCTGAAGAATAATTATAAAACCGACGCGACGCATAAAGACATTTTCCTGCACCTCAATTTTGAGAACGTGCAGAAAGCTTCGCAGGCCGCTATGAAGGCTTTCGAGGAAAAGCAGTTTGATGTGATTGAGATCGTTTACAGCCAGTTCAAAAATGCGGCGACCCAAATTTTCAAGGTTGAAAGATTCCTACCTATTCCTAAGGTGCAGAAAAAAGAAGGTGAGAAAAAATCTGACTTTATCTACGATCCTTCCAAAGAGGAATTGGTAACTGAGCTAATGCCGAAAATTCTCAATACGCAATTATATAAAGCGGTGCTGGACTCAAACGCTTCTGAGCACGGAGCCCGCATGACGGCTATGGACAAAGCCAGCGAAAATGCCAATGAAATGCTACGATCGCTGAAGATCTCCTATAACAGGGCCCGCCAGGCTGCCATCACTACGGAATTGACCGAGATCGTAAGTGGTGCCGCGGCGCTGCAGGGGTAGTCGTTAGCCGGGAGTAAAATGGTTTTCCCCATTCTGTTTTTCTTGTTTTAAAATGTTGATAACTGCGTTTTCACCTGCAAACCTGAGGGCGTATTTTCGTCGCCTTGGTATTATTATTGAACCTTTTTTAAATTAATCGCTTTAAGGTGAGATACATTCACCCTTTTTAGTGTTATGGAAATTACTAATCTGATACCGCATATTGAAGCATTGATCTTTGCAAGTGATAAGCCATTGACCAGTCTAGATATTACCGAATTGGTGAATAATGCCTTTGGGTTTATGGAGGATAAGGTCACGCTCGACCAGGTGGAAGCGGCGATCGACGGCATTACTGAAAAATATAGTTCGGAGTTCTATCCTTTTGAACTGAGGCAAAGCGGCGGAGGGTGGCAGTTTCTTACCAAGAAGGATTATCATAAAACGATCGCCCAGCTAAATGGTGACAAGTACCTGAAAAGACTTTCGGCCGCGGCACTGGAAACGCTTGCGATCATCGCTTACAAGCAGCCGGTCACTAAAGGAGAAATAGAATCCATCAGGGGTGTGAGTTCCGACTATGCAGTGCAAAAATTACTGGAGAAAGAATTGATCATCATCAGCGGCCGTAACGAAAAACTACCGGGTCATCCGCTGGTATATTGCACTTCCCGAAGCTTTATGGATTATTTTGGTATCAATTCGGCAGATGATCTTCCCCGGATAAAGGAAGTGCTGGCCGACCAGGTGGTTGAACCAACAATCGTAAAGAATGAAGGAACAACTGAAGAATCGACCGACACCGAATCAGAAGAAACCGGTAGTGACGACGTGATGCTTTCCGTAACAGAAGACGGAGAGCTCGTCGACAAAGCGGAGGACAGCGGCGACAATTAATTTCATATACTCACATACTTCCTCAATGCTTCCAGTCGTAGGTGATTTTGGAGTGAAGCATCGCCTTTTTTATCTTCGCCTACTATGCCTGAAAATTTATCCCCGGACCAGTTAATAGACGTGGCCAATGAATTTGGTACACCTGTATATGTTTATCACGCGGAAAAAATCACTTCCCAGTTTGAGAAATTAAAGAAAGCTTTCAACGGCAGCAATACCGTCTTTTTTTATGCCTGCAAAGCGCTAACTAATGTAAATATCCTGCGGCATATTCATGCTATCGGTGCCAATATCGATTGTAGTTCGATCAACGAAGTAAAACTGGCATTGTACGCGGGATTTAAACCTAACCAGGTTCTATATACTTCCAATGGGATTGCCTTTGACGAGATACAGGAGGCAAAGGAGTTGGGTGTACATATCAATATCGACAGCCTGTCCAACCTTGAAAAGTTTGGAAAGGCATACGGGCATGAGTACCCCGTCGGTTTACGCCTTCGTCCCAATATTATGGCGGGTGGCAACCTAAAGATCTCGACGGGGCACGATAAAAGTAAATTTGGAATACCGGTGGACCAGCTGGAGCCCCTGCTGGCGATCGTGAGCAAGTACAATTTGCATATTAACAACCTTCATATCCACACCGGAAGCGAGATAAAAGATGTGGATGTGTTTATAAGAGGTATTGAAGTATTGTTTGATCTTATTCCGCATTTTGGTGAGTTGAAATCCATCGACCTGGGTGGTGGATTTAAAGTGCCTTACCAGGCCGGAGATAGTGAAACAGATATCGAATTGCTGGCTGCGAAAGTGAAAGAGGCTTTTGAAAGCCATCCCCAGGCAAATAATTTGCAGATCTGGTTTGAGCCTGGAAAATTCCTGGTAAGTGAGTGTGGTTATTTTGTTACGCAGGTAAATGTGATCAAGGAAACCGCTGCTACCACATTTGTGAGCGTCAACAGCGGTTTCAACCACCTGATTCGCCCCATGTTTTATGATTCTTATCACCGCATAGAAAATATCAGCAATCCTGCTGGTTCCGAACGGAAGTATTCTGTTGTCGGCAATATCTGCGAGACCGACACCTTTGCCTGGGATCGTATGCTGTCCGAAGTGCGGGAAGGCGACTACCTCGTGTTTTATAATGCCGGCGCCTATGGTTTCGAGATGTCCTCCCATTTCAACTCACGATACAAACCTGCCGAAGTAATGATCAAAGACGGGAAGCCCCTGCTCATCCGAAAAAGGGATGTCTTTGATGACCTGCTGAAAAGCCAGGTTTTGTAAATGAATTACTGTTCTCTCTTCACATCTATGGTGTAAGTACCGGCTTAGATTTTTTCCAGCATTAGGCTCAATGTTCCATTTTGCCGGAAAACCGGCTGAACCACCGTGCCTGGTCGCAACCTTTCCCCGAAAAAGTCAGATTCACCCCCCGTGGGGTAAGAAAACTGGAAATATTTTTGAGATAGACATATCAGGTATATAACGTGATAATTACATCAATATGAAAGAAGGCACACGTTTAAAGTTAAACCAGCTCAAAGTGATCATTCCTATATGGATGGTCATGGGTTTCCTGATATCTGTATACGATTACCTGGTTTTGCAAACCGGTTATTCTGCCGGGCTGGCAGCAGACTATTCTTTCCTGGAAGCCGCGTCCCGCAATGTCGGAGCCGGGTTGGTTGGAGGGATCATCGGCGGCAGCATCATGGTTTTTTATGTAAATGAAAAATTACAAGACCGTCCTTATGGATACACGCTGATTGTAGTAAGTGTTTCTTTTGTACTGATAGTAGCCCTGATCTCTTTATTAATGGGTATTATCATCGTTCCCATGAAAACGGGACGGCCATTATTTGAGCCCACGTCATGGCTTGCCTTTCTTGATTTTATGAAGGATCCTTCCCATGTAAAGGCGGTTCTGGGCTGGTCCTTTGTTGTGGGAATGACCCAATTGATGTTGCAGGTGAACAGCAAGTTCGGGCAGGCGAATTTCTGGAATATTATCCGCGGCAAGTATAACAGGCCAAAAGAAGAGAAAAAGATCATCATGTTTCTTGACCTGAACGATTCCACTACCATGGCAGAGGAGATGGGTGATGAAAAATATCACTCTTTACTTAAAGATTTTTTCGCCGATATCACCGTGCCTGTACTTAACAACAAAGGAAGTATTTACCAATATGTGGGTGATGAAGTGGTGATCTCATGGAATTACCAGGATGGCGTACAGGATGAACACTGTGTCCGTTGTTTTTTTGACATGAAAATGCAGATACGGGAGAAAAAACAAAAATATCTCGACCGTTATGGTCTTGTTCCCTCCTTTAAAGCGGGAATACATTGCGGCAGGGTGATCGCCGGTGAAGTAGGTATCATAAAAAGAGATATCACATATTCTGGGGATGTACTTAATACCACTGCACGCATCCTTAACAAGTGCGCCGAGTTCCGTGAAGAAGTGATCGCTTCTTCTGACCTGTTGGCTGCCCTTACCTGTTCCAGGACTTATACCACCCGTCCACTCGGCGCCATTAAGCTAAAAGGGAAGAATAGGGAAGTTATGCTGAATTCATTAATGCCCGCTTGAGGAGTCGGGAGTCGGGGGCGGGGGTCGGGAGTCGACAGTCGGTAGCCGGCCGAAGCTTAACGGAGGTGGGATGCCGGATCGTAGATGCTGGATATTTGTTTTCTATAAAAATTCTTTGGGAGAATATTATTTCTACAATTAGGTCAAAAATCTGCTGTGGGAAGCCGGAAACCAAAACTGTCTTAACTTCGCCACGCATTTTTAAAATTTTAAAACTCTCTTACAATTATGAGTACAGTTAAAGTTGCTATCAACGGCTTTGGTAGGATCGGACGCCTGGTATACCGGCAGATATATAAAATGGAAGGAATAGATGTCGTAGCTATTAATGATTTGACCAGCCCGAAAGTGCTGGCGCATCTGCTTAAATACGATACAGCGCAGGGAAGGTTTGATGCCGAAGTGAAAGCCACTGAGAACTCCATTGTAGTGAACGGCGATGAAGTAAAAATATATGCACAAAAAAATCCCGCTGAGATTCCGTGGAAGACACATGATGTAGACGTGGTGCTCGAGTGCACTGGTTTCTTTACCGATAAGGACAAGGCTTCAGCTCACCTGGCCGCAGGCGCAAAACGCGTGGTGATCTCCGCACCGGCAACCGGCGACCTGAAAACGATCGTATTTAATGTAAACCATAATATTCTCGACGGAAGTGAAACGATCATTAGCTGCGCTTCCTGTACCACCAACTGCCTGGCGCCCATGGCACAGGTGTTGGATGAGAAATTCGGCATCGTAAATGGTTTGATGACAACAATCCATGCTTTCACCAACGACCAGAACACACAGGATGCCCCACATCCAAAAGGTGACCTGCGTCGCGCAAGGGCAGCTGCTTACAATATCGTACCCAATAGCACCGGTGCAGCAAAAGCCATCGGCCTGGTACTGCCCAACCTGAAAGGTAAACTGGACGGTAGTGCACAAAGGGTTCCTGTACTGACCGGATCACTTACAGAAGTGACAGCAGTATTAGGGAAGAAAACAAGCGTAGAAGAAGTAAACGCGGCCATGAAAGCTGCAACCAACGATAGCTTTGGCTACACTGAAGATGAAATCGTAAGCGGCGATATCGTTGGGATCACTTATGGTTCATTGTTCGATGCCACGCAAACAAGAGTACAAACCGTTGGAGACACTCAACTGGTTCGTGCAGTAAGCTGGTATGACAACGAAATGAGCTATGTGAGCCAGCTGGTCCGCACAGTTCACTATTTTGCAAAGCTGATAGGAAAATAATTTTCCGATATTTTTACCATGATCCCCGCAGTAATGTGGGGATTATTGCTTTTTTAAATGAGCAATTATTTAAAAAAGTGATAGAACAATAGGCCTTTAATTTTAAAAAGCTGATTATGTCAAAGTTTGCTGACCATAATTTTTCAGGCGGGAAAGCGCTGGTTCGCGTAGATTTCAATGTACCCCTTAACGATAAGTTTGAAATAACAGACGATACCCGGATAAAAGCGGCCATTCCCACTATAAAAAAAATTACGGGCGATGGAGGCATCGCGATACTGATGTCGCACCTGGGTCGTCCAAAATCAGGACCCGAAGAAAAGTTTTCATTAAAGCATCTTGTTCAACACCTGAGCAACCTGCTGGGTGGCGCTACCGTTCTTTTTGCCAATGATTGTATCGGTGAGCAGGCATTTCTTACTGCGAGTATGATGAAGCCAGGTGAAGTGTTGCTGTTGGAAAATCTTCGTTTTTATAAAGAAGAAGAAAAGGGCGATGAGAAATTTGCAGAGAAGTTATCAAAGCTGGGTGATGTATGGGTGAATGACGCATTTGGTACGGCTCACCGGGCACATGCTTCTACTGCTGTGATTGCCAAATTTTTCGAACCCGGTAAAAGAATGTTTGGCCTGCTCATGGAAGGGGAAGTCAATAGTGCGGAGAAAGTGTTGCATCATTCAGAGCGGCCATTTCTTGCCATCATCGGTGGTGCCAAAGTCTCCGACAAAATTCTGATCATCGAAAACCTGTTGGAAAGAGCTACAGATATTATTATTGGTGGGGGTATGGCTTACACTTTCATGAAGGCTGCGGGAGGTAAGATCGGCAACTCACTTTGTGAGGAGGATCGACTTGATACCGCCAGCGAACTTTTGAAAAAGGCCCGTGAGAAAAACGTAAACATTCACCTGCCGTCCGATTCGGTGATCGCTGATAAGTTTGCCAACGACGCCGAGATATCAACTGCTCCCAGCAACCTGATCCCTGATGGTTGGATGGGACTGGATATCGGTCCCAACGCGGTTGACCAGTTTACAAACGTGATACATAACTCTAAAACCATACTCTGGAATGGCCCCATGGGTGTATTTGAGATGGACAATTTCCAGGTGGGCACCAAGGCTATTGCTACGGCGGTTGCGGAAGCCACCCAGGAAGGAGCTTATTCACTGGTGGGTGGCGGTGATTCCGTAGCGGCGGTTAACCAGTTCGGTTTTGCAGATAAGGTCAGTTATGTATCCACCGGCGGTGGAGCTATGCTCGAATATTTTGAAGGCAAAACACTTCCTGGTATAGCTGCCGTTAATAGTTAGGGAAACGTGACAAAAAAGTAATAGGTAAAAAACTTAATTTTATTTATTACTACACAAAAACTTACATGTTATGAAAGGGGCAAAAAACCTGACCTTAATTATTGTCGTTGTTCTGAATTTGATCGTTGGAGCTATGGGCTGCAGCGGTTATAACGGGCTGGTAAAGCAGGATGAAACCGTTAAACAAGCCTGGAACAACGTTAATACAGAGTATCAAAAAAGAGCTGATCTTGTCGATAACCTGGTAAATACAGTAAAAGGAGCCGCAAATTTTGAAAAAGAAACTTTGACACAATTGGTGGAAGCAAGAGCTAAGGCCACTTCGGTAAATTTTACAGCCGACCAGCTCACCCCTGAAAACATGGCGAAATTCCAGCAGGCACAGGGACAGATGACCGGCGCACTTAGCCGTTTGCTTGCAGTCGTTGAAAATTACCCGGACCTGAAGGCCAATCAAAACTTTCTGCAATTGCAGGGTCAGTTGGAAGGTATTGAGAACGACGTGAGGAGTACACGCAGAACGTTTAACGAAGCGATCAATGTTTACAATACCAAAGTGCGTTCATTCCCGATGAATATTTTTGCCGGTATGTTTGGTTTCAAATCCAAAGAAGGCTTCCAGGCAGAAGAAGGAGCAGAGAAAGCGCCCAAGGTTCAATTCTAATCCGTTCAACACATGGGTGGAAAAAGATATGCCGGCTATATTGTTGGCGCCGTCGTTATTTTATTGGGCATTTACATCATTGTCACTTACAACAGCCTTGTAAAAAAGGAAGAAAGAGTAAAAAAGCAATGGGCGGAAGTGCAGAGTACTTACCAGCGCCGGCTTGACCTGATACCTAATCTTGTCAACGTTGTGAAAGGCGTTTCGGATTTTGAACAGTCAACGCTTGAAAATATTGCCGCAGCGAGGAGTAGAGCGCTGGCCGGTCAGACCAATATTATTAGTGGTGAAAATTATGGTGAGCAGCAAAGACTGCAGGATAGCCTGGCGTCCGCAACCAACCGGCTGATAATTGTTATTGAAAGATATCCCACCCTGAAAGGTACATCTGCATACTCTGGTCTGCAGACCCAGTTGGAAGGAACCGAAAGACGGATCAAAGTAGCCCGCGTCGATTTTAATGAAGCCGTTGCCGATTATAATTCAACTGTAAGAAGCGGAAGCGCCATGCTGGTAGCAAAGTTGTTTGGATTTAAACCCATGGAAGGCTTCCAGGCTGTTGCGGGGGCGGAGAATGCGGTGGAAATTAATTTTTAAAAACAGAAAACGTGTTTGACTTTTTCAAAAAAAACAAGTTTTTCAGCGAAGAAGAAAAAGTGCAGATCGTGAATGCGATCAGGAACGCGGAGCGTCGAACCAGTGGTGAAGTGCGGGTTTTTGTGGAGAGCCATTGTCGTTACGTAGATCCGCTGGACAGGGCCGCCGAGATATTTTATCGCCTGGAAATGGACGAAACTGAAGACCGCAATGCTGTCCTGGTCTACATCGCCATGAAAGACCGTCAACTTGCTGTTTTTGGCGACGAGGGAATACATACCAAAGTGGGAACGGAATACTGGACAAAAGAAGTTCAGCTGCTCTTAGATAAATTCGATACTGAAAATTATGGTGAAGGGATCAGTCAGTGCGTAACAGACATCGGCGAAGCCCTGCATCATTTTTTTCCATTTGATAATGATACCGACAAAAACGAATTGCCCGACGAGATCGTCTTTGGCAAATGATTGGCATGAAAAAACTCCTGTTTATACTTCTCGGCTTTTTGGTCATTAAGGCTTCCGCACAGGTCGATAAGATTATTCCCCCCGCACCTAATCCACCAAAACTCGTCAATGATTTTACCGGAAGTTTTCTGACGTCTGAACAGGTGGCCGCACTCGAGCAAAAACTGGTGGCTTATGATGATAGCACTTCCAACCAGGTGGTGGTGGTGGTGGTGGATGACTTGAAGGGATATTCGGCGGCCGACTATGCTATTGCATTAGGCAGAAAGTGGGGAGTTGGGAATAAAAATTTTGAGAATGGAATTGTCTTGCTCGTGTCAACTGGAGGAGGGGAGGGCAACCGAGATGTATTTATTGCAACGGGTTATGGATTGGAAGGTGTAGTGACAGATCTTGTCGCGGATGCTATCATCGATCATGAACTGGTCCCTAATTTCAGGGCCGGGAATTATTATAGGGGACTTGATGAAGCCACAAACGCGATCTTTCGTGCAGCGGAGGGGCGTTACCAGGCTCCTGCTGGGTATGGCAGCAGGGGTGATAAGGGCATTCCAATTGGCACCATCATTTTTATTATTATCCTGCTCATCTTTTTATTTGGTGGCATGGCTGGCGGAGGTGGAGGCGGAGGATATGTTTCCCGTCGTGGCTATACCGGCTGGGGCGGGCTGGGGGGATTGGGAGGCCTTGGCCGTGGAAGCAGCGGTGGCGGCTGGGCTGGCGGCGGAGGAGGTTTCGGCGGATTTGGCGGTGGCGGATTTGGCGGCGGTGGAGCTGGTGGGAAGTGGTGAGCTTGTAGGAATTGTGGGATTAGGAATTAGGCGTAATACCTTAAGATCGTAGGTGATTGTCATTTAACAAGTGATTGTAGTCGAATTGATTTAATTTTGAACTACAACAATTGCGGCGATGAAAAGACTTGTTCAAGGCATTTTTATTTTGCTGTTTCCACTGGCGGCGTTATCACAAAAAGAATATTTCATCTACCTGGAAGCTGATGGGGGTCAGGCTTTTTTTGCAAGGGTAGGAGATAAGACAATCAGTTCTTCAACCGGTGGTTATCTGATACTGCCGCAGCTCCGCGATACTACACACACATTCATTGTTGGATTTCCCGGAAATAAATGGCCCGAACAGCGGTTTACCGTGTCGATGCGTGGCAAGGACCATGGCTATCTCCTGAAAAACTTTGAGGGAAAAGGCTGGGGTTTGTTTGATTTGCAGACGATGAGTGTTCAGATGGCAGCCGGGAGCACGGCAGCAAAAAAGCAGGATGTCAGTAACGGTTCCGTTTCCCTTTTTACCGAAATATTGTCAAAAGCGGCCAATGATCCTTCCCTTAGGGAAAAACC
>JAEYOL010000165.1 GCA_023411775.1 Bacteroidota bacterium | reverse complement strand
CGACAAGCTCAACTGGATTGGACGACTCCCGGGGGATATCCGTGTTGAAAAAGAAAATTTCAGGTTTTATTTCCCAATCACAACCATGATCATTTTTAGCATCCTGGTAACGGTTATCATCCAGGTGGTCAAAAGATTTTTTTAAATCAATTTCCAAACTACTTTGCCGGTGTCAACACTATATTCCGGTATTCGATCGGGCCATGGTCGCCCTGGATATATAATGGACCTGGTTCACCTTCATTACTATCGAGTGCGCCACCGGTGATGCCGGGTATTTCCTGGTTGCAGATTACCGTTTTACCATTTGCCACTACTGTAATCATTCTTCCCACCAGTGTAATATCATAGGTCTGCCATTCACCGGGATCTTTGGCTGCCATCTCCGTGGGTGAAATAAATCCGTAGACAGCTCCCAATTGATCCTTTAAAGTTTCCATACCCTTACTGTCGGTGATCTGAACCTCATAACGACCACGAAGGTAAACGCCGCTGTTACTACCTTTTGGGTAGCGAAACTCGATATGCAGTTTGAAGTCATCAAACTTTCTCTCGGTAACAAGGTTTGATCCTGATTTGGGACTTTTCAAAACGCCATTCTCCGCCACCCACTGGTTTTCACCGAGTGCTTTCCATCCATCAAGATTCTTTCCATTGAATAGTTTGATCGGCTCACCCCAAACCGGCGCTTTCTCACGCCTAAGTGAAGGTGCTCGCCGCGCGGTCCAGTTGTAAGTTTTTCCATTGGCAGCTACCATAGTACCAGTGAGCATATCGTTTTGTAAAACACCTTCAAAAGAAAGATCGTTATCCTCTTCTTCCCATTGTGGAGGGAGGCTAAAACTAATCTTGCCATCTTTGAAATGAATAATTGAAATGGGGCGTGCGCTTCCGGTGATCCCAACATAATGTCCCACGAGTCTCTTATGTCCTGAATGATTCACTTCAAGCCAGGAAGGAGATTTTTGACCTTCATAATCGATGGTAATATTCCAGCGACCTTCAATAGAGGGATCGGCTGCATCAATACTGGCTGGATTTATAAAGCCCGATACTACACAAACGATGATGGCAAGGGGCAACAGTAGAGAACGACGAGTGTGTTTCATGTGAATGGACAATTTTTTATTCATTATTAAATGTACTAAAGAAATGAATACCGCTGTCCATGATCAGATATCGCCAGGACTGCTGCCCCATGCAACGTGTATTAAAGCGCTTCAAAATCAAATTTCTGACCACCCACCGAGGCTTCATACATCAGTCCACCTTTTTCCTGAGTGAAAACCATCACACCATCCTTGTATTTTACATTTGTAGATACGCCTTTATCGGCAGCCACGGCAGATGCCTGCGCTGCAAATTCAAATTTGTCCTGTTTAAAACGATCAAGTGCTGCCTGGTTCTCAAAAAATATCACTTCGCGGTATGCCTGTCCACCAAACTGAAATCCTACGGTTACCTGCTTCATTTTTGCCTTACCTATCATTTTACCATTTTCATAAACAATACCATTGCCTGCTGCACCTCCAACACCGATGGCACCTTTCCCCACATTGGGGAAAATAACGTACCCGTAAGCATTGTCGAACAGATTTTGCATCAGGGCGTCCGATTTTACAAACTTGGCTTTTGCGTCTTCGCTGTCAGCAATGAGTTTTTGATCATCAGCGTCCTGCGCCTGCAACGATGCGGAGAAAACCAAAGCCGTAAATACCATCCCAAATAATAACCTTGTCTTTTTCATACACTATTCATTTTGTTTCGTAATAAAAATACAGGCTGTCAGATACAAAGATGTTGCCAGCGCTTCTTTAAGATAACAAGCAAGGTTTTGAGGATTTAAGTACCATTTTATCGACCTGTCCCGGGTTTGCCAATCTCATTTCAATGTTTATTCCATATTTCCGGTGCACGGACAATTCCTATTCGGTTAAAGTACAAGTACCCGATTTTCCACTAAAAAAATACGACGTAACAACAAAGGCGGCTTTGTGACGCGTTATTAAAAAAATTAAATATTCGATTTTTTAATAATCCAATGCCGATGGTGAAATTCTACCTTTCCTTACTTATTCTATTCTTTTTCAGTTTGCTCCACGCCCAGGTCAATAGGCCGGAGGTGCATGCCATAGAATCGTCGGGCTCGGGTTTCTATTTCGTTAATTCAAACACTGGTCAAAGGGCAGGTTCCCAGAACTGGGAAGAGGTAGGTAGTTTTGTCCATGGCTTTGCACGCGTCTATAGTAATCAACGTTGGGGGTTTGTCGACCATCTGGGCAAGATGGTGGTAGCGGTTAAATTTGAGTCGTTGCGAAATTTCTCCAATCAACTTGCAGCCGCCAGGCAGAGTTCGAAATGGGGCTTTATCGATAATAAAGGAAACACCATTATTCCATTCATTTATGATATTGTCTATGATTTTACAGAAAACATAACAGCTGTCTATAGAAACCGCCAATGGAGTTTAATCGATCGCCAGGGGAAGAAAGTCCGGGACCTTGATGTGAATGTATTTTATGGCTTCCGAAATGGCCAGGCGCGCTTTCTTCGTAACGGGCGGTATGGCAGGATGAACACAAAGGGTGAGATCATTTCCTTTGAAACGACCAACCATGATAATATCGATTATGGGATAAGTGCCCGGGAGGCTTCATCGCAGGCAGCGCCCTGTCCCGACAATATCGGCTTCGAGCGGGGAAATTTTACAAACTGGGAATGCTTTATTGGCAAGGTGGATGCTGCAGGCACTACCAATGTCATTTCGGTCCATCCCTCCGCTCCGACTGCGAACCGCCATGTAATATATCCTGCAGCAGATCCATCCGAGATCGACCCTTACGGGTTGTTCCCGATCAATCCACCGGATGGAAGCGGATATGCACTTAAGCTGGGTAACAATGTAAATGGCGCCGAAGCGGAGCGGGTGCGATACACCATCACCGTGCCGGCCAATGCAGAAGATGCATCTATCACCTACCGCTACGCAGTTGTTTTCCAGGATCCCGGTCACCTGCGTCACCAGCAACCTCGGTTCAGTGCCAAGCTATTGGATTTTGAAACTAATAAATACCTAAACTGTGCCTCCTACGAATATGTGGCAGACGATACGATACCGGGCTTTTTTAGCTCCCCGATAGATGATTCGGTCAAATGCAAAAACTGGGCATCGGTGTTTATAAATCTAAGCCCCTATGCCGGTAAAACCTTAATACTTGAATTTACAACTGCCGATTGCACCCTCGGGGCACATTGGGGTTATACCTATGTAGATGTAGGGGATTGCAATGTAAGCGCCGAGATTGATTTCGAATGCAACCCAAACATCGCAAGGCTAAGTGGCCCACCAGGTTTTAGAAGCTACCGTTGGTGGGATGAAAATTATACTAGCATAATCTCCAGGAGCAGAAATTTTACACTCAACCCTGCACCTCCAGGCAACACACCGCTGCACCTGGAAGTGATACCATCCAATGGAGCGGGCTGCAGCGACACTTTACATGTCACAGCCGTCAACATATCTCCAATCGCCGATGCGGGACCCGATAAAACCGTTTGCGCCGGTACCCGTACTTCAATTGGGAGTAATGCAGTGCCAGGTTATACTTATTCGTGGTCGCCATCGGATTTTCTGTCGAACCCAAATATTGCAATGCCGGTTGTTATCGGTACAACTACCACCACTTATGTAGTGGCCGTTACAAAGGCATCCAATGGCTGTACCGCATATGATACAGTTACCGTCAATGTGAAACCAAAGCCAACGGCATTATTTGATCCGGGCGACAACCAGTGCCTGGCTGAAAATTCATTTGAGTTTATAAACAATTCGACTGGCGCTACGCAATATAGATGGGAGTTTGGCGATGGAGACACATCGTTGCTGCGAACACCATCTCATCGTTATAAGACTACAGGAAGCT
>JAEYOL010000135.1 GCA_023411775.1 Bacteroidota bacterium | reverse complement strand
CGTAAAATACAATATGCGGGTAAATGGAACGGATTCCACCAACTACGACAGGATACCGGATTATTTAAAACCCATTTCCGAAGGATCGCTCCGCTCCTACCGCGACAGTTATCGGCGCGATATCGATTATTCGGTGATCTTCTTTATCCTGCTCTGGGGATTGAATGTCGTAGACGCGGCCGTTGATTCGCATCTCAAGAGTTTTGATGTAAGCCCCGACCTTAGCTTTCGCATCAAACCCGGGCATAGCCAGATGGCGGGTACAACAGGCCTTAGTTTTGTGGTGCATATCGGTAAGCAAAAAAATACCGCGCTGCTTCCTTCCAGGTTCTGATACTCGCTCTTCACGCTGCATTTTCATTAGGAAAGTTGAGTTGTCACCTCCCACAACACCGGTCATTTATTCCTATCTTCACGACATTAATCAGAATAAATCTTTGTATGAAAATCGCCCTGATCGGCTATGGCAAAATGGGGAAAGCCATTGAAGAAATCGCCCTCGAACGAAATCACCAGGTAGTGCTCAAGATCAATGATGAAAATCTCGATGCCTTTACAGAAATCAACCTGGCTGCCGCCGATGTAGCCATCGAGTTTACCGGTCCACACAGTGCATTCGATAATCTCCAAAAACTGATCAGTTTCGGCAAGCCGGTTGTTTGCGGGTCCACCGGCTGGACTGATAATCTTCCTGAGATAATCGCACTTTGCCGCGAAAAAGACGGTAGTTTTTTATATGCCAGCAATTTCAGCGTGGGTGTCAATTTGTTTTTTGAATTGAATAAAAAACTGGCCGGTCTTATGGCCGCCTATCCGGAATACGAAGTGAGTCTCGAAGAGATCCATCATACCCAAAAAAAAGATGCGCCCAGTGGAACCGCAATAACCCTGGCAGAGCAGGTGCTGGAGAAAATAAGTCGCAAGACAGGATGGGTAAATGAACAGACTGGCGACACATCACAACTTGCCATCATCAGCAAAAGAGAAGACCCTGCTCCGGGTACACATGTCGTCAAATACAGTTCACCCATTGATGATATCGAGATCATTCATACTGCCCACAACCGTAAAGGCTTTGCGCTGGGTGCGGTGCTGGCGGCAGAATACATCTTCAATAAAAAAGGAATTTTTGACATGAAACAAATTCTGGGAATTTAAAATCAATTTTCCACCGGAATATTTCCACAATATAAGCTCCCTACTTATTTTGAGACGGATGAAGGCATTGAGCAAACCGACGATCATATACATTTTATGTTTCCTTCTCTGGCTGCCCACCGCCAGTTCACAAACCGGTTCCCTTGATTCATTGTCTGCGCTTGCTGCTAAAGCCGATGGACGAGAACAAGTGGAGTTGTATGTTAAAATAGCCAGCCTCAACCGGAACTCAAATCCCGACACCGCCTTGTTTTTTGCCAGTAAAGCATATGAAGCCGCTGAGCAGTTGGATGAGGAATACCCGAAAATCATTGCTTACAATACGATGGGCAGCGTATTGCATGTACGCGGTAGTTATGACCTGGCCGGAAAATATTACCGTCAGACCATCGAGCTGGCGCAGCAGGTAAAAAATGACAGCCTGCTGGCTACTGCTTACAATGGATTTGGCGCTACACTTTGGCAGATCGGTAAACATGCCGAGGCACTGGACCATCACTATAAATCTTTACGACTTCGTGAACAGTTGAATGATACCCGTGGCATTATCGTTGCCAAAAACAGTATTGGCATGGTTTACCAGTCGCAGGAGAAACTGCCCATTGCTGAAAAATATGTAGGGGAAGCGCTCGCGCTGCTGAACACTTACAAAGATCCTGGTCTGAAGATCACCACCCTGCATACACTTGCGAATATTTACGGCATGCAGGGTAAGATCAGCGAAGCCTTTGCCCTCGACCAGGAAGGGTTGCAGATCGCCACGGAAACAAACAACGAGCTGGCTAAGTCTCTTTTTTATGACAACATGGGCAATTGCTATCTCTACGGCAGCCCACCCGATTACGCTAAAGCCATTGAGTATTTCACACGCACACTCGGGATCGATTCTGCATTTGATAACAAAAAACAAATGAGTGACAGCTATGTGAACCTGGGTAATGTTTTCTTTCAGCAACAAAAGTATGCGCAGGCAATCCCCTACCTGCAGCGCAGCATCACGCTGGCGAGCGAATCGGGATATGTTCAGGGAAAATTAAAAGCGCTGCAGATGTTGTCGACCGCGTACCGTCAGTCGGGCCGTGAAGGCGAGGCATATACCACTCTGAAAGATGCCATGCGTGTGAAAGACAGCCTGGTCAATACCAGCAGTGAACACCGGATCGCGGAAATGCAAACCGTTTATGAAACGGAAAAAAAGCAACAACAGATCATACTTCAGAAAGCAGAGCTTAGTAAAAAGAATTATATCATTGCGGCCACGGTCGTAGTGGCGCTGCTATTGGGTTTGCTCGGTATCTCGGGCTGGCTTCGTTTTCGGCTCAAACAAAAAGCCCGTTTGCAAAATGAGATATTAAAGCAACAGCAGCTGGCGGCGATGGCAGTGTTGAAAGCTGAAGAAGACGAACGGCAGCGTATTGCCCGTGACCTGCATGACGGCGTAGGTCAGCTGATGAGCGCGACAAAAATGAATCTCTCATCCTTTGAAACGGACCTGGCGTTTCAGAATACTGAACAAAAAAAATCTTTTGAAAAGATCATCAGCCTTGTTGATGATAGTTGCCGGGAGATACGAAGTGTGTCGCACAATATGATGCCAATTTCGCTGATCAAAAACAGTCTTGGCACCGCACTCCGCGATTTTATCGAAAAGCTGGATAAGAAATCGCTGGAAGTGGACCTATACACCGAAGGGCTGGATGAAAAATCAGATCCTAATACTGAAGCGGTACTCTACCGCGTGATCCAGGAATGTGTCAACAATGTGATCAGGCATGCAGGGGCTACCAAGCTGGATATCTCCGTCGTAAAGGAAAAAGACGGGATCAGTGCTACAATTGAAGACAATGGAAAGGGATTTGACACAACGAAGGCTGCGGCATTTGAAGGCATGGGTCTTAAAAATATTCGCACCCGTATGGAATACCTGAAAGGCACGGTCGATATTGACTCCGCGCCTGGTCGTGGCACGGTCGTGGCATTATTTGTGCCATTGGCAAAGGAGGAATAAGCATCACATGAATGAAAATAAGATCATACTGGCACTAGTAGACGATCACCAGATCGTGATTGACGGCTTGATGTCATTATTAAAAGGTGATGAGCGCTTCGAACTGGCATTCGCCACTACCGATCCTTTGGAAGTGATGGAGCAGTTGGAGAAGCAACCCGTCGATATCCTGCTTACGGATATCATGATGCCGGGCCTGCCAGGAAACGAGTTAGCAAAAAAAGTAAAAGAAAAATTTCCCCGCACCCGGATCCTCGCTTTATCGATGAGCGGAAGCAGTGAACTGGTAAATGAAATGATCGTGGAGGCGAATGTTTCTGGTTATGTTTTGAAAAATATTGGGCGGCAGGAGCTTATTGCTGCGCTGGAAAAAATCGCGAGGGGTGGAATTTATTTCAGTGATGATGTGGTGAAGGAACTGATACATGCAGAGTCGATAAAAAAAGAAACGGATGAAGCCCGGCTCACCGCAAGAGAGCTCGAGATCATCAGGCTGATTGAAAAAGAATTCAATAATAAACAGATCGCGGAAACGCTTTTTATAAGTGAAAGAACTGTCGAAACGCATCGCAAAAATATTTTCCGGAAAACAAATACCAGCAGTGTGATCGGGCTGGTGAAATACGCTTACGAGCATAAGCTGGTGTGATTTCATGTACCAGCTATACCTTCATGTGCACGTCGTGTACTCCGTGTCCAGTTAGGTCACGATGAGCACAGAGGAAACACAAAGAGCACGAAGAATTTTCAAACCACATCGTGTCCTTCGTGTGCACCTCGTGTACTCCGTGGCCAGTTAGGTCACGATGAGCACAGAGGAAACACAAAGAGCACGAAGAATTTTCAAGCCACATCGTGTCCCTCGTGTGCACTTCGTGTACTCCGAGGCCAGTTAGGTCACGATGAGCACAGAGGAAACACAAAGAGCACGAAGAATTTTCAAACCACATCGTGTCCTTCGTGTGCACTTCGTGACCTCCGTGTCCCCATATTTCTGCCTCAAATCCTTTTACAATGCACATTTATCCCGCCCTGGAGACGTTTATAACAAATTCAGTCATGGTTCTTTTTTTCTGTTTAGCTTACTAAAAAACTAACTGTATGAAAAGAATAAGTATACTACTAGCTATTGGCCTTTGTCTTTACATGCCTGTTCATTCACAGATCCCACTCACAACAGCGCCAAGCGGTGGCAATAAAAAAGCATCTGTCAGCGAACGCGTGGGCCTTACCGATATCACCATTCGCTACGACCGTCCCGGTGTAAAAGGAAGAGAGGGAAAGATCTGGGGCCAGCTGGTGTACACCGGTTTTACTGACCAGGGCTTCGGCAGCAGTAAAGCAGCTCCCTGGAGG
>JAEYOL010000100.1 GCA_023411775.1 Bacteroidota bacterium | reverse complement strand
CGCCAAAGGTAATGAATTGACAATAATCACGCTATCAACTGTTAGCTAAAATGAATTTTCGTAAAAAATTCAGGGCAGCGGCAGCCGTCATCATAATATTGCGTTGGCGGTCAAACCTTAGGTTAAGCTTTAAGGTTTTGCAGGTATCCTTATTACCTACAGCTATCCACACGGTACCGACAGGCTTTGTTTCAGTACCACCACCGGGTCCCATAATACCGGAAGTGGCCAGGGCAAAGTCAACCCCCAGGTTAAGAATGGTGCCCTTAACCATTTCAGTGACGGTGGCTTCGCTTACTGCTCCATGTGCGACCAGTGTGTCGTGGGAAACACCGAGAATATTTTCTTTTACTTCATTGGCATAACTGACCACACTGCCTTTGAAATAATCAGATGACCCAGCAATACTGGTTATGAGACTGGCAATATACCCGCCTGTACAACTTTCAGCGGTACCCATGGTTTTACCTTTTTCCTTCAATATTCGCCCAACGACCACTTCAAGGCCAATATCCTCGCCAGCCACGAGGTAATCCTTCAACAGCGATTGCATTTTTTCGAAGTGGGGTTGAATCAGGCTTTCGACGGCTTCTTTGTTTTCACCTGTACTTGTCAATCTAAGTTTTACCATACCATAGCTCGGAAGGTAGGCCAGTTTAATACTAGCTGGTAGTGATGTTTCGAATTCTAGTAACCGCTCGGCAATAAGTGATTCACCCTGACCGGCGGTGATGGCTGTGCGATGAACGACAGCAGGCATGGTAAACTCTTTTAACAAAAGGGGGATCACTTCATTTAGGATTAATCCCTTCATTTCGTGCGGTACGCCGGGTAAAGAAAAAAACAGTTTGTCTTCTTTCCTGAAAAGCATTCCCGGCGCCGAGCCCCGCGCATTATGTAATACCGTGCACACATCAGGCACTTCAGCCTGTTTTAAATTTCTTTCCAGGATCGGTCCCGCACGCAGGTACACTTTTTCAAACAGGTATTGCACATGCGCCTTCACATTTTCATCCACTACCATTTTGCCCCCGAAGTATTTGCAAAGAACTTCTTTTGTGATATCATCATCCGTAGGACCAAGACCACCGGTAAGGATTATGATCTGCGATGAACGGGATTCTTCCTCCAGTGTGAGCCAGATCTCATCCCAGGTATCACCCACGGCTACGCGCCTGCGGACCCATACGCCAATACGGTTTAGTTCCTGGGCAATGAAAGCACTGTTGGTATCGATGGTTTGTCCTATCAGAAGCTCATCGCCAATCGTGATGATAGATGCGTTGATCATGAAGTTTGTGGCAGTTTGATGGGCAAATATCAGTTATTCTTCAAAGCCGACGTCCGGGTATTATACTTTGATAAAGGCGCTTTAACTTCATTTTCCAAAATTCAAGTCGAATTCTTTATAATTTCAGCAAAAAAAGAGCGTACTACATGAAAAAAATATTCCTGGGCCTGGGTTTTACCATTTATTCGGTGATAGCGTTGAGTCAATCCATAACTCAAAAGCTGCAAAAGGCATTTCAGCAGTTTGAAAACGATCCTCAACTACAGGCTGCGATCAGTTCTTTATATGTGATCGATGCAAAGACCGGCAAAACTGTTTTTGAGAAAAATGCCAGGATCGGCCTTGCACCCGCATCTACACAAAAAATTATAACCAGTGTAACGGCGTTTGAACTGCTGGGAAAGGATTACAGGTATAAAACGGAGTTTGCTTTCGAAGGGGATAATCTGGTTATTATTCCCAGTGGTGATCCAACCTTCGGTAGCTGGCGATGGAATAAAGAAGAAGCCAGGGCTCTGCTGAACCGGGTGGTCCAATCGGTTCCAAAAACAATCTCTTCTTTCAGCGCGATTGTGATCGACGACTGGAATTGGGAGAATGGAGATATCCCCGATGGATGGATATGGCAGGATATCGGAAATTATTACGGCGCCGGTGCAGGTAAATTAAACTGGCGTGAGAACCAGTTTGCCCTGGTGTTATCGTCGGGTTCTAAAATTGGCGACCCGGTTCAGATTGTAAAGACGGAACCATCTCTGTTTGATTATGAACTTAGCTCAGTTGCTGTTGCCGCCCGAAAAGGAAGCGGTGATAATGCCTATATTTATTTTCCCGTGAGCAACGATAAAGGTTTGGTAAAAGGCACCATTCCTGTTGATGAGAAAAGTTTTACTATATCAGGATCATTGCCTTCGGGATCAGGTCAGTTTGTAGGGGAGTTAAGTGAGGCGATGTCGAAATCAAATATTAATACAACTGGTACTGCTATCAGTGCACGGTCTCAAAACAAGAATATTGACCGGAAGAATTTGAAAGTACTACACACGGAAACATCACCTGCCCTGGATTCCATTATTTACTGGTTCAACAAAAAAAGTATCAACCTATATGGAGAGGCTTTAATCAAAACGATCGCGCTTGAAAAAAGAGGATTTGGCGCAACCGACACCGGCCTTGCGATCTTAACAGATTTCTGGAAACAACAGGGCCTGGATGAGCGGGAATTAAATATGTACGATGGCTCGGGACTTTCTCCGTTAAACCGGGTGACCACACATGCCCAGGTAGAGATCTTGAAATATGCGAAAGCCAAATCCTGGTATCCTGCATTTTTTGACGCACTCCCCGAATACAACAATATGAAGATGAAAAGCGGTACGATCAATGGTGTGAAAGGTTTTTGCGGATACCATAAAGCAAAAGATGGCGAGGAGTATATCTTTTCTTTCCTGGTAAATAATTACAATGGACGCGCCTCCACGCTAGTGAGTAAGATGTATAAGGTTTTGGATGTACTTAAATGACCTCCTGGATGGAATTTGTAATTAGGGATCATTGCAGTCCGGATAAACGCTGGCCTCGGAAAACGAAACAAGAAAATTACGGACTAAGCCGTCTTTACGTTAAGGGTTAAGCGAGCGGTCGGGGTGACTGGTAAAACGGAACTACGTTCCATTCTTGCTGGCCGGAACGGGAGTTCCGGCATCCATGGACACCGGTGAAAAAGAAGTACACATACGCTACGAAAATAAAGAAAAGCCCCTGTGAGAGTAAAACCCATAGAAGATGCGTTGGTCAAAGCTTTAATTACATTTTAAAAATTTATTCCGGACAGCAATGATTCCAATTTACTAATTCC
Source organism: Bacteroidota bacterium (assembly GCA_023411775.1). GTDB lineage: Bacteria > Bacteroidota > Bacteroidia > Chitinophagales > Chitinophagaceae > Terrimonas_B. Next base: position 1,021 of record JAEYOL010000100.1, on the reverse strand, counting down.
CAATTTCTATCAGAATTTCTATCATAACCCCTTACTTTGTATTACGCAAAAAAATAATGCATGAAATTAGTATGGTCGGCCGTAATTATTCTGGCTATAACAACAGGATGTAAGTCAAATTCTGAAAATGAAAGCAGTCTCCCGGGGAAAGAGCTTCCTGCATTGTTTGAGCAGTATTATGAAGAATACCTTAAATTATTTCCCCTGGAAGCGACGTTCATAGGGGATAATCGCTACAACCACCTTCTTCCTATCGATTTTACTGACAGTTACCGGGAAAAATTCCGTGAAGTTTTGAGGCGATATCTTACCGAGCTAAAGAAGTACGAGTCTGTTGAAAAATCAGAAAGGGACCAGACCAGTTATGATGTATTGGTGTACGACCTGAATATGTTTTTGGAAGAACTCAATTATCCGGACAATTATTTTCCATTCCACCAGATGTTTGGTATGCCATTGACTCTGGCCCAGTTGGGCAGCGGCTCCAGTTTTCAGCCTTTTAAAACAGTTAAGGATTATGACGACTGGTTGCAACGGGCTTCTAATTTCCCCGCATGGGCCGACAGCGCTATTGCATATTTTAAAAAAGGGTTTAATGCTCAATTCGTTTTTCCAAAAGCGATTATTGAAAAGATAATTCCGCAAATGGAAGCGATACCAGTGGCCAACCTGGAGGAAAGTGTTTTTTATGGCCCGGTTTCTACTATACCTGCAGGATTTTCTGAAGCGGATAAAAAGAAGATCAGGGAGGATTATACCAAGCTTATCAAAGAGCAACTGGAACCCGCGTATAAAAAGCTGGGTAATTTTTTAAGGAAGAGTTACCTGCTCAAGGCCCGGACTACATCTGGTATAAGCTCGCTCCCAGGCGGTGAGGCATATTACAGATTCCTGGTGAAGAAGATGACCACTACCGACAAAAAGCCACAGGAGATTTATGAGACGGGATTAGCCGAAGTTGCGAGGATTAGGCAGCTAATGGATAGCGTAAAGCATTCGACAGGGTTTACCGGTGATCTTC
>JAEYOL010000281.1 GCA_023411775.1 Bacteroidota bacterium | reverse complement strand
CCTCAACCTCAACCTCAATCTCAATCTCAACCTCAACCTCAACCTCAATCTCAATCTCCATCTCAACCTCAAACCACCAAACCTTTTTGCCCATCCTCTCAGGATTGCCGACCTTTGCGACCTTTAAATAAATATGACAAAGAAAGAGCGAATCATTGTTTTGATCCTGGCGGGCCTGAACTTTACCCATATCCTTGATTTCATGATCATGATGCCATTGGGGAATTACCTGATGCCATATTTCGATATAAGTCCCAGGCAATTTAGTTTCCTGGTGAGCGCCTATTCCATCAGCGCAGCTGTTTCGGGCTTTGTAGCGGCATTTATCGTAGATCGTTTCGACAGGAAGAAGATATTGATCATTTCATATATCGGTTTTTTATTGGGTACCCTGGCCTGCGGCATTGCAGCCAGTTATAACCTCTTGTTTGCATCGAGGATTCTTGCAGGTATCTTTGGTGGCATCATTGGTGCGCAGGTTTTTTCGATCATCGCCGATCTTTTTGTATACGAAAGAAGGGGTGCTGCGATGGGATCGGTGATGAGTGCCTTTGCCATCGCATCTATTTTAGGGGTGCCATTTTCGCTTTACCTGACTAATTTATTTAAGGAAGACTGGCATATACCGTTCCTGCTTGTAGCCGGTGTGGGAATTGTTCTGACTCCTTTGCTGTTTCGTTTTATTCCACCCATGAACGGACATATTGCCAGCTCGGAAAATAAAGAGCAGCCACTGGTCATTCTTGGGACTGTATTGCAAACACCGGCTCAACGATCAGCACTGATATTTTCCTGCCTGCTGATGATGGGTCATTTTCTGATCATACCTTTTATCAATCCGTACCTCGAGTTCAATAAAGGATTTTCAAAAGACCTTACACCCATGATCTACCTGGTGGGTGGTATCGCTTCATTGATCGCTGCTATCTACCTGGGACGTATAGCAGATAAAAAAGGAAAACTGCCGGTATTTTCCGTTTGTGTTTTCTTTTCTCTGTTTATGGTGATGCTGATCACCCGTATGCCTACCGTGCCTTTCGCGGCGGTGCTGATATTTTTTGCTATTTGGTTTGTATTTGCCACCGGCAGGGCCGTCACAGCGCAGGCGATGATCAGTGAAGTGGTGAAGCCTGAACAACGCGGCAGTTTCATGAGTTTTAACGGGAGTGTACAACAACTGGGTACCAGTATCGCATCGGTACTGGCCGGACTTATCGTGTTGAAAGACAAAGCCGGCAGGATACAGCATTATGAATGGCTCGGTTATTTGAGCATAGTTGTACTCGTAGCCAGCCTGCTGCTTGGTCGCTATCTGTTTGCGGGCATGGACAAGAAAGCCCGCGTAGTGATTTCAGAGAGTCAAATAAAAGAATGATTTTCCTTGTGTCGGTTTTGCAGAGGTTGTATATTGGGTGACCAAACATCCCTATCAACTAAAGCTAACCAGTATGAAATTGCAGTCAACCATTTTTATAATTCTCATCCTTGTTTTTATCGGGTGTAAATCAAAAAACGCTTTTGATTATAGCCAGGCGATCGTGAAGATCGAAAGAGATTTTGCCGCGGAGATCGTGAAAGCTGATGAAAAGGTGACCCACTATATGGATACGGAGCAAAACGACAGCGCCGCAATCATTACCCAGCAAATGGAAGACCTTGCTGAAGCCAAACTTGAGGAGGTACGCAAGTTAAAAGCGCCAAATGTGGCCGAAGGTGAAAACTTCAGGCAGGCTGCGATTCATTATTTTACTTATCTCAAGACCATTTACAATTCTTTCAACCGTTTTACCAAGGCAACAAACGACGAAGACCGCGAAGCGGAACGGGAACGGCTCGCGAAGATCATCGCGGATAAGGATGATGCTACCAAAGCGATGCAGGACGCGCAAAAGAAATTTGCTGCAGCAAATAATTTCAGGATCGAAAAAGATTGATCACGCCATTTTAATTCAATACGCGAACAACAGGATAACGCATGTTGACCGGTTCGAAGTAGTTTGAATTTTGAAACACAAAATTCAACTGCGCGGAACCGCTTTTAGCAAAGGCTGTATCAGTCGACCTGCGTGCTTCCAGCCTGTTTTTCAAATCAGGGTTATTCTTTAGGTATTCCGCTGCAATATCTTCAAATGCGTAAGCGGAATAACCTTCTTTTTGTCCCAGGATGGCATCGAAATAATTCCAGGCAAAATAAGAGTCCTGCGCTTGTGGTTCCAGGGTTTCTACCAGGAACCGATTGGCGACCTGGTCCATGGGGATATAGTAGTCGCCCTTCCGAAATTTCATTGTTTGGATAACGGCACGCAGCTTAACATCACTGTTGGGATGATGCATTTCATACTGGCGGGCTGCTGTTTTGTAATCTTCAATATGATAAACTTCCACGTCAATGGTGGTATCTTTTTTCAACTGGGTCATGTTCACTTTATTCAGCTTCAGCAGCTCGATCACTTTCCACCATCCCTGCGGGATAATGTAAGCTTTGGGTTTTTTTACAAATGCAGTTGGTTCATAGTAATTGTAGAAAGGAATCTGTTTCTCGAATGGTTTTCTACGATCGTAATACAGGCGTGGATGCCCGGAAACCTCGCTGGGCTTATATCCCGCGGTATAACCTTTATAATTGATATGGCTAAATTTTGATTTGTCGAGCTTCCAGCTCACGGGAAATTCCGGCTGGATTTTTACCGCCTGTTTGCCCTGTTCACGTGTTTGCCTGATCGTTGCGCTGTTGGTACTGGTGAACTCAATAAAACTTTGCATCAGCGCATAAGTGGCTTTCACCCGCTGTTCGTATGGCTTAAGCATATGGGTTTCGGGCACAAAAGCAAAACTGTTGAAGAGTGAAGCATAGCCGCTGCCATAACGGGGGCTGTCCCAGAACTCTGACCAGCCTTTATCAGGTGTATCGCCATACACATTAACGTAGGGGACGAGATCGTAGTTTTTTTCTTTCATAAGCGCATACAGGCCGGGCTCAAAAGTCTTATTCATAAACTCACCCATCACGCCACCGAGTTTATTGTGCTGCGAAGTGAGCAGTGTCATCACATGTTGGTAGTCGGCCCCGTTGCTGACATGGTTATCTACAAATACATCAGGGTCGGTCAAATGAAATATTTCAGCAAAAGCCCTGGCATCCCTGGAATCACATTTGATGAAATCGCGGTTCAGGTCAAGGTTTTGTGAATTACCACGGAAACCTTTTTCAAGCGGGCCATTCTGGTCGATGCGATAATGAATGCTGCGATTGAGACAGCCACCAATATTATAAACCGGTATGAATGCGAGGACAATATTGTCGGGTATGCGGTATTTGTTAAGAACTATATCCCTTACCAGCAACATACTTGCATCAATACCATCGGGCTCGCCGGGATGGATGCCGTTGTTGATTAAAATAACCCGTTTATTATTCTTTCGGATATTATTAAAATTGTAGTCACCGTTGTTGGAAACAACGATAAGGTGGAGCGGAAACCCGGCGTCGGTCATGCCCATCGTGATCATCTTTACTTTGCCGGAACGTTCATCCAGCTTTTTCCACCAGTCGATGATCTCGTGGTAAACGGGTGTTTCTTTGCCGCCGGTTTGTTCAAATTTGGTTGGGATGGTTTGTGCAGACAAAAAGCAACTGTATAACAATGCCAGGCAGGCTAATAAATTCTTCCTCATGCGGGCTGATTATTTAAAGCGTGTAAATTACGGAATGGTGGGTTTAGAGCAATGGTTCTATTCCAATCGAGATTGCTGAAAGCAAAGGAAAGGGCGGTAGATCTTTAATTCGAATTTTCCTGATAAGTGTTCTTTTGGAAACTTGCTTCAGCGTTGTACTTAATATGTTTCAACACTCGTTGGTGGATTTTATGGATGATATGATTACTCCAGATTCTCCAATAAAATTCAGGTCTGATCTTATGATAATACCAGGTGGTCCCCTCTAAGATTGTCTTTCCGTTAGGAAGAGGTATAAGTTTAAACTGCCCTTCTTTGGAAACAAAATAATCCTGGAGGTGAGGTGCTTTAATATCCCAAAGCCCGATTTCTTTCATCGGTTCAGGCTGCTCGGCAACATCAAATTTTAAAAGTCGCGGTTCGTCCCAAATCGTTACCGGCTCAACAAAAGTACCGGTCGTGAAATTACAGTACCTGATCGAGCCGACGCCTGTTCCTTCAATTTTTGCATCGGTCGGGTATGCAATTCCGGCCTTAAAAATAAATTCGGTAGGCTCAGCCAGTTGAGGAAATTCAACAACGTTTTTCCAGACGGTGGCAGGATCTGCGTCAATTTCAATGGAAGTGACGACTGAAGATAGGGTTGGTTGCTCTTCCCGATCAAAAAACGCCGTTATGGGAATTAGACAAATTAGAATTAAAATAGTCGGTGGGCCTTTATCGGGTGATTTGTTTATGATCATATAACCAATCCTGCTTCCTACCCAGGTAAGTAGGAGGGCAATAGGTGCCGCCATTGCAATGCAAATCAAACCTTCCATGGCAAAGATGATAAGACTTGCCGTAAATACACCAAGCGTCAAAAGGCTGATCTGAAAGGCATCCTGTTTCGATATTTGTTTTTTCAGGCCAAATAAAATCGATGAACCCGCACCAATAAAAAGGGGTGTGAAAATAAATAAGGCAAGTCCATATTGACCAATTCCATAAATACCCCAAAGTGTAAGGAGTCCTGAAATCGCAATTGTTATTCCAACCGAAACCCATTTGCGCTTCATATCGTTATCAGGCAATATTTTATTGATTATATCTTTCATTGTTATTTACTTCTTCAATATGGAGGCAGCGCGGATTTGAAAGTTCGAAAAACACTGACGTTAAAGTTATAGTGATGAATTGATACAGAAAAGTTCAAATGTTAGCCACCACTGTAACATTTCAATGAAGTTGGGGATACATATCATGCAACGAAGGCTGTTAGATGAAAATTCTGATCTAATTGAATACAAAATACTCCACGAGAAGCAGTATGACAGCTTCAATGATCCACATCCATAGCACACGGTCTTTTAAAACAAGTCGAATGATGGCATACAAACCTCCAAGTATAAAGAACGCAGGTACGAGCATGCTTGCCGCTAGCTATATGGGTCCAATGCGAGGTTTCGCCAGGTTTTTTGAGCTGGCGAAAGGAAGTAGAGGAGGTTCTTAAAAAATTTGTCAGTTGACATATGCTTTGAATGGCGGTTACCGGCAATAAAAAAGAGACCACCGGGGCAGTCTCTTTTTATAATAAGATTTGAAAGATATTACTTAGCAGTGGTCAGCTTTTTAGCCAGTTTGCTTTTCAGGTTGGCAGCTTTATTCTTATGAATGATATTACGCTTTGCCAGCTTATCGATCATACTTGCAACAGTAGGAAACTGATCTGCTGCATCCTTTCCGGTAGCTGCCCTCAGGTCGCGGATCGCGTTACGGGTTGTTTTTCCGTAATATCTGTTCCTCTCACGGCGCTTTGCAGCCTGACGTACATCTTTCTTTGTTGCTTTGTGATTAGCCATTCCTGTTCTTTTTTAAGGATGGCAAAGGTAAGGCGGACAGCCATACCTGCCAAATATTATCAGATATATTCTGCAAAATTAAGCCCGGTTTCGAAAGTAAAAATGATCCCGCGGGGTTAGCCAGGTACGCAACTGACCTGGCTGGTATCAGGTGATCCTGAACAAATTACAAAATTATTGTCTACTGTTTGCCGGACAGGCGGATTCTCAGTTTTTTAAGCGATATTTGTCACCCTTAGAATTCATTATCAAAGTGCCTTCAGATGAAAGATTTTTCGTATATAACCAGTTCCTCCCCGGCTTTTATTGAAAATATGTACCTGGAGTTTGTAAAAGACCCGGGTAGTGTTGATCCCGAAATGAAAAAATTCTTCGAGGGCTTTGACTTTGCCGTGGGAAGCGGTGCCGCCGCTGTGAACGGCGGTGCTGCCAAAACAGCTACAGGTACGGAGGCTGCTGAAGAACTGATCAGCAACCTGGGCTGGAGAAAGGAGCTTGGCGCTTACCGCATGATCCTGGGATATCGCAACAAAGGTCACCTGATTGCGAAAACTAACCCCATCCGACCCCGCAAAGACCGCGATGCCAACCTGAACCTTGAATTTTTTGGCCTGGAGGAATCTGATCTTGATAAAACATTCCAGGTAGGGGAAAGAATAGGGCTGGGTGCAACCACCCTCCGGAATATCTGGGCACATCTTGAGAAAGTATACGCGGGACATGTAGGCCTTGAATTCAAATACATCAGCAACCAGAAAAAAGTAAACTGGCTGGCGGTGGAAATGGAGCGAAACTTTTCCAACCCGGTCCCGCTTGAAAAAAAGAAACGCATCCTCGAAAAGCTGAACCAGGGTGTGATGTTTGAAAAATTCCTGCACACTAAATATGTAGGTCAGAAACGATTTTCCCTGGAAGGCGGCGAAACTACCATCGCGGCCCTGGATGCCATCATCAATACCGCTGCGGATCATGATGTGCAGGAAGTGGTCATCGGCATGGCTCACCGCGGGCGCCTCAATGTGCTGGCCAATATCATGGGCAAAACCTATGAACAGATCTTCAGTGAATTTGAAGGCACCGGCAAAGTTGACCAGACCATGGGAAGCGGCGACGTGAAATACCACATGGGTTTTGGAAGTGAAATAAAAACAGTTAATGATAAGACAGTCCATCTCAAACTGATGCCCAATCCCTCGCACCTGGAAGCCGTAAACCCGGTGGTGGTGGGTTTTGCAAGGGCAAAAGCGGATGTGCTTTATGAAAGCGAATACGATAAGATCCTTCCTATCCTGATCCATGGCGACGCCTCGGTAGCCGGACAGGGAATTGTTTATGAAGTTTTGCAGATGGCCAATCTCGGTGGATATTATGTAGGCGGTACCATCCATTTTGTGATCAATAACCAGATCGGTTTTACAACCGATTTTGATGAAGCAAGAAGCTCCGACTATTGCACCTCACTGGCGGCGGCTATACAGGCCCCGGTTTTCCATGTGAATGGCGATGACCCCGAAGCCGTTTTAAAATGTGCTGAGATCGCTACCCGGTACCGCCAGGAGTTCAACAGTGATGTATTTATTGATATGGTTTGTTATCGCCGTCATGGACACAACGAAGGCGACGATCCCAAGTTTACCCAGCCGCATCTATATGCCCTCATCGATAAGCATCCCAATCCCAGGGAGGTATATGTAAAGTACCTGCTGGAAAACGGGGAAGCCGATGCGCAGGAACTGGCCAAGGAAGCTGAGAAGAAATTCTGGGGTGATCTGCAGGAACGCCTGGATGAGGTTAAGCAGAAACCACTTCCCTATCATTACCAGCAGCCCGAGATCTGGTGGCGCAACCTGCGCAGGGCAACTGAAGAAGATTTTGAAAAATCTCCGGTGACCGCGATCAATAAAGAAGATTTCGACAAGATATTCAAGGCGATCATGCAATGGCCGGATGATTTCAAACCACTTCGTAAGATCGAAAAGATATTACAGGATAAGATCAAGTTGTTTGAATCGGAAGGCAAGGTTGACTGGGCCACCGCTGAATTGATGGCGTATGGCAGTCTACTGCTCGAGGGCCGCGATGTAAGAATGAGCGGCCAGGATATCCGCCGCGGTACCTTTTCACATCGCCATGCAGTGTTGAGAGATGAAAACACCGACGAACCATACAACCGTTTAGACAGGATCGAAGGCGCAACGGGGAAATACCGGATCTTCAACTCGCTGCTCAGCGAATATGGTGTGCTGGGATTTGAATATGGTTACAGCCTGGCCAATCCCAATGCCCTGGTTGTTTGGGAAGCGCAGTTTGGGGATTTTGTCAACGGCGCTCAAACCATGATCGACCAGTTTATTTCCGCCGGCGAACAGAAATGGAACCGCATGAATGGCGTCACCCTGCTGCTGCCACATGGCTATGAAGGGCAGGGTCCCGAGCATAGTAGTGCAAGGCTGGAGAGATTCCTTCAATCCTGCGCCGAGCTCAATATGGTGATCACAAATATTACCACGGCGTCCAACTTTTTCCATGCTCTGAGAAGACAACAGGCATGGCCATTCCGCAAGCCACTGGTTAATTTTTCACCCAAGGCCAACCTTCGCCACCCGGGAAGTTATTCCGCCATGGATGAATTCTTGACAGGTGGATTTAAAGAAGTTATCGACGATAGCTACGCCGATGCGAAATCAGTAAAGAAAGTGCTGTTCTGTTCGGGTAAGATCTATTTTGACCTTGCCGAACGCCAGCAGAAGGAAAATAAGAAAGACGTGGCGATCATCAGGGTGGAACAATTATACCCGCTTCCTGTGAACCAACTCGACGAGTTGTATAAAAAATACAGTCGTGCTACCTGGTTCTGGGTGCAGGAGGAGCCGCTCAACATGGGTGCGGCATCATTCCTGCAGATGAACCTGAAGAATATGAACTATGGTGTCATCAGCCGCCAGCCAAGTGCTTCCCCGGCTACCGGGTATACGAAGATCCATAAGCAAGAACAGGAGGAGATTATTGAAACAGCATTTGGAATTTGATAATTTGAAGATTTGAAAATTTGTCCGCAGGACCCTGTGGCAAAATGTCAGAATTGCTATAGGCAACATTTGAAATAATATATATGACCGATATAAAAGTACCTACCGTAGGTGAATCCATCAGTGAAGTAACACTGTTGAAATGGAACAAGAAAGATGGTGATTACGTTGACCGTGACGAAGTGATTGCCGAACTCGAAAGTGAAAAAGCAACTTTTGAAGTGAACGCGGAAAAAGCAGGCGTCCTCAAAACCGCAGCCCGTGAAGGTGATACGTTGAAAATTGGTGACCTGCTCGCCAGCATCGACGAAACTGCTGCAAAACCTGCTTCAAATGGAGCACCCGCTGCAAATGAGAAGAAAGAAGCGAAATCTGAACCTGCTCCTGCGAAAGAACCTGCGGCAAAGCCCGCCACGACGGCTCCTGTTGCCTCGGTACCTAATGATATAAAAGCCACACCCGTGGCTTCCGCGATCATTGCTGATAAAAAAGTAGATCCCAAATCAGTAACCCCGTCCGGGTTCCAGGGCAAGATCCTCAAAGATGATGTACTGGCCGCCCTAAGCACGCCTGGTAAAAAAGCATTTGAAGGCGCAGCGTTGAACAGCCGCAATACCCGCACAGAAAAAATGAGTAACCTGCGGAAAACTATTTCGCGGAGACTGGTAGAGTCGAAGAACACCACCGCCATGCTCACCACTTTCAATGAGGTGGACATGGGTCCCATCATGGCGATCAGGAGCAAATACAAGGACAAGTTTAAGGAAGTGCATGGTGTAGGGCTGGGTTTTATGAGCTTTTTTGCCAAGGCCTGCGCGGTTGCACTGGCAGAATGGCCATCTGTAAACGCCTATATCGATGGTGACCAGCTGATATTTCATGATTATGCGGATATCAGTATAGCCGTTAGCACACCGCGCGGATTAACCGTGCCCGTGATGCGCAACGTGGAAAGTATGAGCATGGCTGATGTAGAAAGAAAAGTTGTGGAACTGGCTACCAAAGCACGTGACAGCAAACTCACTGCCGATGAATTAACAGGCGGCACATTCACCATCACCAACGGTGGTGTATTTGGCTCACTAATGAGCACGCCGATCATCAACCTGCCCCAGAGCGCTATCCTGGGTATGCATAAAATTGAAGAACGCCCCATGGCAGTGAATGGCCAGGTGGTGATCAAACCCATGATGTATGTCGCGCTTAGCTATGACCACCGTATCATCGACGGCCGCGAATCAGTGAGTTTCCTGGTAAGAGTAAAAGAATTGCTGGAGAATCCTGAACAATTGCTGATCGGGAAGGATCCGGTGAAGACGTTGTTGGAGCTTTAGCCTGTAGGAGTTTGTAATTTGTACCCGATAGCTATCGGGTTAGGAATTAGGGAGTGTCCAGGGTGCTGAATTCTTTACTTATATAATTAGTGTTTGATCTGTTTAGACGGACTTGGGGCATTCCAATAGCGTGAGTCGTTTTCACTCATATATTAATTCTGCGAAAGATATCCTGTCGGTGTATGACGGACAGGAACCTTTTGCTTCCTTCCTAAGGAAATATTTCAGCCAGCAGAAAAAATTTGGATCGAGGGACCGTAAGCAGGTGAGTCATCTTTGTTATTGTTATTTCCGGTTGGGAAAAGCACAACTTGACATGACCATGGAGGAGAAGATTGTCGCCGGCCTGTTTCTTTGTTCGACGACACCAAATGAATTACTCGAAGCATTAAAGCCGGACTGGAATCAGCAGGTAACTCACACACTGGCAGAAAAATTTGCGATGCCCGGAATACAGGATTCAACAATTGTATTTCCATGGAAAGAAGAGTTGAGCAATGGGATCGACTTTGATCTATTGAATGCCTCATTTTTTATACAGCCCGACTTATTTCTAAGAACCCGGCCGGGTAAAAAGCAAATCGTGTTGAGGAAGCTGGAAACCGCGGGTCTTGAAATTAGTACTCCAAATGAGAATTGCATAGCCCTGCCTAATGC
>JAEYOL010000247.1 GCA_023411775.1 Bacteroidota bacterium | reverse complement strand
GAGCTGCAGTCACCAAAGACTACCAGGAAGGAGTGAACGCCTTTATGGAAGAAAGAAAACCGGTGTTCAGGGGCGAGTAGTTCACCAGGAAACTATTATTTAAACAATACCACACACATGGCCGATGATCTCAAAGCAAAACAGGTAGTCGATCACATGATGAAAAACGATTTGTTCAGCCAGTGGCTGGGAATCGAACTGCTTGAAATCCGAGAAGGGTACAGTAAAATAAAAATGACCGTAAGACCAGAAATGATCAATGGTTTTGGAATTGTACACGGAGGGGTTGCGTTTTCATTGGCTGATAGCGCTTTTGCTTTTGCCTGTAATAACCGGAATAATCTGTCTGTCGCGCTTGATACATCCATCAATTTTACAAAGCCTGTTCATGTTGACGATATTCTCACGGCTGAAGCCAGGGAAATACATAATGGCAGATCAACGGGACTCTATCATATCAATATAACCAATCAACGCGAGTATGTGGTTGCGGTATTTAAAGGAACCTGTTTCAGGACAGGCAAACCGCTTCATTAAGAAAACAATTCCTACAACAATTGCGACGCTTTTTTAATGATATATTCCCTGGTCGCCCTCATCGTTTCATCCCTGGTGGTGTTTGCATCTACCAGTGAAACAACTCTTTGCAAACCCAGTTCCCTCCATTCAGATTCTTTTAAATCCGACTCGCCACAAATCGCATGGCATGGTACACCATACTCTTTTGCAAGGGATGACAGGTACCCTACCACTTTGCCAGTGCTGCTTTGTCTGTCGATCCTGCCCTCACCGGTGACCAGTAATTGCGCCCCGGGCAATGCATCTTTTATTCGACCGGCTTCCACGATCATTTCAATTCCTTTCTTCATATTTACGTTAAAATAAGGGAGAAGCCCTGCAGCAATACCACCTGCAGCACCAGTACCCGGGATAGCGGACACGTCCCTTCCTGTATGGTTTTTTATTACCCCGGCAAAATTTCTTAAGCCCTCATCCAGCAACTTGACCTGGGTGGCATCAGCGCCTTTTTGAGGCGCATAAATAAAAGCGGCGCCATTATTACCATACATCGTATTTTGAACATCGCAGGCTACATCAAAACTTACATCGGGGATCCGGTCAGGGGTTTCGATTTTTTTGATCGCATTCAAACTGCCTCCTGAAGGAGTGATGGGAACATCATTCTGGTCAAAAAACCGGAAACCAAGCGCAGAAAGTATTCCGGTACCCGCATCATTGGTTGCACTTCCACCCAAACCCAGGACTATCCTGCTTGCGCCATGGCTGATCGCTTCCTTTATCATCAACCCTGTTCCATATGTGGAAGCCAATAGCGGATTGCGTTCCTCTTTCTTCAGCAACACGAGTCCGCTGGCCAGGGCCATTTCAATCACTGCTGATCCGCGCTGTTGATCCCATTCATATTGTGTCTTTATTGGCCGGCCCAGCGGGTCCACGGTTTCGACAAAAACAGTTTGCGTATTTAAATAATGTTTTAATACTGACGCAAATCCATCGCCGCCATCTGCCATCGGGTAAGCTTGCACCTCTATATCGTTTCTGAATTGACGAAAACCTTCCCGCAGCGCTTCGCATACCTCAAAGCTGCTGAGACTTCCTTTGAACTTGTCGGGGGCAACAACGATCCTCATTTTTACAATTTACAAAAACATATCACAATTGCCTGATTATTAAAGATTGTATCAGGCTAATGAATGTTTAAATCTGTCGATATTAAAAAACTTTTTCATTAAAATGCTTGCATAATCCCAATGCAGATATTAGTTTTACCCTTAATACTTCCTTCGATCCTCCCGAAAAACGTAACAATTAATCAAGCGTACCCAATTCTCCTTCACAAAGCCTCTCCCATTACATCCTGTAAATTACCGTACCCGACAATCCGCATTTATTGACTTTTTATTTAGAGCGTTTCTGAATCACAGATCCTGTTAATGCCGTGTAAAATCCAGTGTCTTCGAAAGCTTGTACCCAAACTGAAGACATATATAAAATCACGACATGAAACAGATCTACACTTTGCTGATCATTTTATCAGCGGCCATGATGGCCAATGCGCAAATTCCTTTGCCTCCCGCACCCGCGCCCGGCAGTGTAAACAATTGCACAACCAACCCTAACATTGATGTTTGTCCTCCTACCAGCAATACCGTAGTAGGCAGCCATCGCGATGGTGTGTACCATCGGGGAAATAACTCAAATCACCTGGGTCAGAACGCTGTGTGGCGATTCAGAAATATGGCCACTGTTGGTGGCGTTACGGTGAATGTGGAAGTAACCATCGACCAGCTTTACAATGCCGTTCTCGACAACATCGATGATGACAACGCGGTGGACCAGGCTGGAGTTTCGATCGTCAACTTTTTCGCGCCAAGAATCAGCCCCGATCAAAACTTAAGCAGCAGCAACCGCAGGGGTTACGTTCAATTCAGCATGAAATTTTACAAAAACATCAACGGCACGAATAACGGGACCAACGCGGACTTCGCTACACCTGTTAGCCTGTCAAACCTCAATTATGTTCATTACGACATCGATGGCGGCAATGCCAATAATGTAAATAGTGGCGTTGCAGGTAGCTGGTTCCGCGAAACAGGTCTTGCCAAAAAACTGTCGGATCATAACCCATCCGTACTTGCCAATGCCGTAACAGAGCTCTCCTCTTATAACTATACCGATGCTGGCGACAACTGGACCGGTTTTGCCGGCACAGTGTATGAAAGAAGCGGTGTATCTCGTTGCGCCCAGGTTGCATCATCATTCTCTTATGCCAACGCCCAGCCAGGTATTACGGTAAGAATGGGCTATGACTATAATCCTGGAAGTAACGGCGGGCGTCCTGTTAGGCAATATGGTTCGCGCCTTGGATGTTTTAATTTTCCATCCCTGTCTACACTGCCCGTCGACCTGCTGAGCTTCTCCGCGTCGTACAATAATAATCATGCAGATTTGAAATGGTCATCCGATCGTGAAATGAATTTTGAGAAATATGTTATTGAACGCAGTCTTCCAGGCGCCGATTTTGTTGCAGTAGGAGAAAAAAGAGCTTCAGGTAATTCGGGACGTAACCAGTACGACTGGTCCGAAGATCTTTCGAATGTAAATGGCAGCACATTCTATTATCGCTTAAAGATGGTTGATATTGATGGCAAATTCTCCTATAGCTCTGTTGTGATGGTTAAAAAGGATTCTAAAGCCATAAATGGAATTACCATAAGCCCCAACCCTGTAGCCAGCAGCGCTACAACGGTGCGTTTTACTTCAACTAATTCATCATCGATAGAACTCAGGGTGGTTGATATTTCAGGTAAACTTTTATTACAACAAAGAATAAAGTTTCTGAAGGCACTAATAGCATTTCGATCAACAACCTCGACAGGTTACAACCTGGTACTTATATTCTCCAGGTATTGAATGAAGGAGTGTCAACGGTTACAAAATTCTCTGTTGCACGGTAACTTTTTTTCAACCCAAATCACATCCCCTCTTCAAAAAGCAGAGGGGATTTTTTTGTTTGAAAAAGCCGGCAGGGAATCGTCCTGACGGTAAATATTTACAACGCCCCCGGCCAGCGGGAGATTAGCCGAAAACTGACCCTCCAACCCGGAATCAATATCGTGGTATTGCAGGATTTGGATGGCTTTAAGCCTGGTTTACACGTCCTGGAACTGGTAACAGAGGATAGTAAAATGACTGAAAAGATTATGAAAAACTAAAGCTCAGCACTTTATATCAAAAACCCCTCCCGCCGGCTGGCGGGAGGGGTTTTTATAGGTCAAAAAAAACGCTCCGGTCATCAAAATGCTCTTCTTTCTGATTAGGAAAAATCGTAACTTAATATTTCCACCAAAAATTTACCATCAAACGGATTGTTTATGAAAAGAAATCTACTCACCCGGGGAATTTTTTCCTGTCTGCTTTTTATAACCCTGGCCTCCAGCGCACAAACCGACCGCTTTGCATATGCGATCACTGATATGAAAAAAGATGGCGCCAACTGGAGTTTTCTAAGAAAGATTGACCTCAACACCGGCGCCTTTAGTGAAGTGATCCTGAATGGCAGTGATGAAGCAACTGTAGCCTACGACGAGGCTTCCAAGAAACCTTTATCGCAACCTTTCTCGGATGAGCGCTTTGGAAAACATGCCAACGCGCCCTTTGCCACTGGCGTTGCGGCTATTGCTTACGATCGGAAAAATCAGCGCATTTACTACACGCCGATGTTCATTAACCAGTTGCGTTATATCGACCTGAAAACGATGAAGGTTTACTTTGTGTCCACGCCCGAAATGGAAGGACTGACTGTTAAAGCATCCGACCAGAGCAATATCATCACACGTATGACGATAGGACCCGATGGTAATGGCTATGCACTTACCAATGATGCGAACCACCTTCTACGTTTCACCACCGGGAAAAAAATTACGATTACTGATCTTGGAGCCATTACAGATCATCCTTCCAACAACCAGGTATCCGTGCATAATGCCTGTATCAGTTATGGTGGTGATATGGTGGCCGACGATGATGGAAACCTTTATCTCTTTTCTAACCGCACCAATATTTTTAAAATAAATATTGAAAGCAAGGTTGCAACTCACCTGGGCGCCGTATCAGGACTGCCACCTACATTCACTGTAAATGGTGCGGCCGTAGATGACAATAACAGCATACTCATAACAAGTGCAGCCGACGATAAAATTATGTACACGGTTGATAGTAAGACCTGGGTTGCTAAGCCAGCACAATCTTTAGGTGGATGGCGGACTGCAGACCTCGCCAACAGCAACCTGTTGAGTGTAAGAAAAGCTGTACCGTTTGTACGTTTGCTCCCCAGCAGTGATGAAGTGGACGATGGCAGGGTGCAGGTATATCCCAACCCCATAACCCATGATCAATTCACCGTCCAGTTTAATACAGAAGGTGGTAAATACCGGGTAGAAGTGAAGGATGCCCTGGGAAGGCAGGTTACCCAAACACAGGCAGCAATGTTAGGCAAAGGCCAGACAAGAACCGTGAATCTGCCCCCGGCAACAACAAAAGGATTTTATCTTGTAAAAGTGATAGACGAGCACAACAAAACAGTATATAGTAAAAAAGTTTTGGTGCTCGAAAATTAGATACTATTGCCGGGAAGAATGAAGGCGGGAAGAAGTTTGATTGTAACTTCTTTCCGCCTTTTTTTATTGTAAGCTGGTATATGCTTACTCCTGGAAATTCTTGATCTTATTGTAAAGCGTCTTGCGGTCGATATTCAAAACCTCGGCTGCTTTCTTTTTATTGAAGTTGACCTGTTGTAATACGGCCATGATCGTTTCATATTCCGCACGATTGGCTGCATCTTTCAGATCCAGTTCTTTTCTTGGTGTAGAGTTTAAGATGGTATTAACCGGTTTAGCAGACTGGTCGGGAGCAGGTGTATGCAACGGCTCAATATTATTGATCTCCCAGGGTAGTGAACTGGTATTGATCTTCTGATCTTCAGGTGTTAATAATACAGCTCTTCTAACCACGTTTCTGAATTCGCGCAGGTTCCCCGGCCAGGAATATTGTAAAAATGTCTGTAGCACATCATCCTCAAACCCGATTACGTTCTTTCCAAGTTCGGCATTTGTCTTGGCCAGGAAGAAATCTGCAAATGCCAAAATATCGTCCCGACGGCTTCGCAGGGAAGGCAGGTTGATTGAAAATTCATTGAACCTGTGATAAAGGTCCTCCCTGAATTTACCCTTGCGATAGGCTTCCTGCAGGTTTTCATTCGACGCTACAATGATACGTACATCCACATTGGTTTCTTTATTTCCGCCCACGCGTTTGAACTTCCTTTCCTGGATTACCCGCAATAGCGTAGCCTGTACATCGAGGGAGAGATTCCCCACCTCATCCAAAAATAAGGTACCACCATCCGCAAGTTCAAAATGGCCTTCTTTATCCTGTAAAGCTCCGGTGAAAGCGCCTTTTACATGTCCGAAAAGCTCACTTCCGGCAAGTTCTTTTGAAAGTGTACCGCAATCCATCGCAACGAAAGGTTTGCCTTTACGGCTGCTCATATCGTGGATGGTTTTCGCGATCACTTCTTTACCGGTACCACTCTCACCATATAATATCACACTATAATTAGTTGCCGCTACAATATTGATCTGATCATACAAAGCTTTTGTAGCGGCTGACTTACCGATCATGTATTCACCATTATTATCAGTAACGGCAGCTTGTTTGCGGCGGCCGGTATCTGAGCCCGCTTCACCTGCTTTTGGCTTTGCAATCTCAGGTTGGATCATAGCCTTATTCAGTACACTCAGTACCTCGTCAGGAATCAGAGGCTTAACGATATAATCAAAGGCGCCAAGTTTGATCACTTCCACCGCAGTTTTAATATCAGAATAACCCGTAATCATCAAAACTTTTATCGACGGGTTTTCTTTACGCAGGGTGGTCAGCACTTTGATGCCTTCCATATCACCCAGCCGGTAATCGCAGATCACCATATCAAATCGCTGTTCATTGAACTTCGCGATTCCTTTAGCCCCTGAATGAGCCATTTCTATATCAAACCCGTTTTTCGAAAGATACCTGCCTAGCAGTGTACATAAATCCAAATCGTCGTCGATAATGAGGATTTTTTTTCTCATCATACTGAAGTTGAAGGGTTAATGAAAATTAAATTTACTTTTTAACAAATCACATATATGCTCAAATCATGCCGGACTTGGATTTTTTGGCGAGATAAAAAAATAGTGGACGGCTTTGGCAGCAAAATTGAGCATCTACATCGGTGATAAGTTACGTAGAAATGTTTAATCCACAGTCTGAATTGTTGGGAAACGAGTTAAAAAATACCCCCCACGCGCTCATAATTGACGATGAAACTGATATCTGCTTTCTCCTGAAAGGTATATTGCGGCACAAAAACATCGATGCAGATTACGCGAGTACCCTTGCTGAAGGCCGCCAGTACCTGCGACAGCGCGATGCGGATATAATTTTCATTGATAATCACCTCCCTGATGGATTTGGCGTGGAACAGGTGCGTAATCTGAAGAAACAAAACCCCTATTGTAAGATCGTTATGATCACTGCACATGATACCTCTACCGACCGCGAACTCGCCTATCGCGAAGGTGTTGACTATTTTATAGGAAAGCCTTTTACAAGAGATGTAATTTTTAAAACAGTTGAGAAATTAATTTAATCCCTGTCTTTATTTGTGTAGAAAATCCTCCCCATTTTAAGCGGAAGGCAGTATAATTGTAAAGGTAGAGCCCTTACCAGGGCGGCTATTTACCTGGATGTTTCCTTTATGATTTATAATAATACTTTGGGTATGTGTAAGCCCCAAACCATTTCCTTTGGCTTTGCTTGTAAAATAGGGCTCGAATAATTTCTGGCTGGTTTCCTCGTCCATACCTGCCCCATTATCAATAAACTCGATCACGCATTTTTGATCCCTCTGGTAAGTTTTTAACCGAAGATATCCCGTATCATTCTTCATTGCTTCAATCGCGTTTACGATAATATTCAGGAACGCGAGCCTGATTCTACCACGGTCTACCACTAGTTCAGGCAGGCTTCCATCAAACTCCTTTTCCACCTTGATATGCCGGAGATCAAGCCTGTCCTGTGCCTGATCCAAAGCTTCCTCCAATAAAAAATTTATATTGGAAGGCTCGAACTGGAGTTGTTCAATACGCGTTGCACTTAGCAGGTCAGAAACCAATTGATTGATACGGCTCACATTCCGGTCGATCATGGACAGAAGCATCCCGGCCTCCTCGTTATCACTGTTTATCTCTTTCAGCTGCTCCGAGGCCAGGGATATATTGGTAAGTGGGTTACGCACCTCATGCGCCATAGTGCGGGCGATACGCCCGGTTGCCGCAAATTTTTCAATGCTTCGGAGTTCGCTCAACTCTGTATTTGCTTTATTTAACTCGTTAATACGGCCTTCGAGTTCCATCCGATAGATACGGGACTTACTGTCGGCCTCTTCCCTGGCCCTGTTTTCTTTATTGTATGTGATCAGTGAATAAAAAATCGTGACGAGCGTGATGACGAGTGAAATGATGGCCATAATAGCCATGGTCTGGAAAAAACCTTTCAACTTCATATTCCGCACATTCATCAGGGTCTGCTCTTTTTCCCCTAGCGAGGTGATGATTGTCCTGATTTTCTGCATGACCAGGTTTGTGGAATCATAGGTTTCAAGAAGGCTGTCGCTGATCATAAAACCATCTTGTTGAAAACGGGTGAGGAATGCGGCAAGTTGTTGCAGTTTCACCTCACTGAGCTCACGCAGGGAGTCAACCTTGGGCTGATACTTTCTTTCACCTGCTGTCAGGCGGTTCAGCTCATTTAATAAATAAGGGACCTGTTTGGAACCGGAATTATAAGGTTTCAGATCGGCAGGGTCCCGCGTAATAAAATACCCCCTGATGCCTGTTTCGGCATCCGTAATCTGACCTTTAATAGTTTCCAGGTTATGTATGATCGAATATGAATGCGATACCGATTTAGCATCTGCTTCCAGTCTATTTATAACAAAAAAGATCAGGAAATAGGTAATAAGCAGTAGCAGGAATGCTATGGCATAACCCCACCTGTTCTTTATGATGACTGGAATGGGCATCGGCAAAAGTTCTGAAAGAACTTGTAATTTAAAGCTATATTTTCTTAGTCAGCGATCCGGGATTAATAATAATAGCCTGGATGAAGAGCAGGGCTGCAGTAATGAGGAAAATATGAACAAAAATGCCGGCTTTCAGTACAAAGCAAGAGACTATCCATGCCACCGCTAACAAAGCCGCTATAATAAATAAAGCCAGTTTCATAAAATTCGTTTTATCCCTATATAGAAAAAATGATGCCAGCCGTCAGGTCATTTTCACGTGTTTTGAGTTAGTGTTTTTCCGGCTTAAACGATGTAAATATGGCGGGGAATTTGACTACCCTGCATAATCAAAACAAGTTACCATGGATCTTCGCAGTCCATATCCATATGCCCTGCTGCGGCACGGAATTATAAACAGCTATCCCTCACTGGATACTAACATAAAGGCTGATATCGCCATTATTGGCGCGGGTATCAGCGGCGCTCTTTTAGCAGATCGGCTTGTCCGCGCCGGTTATGATGTGGTTGTGGTGGATCGTCGCCATGCGGGTACAGGAAGCACAGCCGCCAGCACCTCCCTGCTTCAATATGAAATTGACACCCCACTTTATAAATTGATTGATCTTGTGGGTAAAAAAACCGCCGTAACAAGTTATAAGCTCTGCCGCAAAGCAATCTACGACCTGGAAAAAATTTGCGCACGCTCAAAAGAGCTCGGCCTATTCGAAAAAAAACCGAGTTTCCAGTTTGCTTCCTATAAAAAAGATGTCGCTGATCTCCAAAAAGAATATAAACTGCGACGTTTGGAAGGATTCGATGTACAATGGTTCGACCAGGATACGGTGCAAAACAAATTCGGCTTTCCCAGGCCGGCAGGTTTGTTTTCTTCAGATGGCGCGATAGCGGATGCTTACCTGCTCACACATCACCTGCTATCAAAAAATATTTCAAAAGGCCTGAGGGTATTTGACAATACAGAAATCATCCGCATCAGCCATCAAAAACGTGTAGTAGAGTTACAAAGTGCAGAAAAAAAGAAAATTGTTGCAAGGAAACTTGTGATCGCCTGTGGCTATGAATCGCAAAAATATATTCCAAAAAAAATCCAGGAGAATCACGCGACCTTTGCTATTGCGAGCGAACCTTTACTTCAAACAAATTTCTGGTATAAAAATGCAATGATCTGGGAAACGGCGCACCCTTATTTATACCTGCGGACAACCAGCGACAACCGGATCATCGCGGGTGGAAAAGATATCCCGTTTTCAAATCCTAAACAACGGGATCAAATGCTTCCTGAAAAAGCGCGAAGCATCGAAAAGGCAATTGGAAAGCTTTTTCCGGATATCTTATTTAAAACAGATTTTAAATGGGCGGGGACTTTCGCTGCTACCAGGGATGGATTGCCCTATATCGGTTCCATTCCACAACGACCCCATACATATTTTGCACTTGGCTTTGGTGGCAATGGAATTACGTTCAGCGTCATTGCCACGCAAATAATCCATGATCTGATCCGGGGGAAAAAAAATCCTGGGGCAGAGATGTTTCGCTTTGACCGGTAGCCTAGGACGCCATGCCCAGGTTCTTTAATGTAAAGGATTCATAAACGTGCTTTTCCTGCAGCCATGATAAATTTCCTTTTGACTTTTTTACAAACCAGCAAGCTTTGGCCAAACGTATATAAAGTGTGCGACGATTCGTTGTGGGTTTGTCCATCACGATACCAGAGAGATAGATATAGTCGTTCTCACTCTTTTGTATAAGGTTTACCCGCTTCCCAACCAGTTTCCTGGTGTCGGGTTTACCCGAATCCGTCAACGCGCAAATCAGCATGTTGTCTTCAAAAGTTTTCATGAGTACATGATGCGTGAAACTTCCATTCTTTGTATGACGTCGTAATAAACCAGCCTGTATCGAATTAATTTTCTGGCTGATCGTGTAAAAATTTCTATGCATAAAATCAGCTTGTATTTGTTTATAGTTACATCGCGTTCTTTGACAAAACCGGTTCAGTTGAACGTGATACCGACACATTCCGCAGCAACCAGTTATATCCTTTTTCCATCATCATCTCCAGGCGCGATCTTTCTTTCCTGCCATATGGCTCAGTATATTCAATGGTGTTCATGGTCATTTTGACCAACATCTGTTTTCCCCTTACGGGCAAAACGGCGGCACCATCATATTTGTAGTCATCATCTTTGTAGTCATCATCCACAATACAGGCTTTACCGCTGATCTCCAGGTGGAAAAACACACCCTTGTGATAAAAATGAAGGCGAACTGGAAAATTCTCTGCATATTCCGCAACTTCATGCAGCGGCTTCGGACAGGCAAACCAAAGCTGCCCCTCATCATCAACCCGAACAGCTGTGACAATACTATTCGGCAGTTTACAGACATCATTACTCATGCTGTACATAATGGCTGTCCTCAGCCTGTAAATCTTATCCCTTATCTCGAGGAGGTTAGCGTCAGTTGTCATAACTAAGGTGTTTACTAGTATTAGTCAAATGTGATACCAACCCAACTCTATGCTATGCTGAAGTACTACCAGCAAGTTTTTTGTGCAAGAATTTCCACATATCCGGCTGAAATTGTTTCACAAAGAGTGCAGGCCTGTCGCGGTTCACATGACCGGAATGTCAATAGTATTTGAGCGGTCTTAACATGGTGCAATAGATTCTGGCATTTGATTTTCAAAGTATGGAAAACGATTCCTGACGTATGCAAAAAATTAAGGCGCTGTCATATCGTGAACATATTAAGCTCCACCGTGACTACCGGCGTGCCGCCCGGGTTGCCAGCCTTTTGTACACCTCGGACTCAAAGCCGGGCATTATCCGGATAAAAAAAGGGAAGGGATTTGGGTTTAGTTACAAAGGAAAAGCGGTCACAAAAAAAGAAGACCTCGAACGAATAAGAAAACTTGCCATACCTCCGTCGTGGACCAGTGTCTGGATCTGTCCCAAAGCAAATGGCCATATACAGGCTACAGGCATTGATATGAACGGCAGGAAGCA
This sequence comes from Bacteroidota bacterium, assembly GCA_023411775.1. Lineage (GTDB taxonomy): Bacteria > Bacteroidota > Bacteroidia > Chitinophagales > Chitinophagaceae > Terrimonas_B. Next base: position 9,298 of record JAEYOL010000247.1, on the reverse strand, counting down.
ATACCGTTATCACACCGACTGGAATAAGTGCCGGCAGGATACAAAATTTCACAGGCTGATCGAATTTGGGAAAGCACTACCGAGGTTACGCCGGCAAATTCGCCGGGATATGAATGCTGCAGGTCTGACCGAATCAAAAGTGCTGGCCACCGTGATCAACCTCGCTGAAAAAACATATATCCGGGTGGGCAATAACGGTTATGAAAAAATGTATGGCTCCTATGGACTTACTACAATGAAAGACAAACATGTGACCTTGAAGAATGGAAGGATATCATTTGCATTTACCGGGAAAAAAGGGGTAGCGCACGAGATCTCCATCTATGATCGCAAGCTGGCACGTATCATTAAACAATGCCGTGATATACCTGGCAAAGAGTTATTCCAATATTACACAGATGGTGGTCGCCGAAAATGCATCGACTCGGGTATGGTCAACAACTATATCAAATCAGCAACAGGGGGAGAATTTACCACAAAAGATTTTCGAACCTGGGCGGGTTCCCTGCAGGCTTTGCAGATCCTTCGCAAATTGGATCCGCCCCAAAATGAAGCGGATTTAAGGAAAAATATCGCCACGGTCATGGACCAGGTGAGTAATAAATTGGGCAATACACGAAACATATGCAGAAAGTATTATGTACACCCCGGGCTAATTAGGCTTTACGAAGAAGATAAACTGAACTCCGGCCTGGAGCCTTCGCCGAAAACCAGCGGCCTTGATCCCGACGAACAGATCCTGATGCATGTGATAAAAAGGTCGGCGTGAATGCCTGAAATACTGGTATGGTTTTTACCTCTTTAACTAAAATACTACCATGAAAACGAAAAACACAACAACAAGCAATTCCCAGCTGCGGTCTACAAAAAACAGGACGGCTCCTGATGTCAGGGATAATCTTGACAGCCGCAAAAAAGAAGAGCAACATAGTAAGGGCGATGATATTACCCATAACCGGAAACCTCATCACAACAAACAACAAAGACCTAAATAAATTTTTTATCGGAGACGGCCGGGTAGTGACGCCCGGCGAATTATTAACCAAATAAAATCAAACATTATGTACGTAAATGAAAAAACGAGCGAGATACTAAATGATCTCATCAGTATCAACAACGACAGGATTGAAGGCTACAACAGGGCTGAAAACGAAACATCGGATGAAGATGCAGACCTCAAAACCCTGTTCAGGCAAATGGCATCGGAAAGCCGAAGCTATAACAATGATCTGTCAAAATACGTGGCTTCTGCGGGTGAACAACCTACGGACAAAACTTCATTTAGTGGTAAGATCTATCGCACCTGGATGGATGTAAAAGCAACTTTCACCGGTAAAGACCGCAAAGCCATACTTGCCTCCTGTGAATTTGGTGAGGATGCCGCGCAAAAAGCATACGACGAAGCTCTATCCAGCGATGCTGAATTGCCGGCCGAGGTTCGCCAGTTGATCATGGATCAAAAATTAAGTTTGAAAAAATCACATGATCACATTAAGGCACTGCGTGACAGACAAACCGCGTAGTTCCCAGGAAGGCATTCCAAAATCGTAAAATGTCAAAAAAAATAAAACAATTCCCATGGACACAAATTCCAGCACAGAGGAAATGAAAAGCCTTTCAGGTTGCCTCAACAAACTTTTGTCAGATGGTTTTACCGAAGATTTCAAGGCGGGTGAACGTGGTCTTCTTTCGCTTAAGAACGAAAAGATATACGAACCCGGGCAGGTGAAAATTGTAAATTTCTACCGGTTTGAAGGTGCCAGCGACCCCGCGGATAATACAATACTTTATGCAATAGAAACAGACGATGGCGTGAAAGGAACACTCGTGGACGCCTATGGATCTTACGCCGATGAAAGAGTGAGCTCTTTTGTAGAGGAAGTACAGGAGATCCAGAAAAAAGCGGTAAACAATAATGACAGAACTGTTGACTAACCAGGGTGCCATGAAATGACATAGCGAATAGCTAGACTTGAGTTTCGGAATGAAGGCCTTCACAAACAAAAAAACCGGTTATTAATACCGGTTTTTTTATTTTCATATTTCCGTATTAAACCATCCTTCTTAGACCCTTGAACGCCCCACAAAAAGCGAAACGATAAATAATACAAGAAAAACGAAGAATAGGATTTTAGCGATGGAGGCCGCCCCAGCAGCAATACCACCAAACCCGAATATTGCAGCTATGATTGCCACAACCAGGAAAATTACTGTCCAACGTAACATAATTTCTAGTTTTAAGATTATTAAATCAATTTCAGTTTTATAGAGATCGAATAAGGTAATGCATGTAATGAAAAATTCATGCCGCAATAAACCCTAAGGGGAATAGCTATAATCGGGGAAAATTTTCCAGCATTCATTCCACATTAAGTAAACCACGCTTTTTTGTTATAGAAATAAATCCCCAACGCTTCCTTTAGAATCTGGTATAAATATTTCTTCGATCTCTATAAAAAACGATATGCAGAAAGGCAGCCCGAAGAAAGCGGTTCGACCGCCTCAAAAACAACAAAGACCAGGAAGGGAATCGCAAATGGTACCGCGCCCTGTATTTGATTACCCTGCAGTAAAAGGGAGTAACCGATTAAAAAACAAAGTGGCCTTAATTACAGGAGGTGACAGTGGCATCGGCAGGGCCGTTGCAATTTTATTTGCCAAAGAAGGCGCAAGCATTGCGATCGCTTACCTGAGTGAAGATAAAGATGCACGCGACACCCGGGAATACATCGCGGATAATTTTGGCCGTAGCTGCCTGCTTATAAAAGGCGATCTTTCCCGGGAAGCCAATTGTATCAACGCGGTGAAAAAAACAATCCGCGAGTTTGGTCAAATCGATATCCTGGTAAACAATGCAGCCATTCACTATGAAAATAAATCACTCGAAAAACTCAGCACAAGGGAATTGAAACGGACCTTCGAAACAAATATCTATTCATATATATGGACAACCAGGGCTGCACTGCCTTATATGAAAAAAGGTTCCTGTATCATCAATTCTTCTTCTGTGACTGCCTATCGTGGCAGCGGCTCGCTGATCGATTATGCATCCACTAAGGGTGCTATCGTGTCTTTTACCCGCAGCCTTTCGGCCAATCTCGCAAAAAAAGGTATTCGTGTGAATGGCGTAGCTCCTGGTCCGATCTGGACTCCGCTGATAGCCTCCAGTTTCAAAGGCAAAAAAGTGTCACAACACGGAAGCGACACGCCCCTGGAGCGTGCCGGACAACCTGTGGAAATTGCGCCCAGTTACCTGTTCCTGGCCAGTAATGATTCCAGCTATATGACGGGGCAATTCTTACATCCCAATGGAGGTGAGATCGTTAATGGATAATAGCGGGTTGGCATGTTTTTGGTACCTTCTAAATAACTCTCTTTTCAGGGGTGATTAATCTTATCTGAGAAATATACCCATAAATACCTGATCTGGGTAATACCAGCGAAGGGAACGAAAAGAGACAAAAGGGTTTTAGTCAACACTAAAACCCTTTATTTTTATCTTTCATCCTTCCACACCAGCCGCAGGTGCCTGGCGTTATCAAAAAACCCGTCACATTTCTGATCGCCCTTACCGGTATATCCACCAGAAGGCGAGCAGAGATAATTACAGGCGCTGTCGAAAAGCTGGTTGTATTGGTCGCAGCACGGACTGGAAAACAGGTAGACTTTCCTGCCTTCATATTCATATTCGTTTACTTCAGCCGGCGGGTTCCAAACGGGCTGAGCCCTGATACTGTCAATTTTCACCTGTATACATGTTGGTACTTCGTTGTCTGCGATTCCAGACTTTTCCTTTTTGCATTGTTGATCGAGAAGCGGCAGCACCAGTATGAGGAAAATAAACTTCATCGTGTCGTATTTGAGGTAACTGACATGGTATATTTGCAATTCGTTGCAAATAGAAGACCATCGTGGAAAAAAACAACTTTGTTGATCAAATTAGAATATTCTGCCGGAGTGGCCACGGCGGCGCGGGGAGCAAGCATTTTATGCGCAACAAGTTTACAGCGATGGGTGGACCCGATGGTGGCGACGGCGGCCGTGGTGCACATATTATTTTGAAAGGTAACAGTAACCTGTGGACCCTGCTTCATCTCAGGTATTATAAAAATGTGCTGGCTGAAGATGGTGAATCTGGCAGTGGTAACAACAGTACCGGTCGTGCCGGTAAGGATGTGATCATTGAGGTACCCCTTGGCACGGTGGCCCGGGATGAGGAAACAGGCGAGCAGGAAGTTGAGATCCTCAAAGATGGCCAGGAAGTCATCTGGATGCCTGGTGGTAAAGGAGGGCTCGGCAATAGTCACTTTGCAACAGCCACCAACCAGGCACCGGAATATGCCCAGAAAGGATTGCCCGGGCAGGAAGGCTGGAAGATCCTGGAGTTAAAAGTGCTGGCAGATGTTGGATTGGTTGGCTTCCCTAATGCCGGCAAGTCCACACTGCTGTCGGTGATCACTGCGGCAAAACCGAAGATCGCCGACTATGCATTTACAACTATCACCCCCAACCTGGGAATGGTTGAATACCGTGACGGCAAAAGTTTTTGCGTAGCTGATCTGCCAGGTATCATCGAAGGTGCTGCAGAAGGGAAAGGCCTCGGGCACCGGTTTTTACGGCATATCGAACGTAACCCGGTACTGCTCTTCCTTATCCCGGCAGACGCGCCGGATCATAAAAAGGAGTTTGAGATCCTGGTCCACGAGCTCGAAAAATATAACCCTGAATTGTTGCACAAGCAATTCGTGATAGCCATCAGCAAAAGTGATATGCTCGATGAAGAGCTTACTGAAGGGATCAGAAAAGAATTGCCGGCCAATATTCCACATATTTTTATTTCTTCTGTCACACAAAAAGGCCTGGTGGAACTAAAAGACCTGCTTTGGAAAGTGTTGAATACTCCCACAGAATAATAACTGGCTGAAAAGAGTATAATATTTTATAGTAGGTTTGTTTCACCTAAATAACAATCACCATGAAGAAATTTTTTATAACCGGCATCCTGGTTTTGACGCTGGCATTTCGCTCCATTGCTGATGAAGGCATGTGGTTGCCCATGTTACTCGGAAAACAGGTGTACGGTGATATGGTCAAAAAAGGTTTAAAACTGACATCTGAACAACTCTACAGTATCAACAAAGCGTCGTTGAAAGATGCGATCATCATTTTCGGTGGCGGCTGTACTGGTGAGATCGTTAGCGCGGAAGGAATGATTTTTACCAATCACCATTGTGGTTATGATGCCATCGCTTCTGCAAGCACGCTGGATAATAACTATCTGCAGAATGGCTTTTATGCCAAGAGCAGGGCCGAGGAGATTCCTACATCACTTTCTGTCCAGTTTCTGTTGCGTATTGAAGATGTTACCAAAGAAGTACTCGATTCCTTAAATGGTTTGAGCGCCGCCGACCGGGCAAAAAAACAATCATCGGTTTTGGCGACCATCAACGCCCGGATGAGTGATCCTTCCCAAAGTATCGAAACCCGTGTTAGTTCACTATTTAAAGGGAACCAGTTCCTGGCTTTCGTCTACCAGCGCTACCATGATATCCGGCTGGTAGGTACTCCCCCGGAAGCTGTGGGTAAATTCGGAGGCGACACCGACAACTGGGAATGGCCAAGACATACCGGCGACTTTTCAGTGTTTCGTGTATATACTTCCCCTGACGGAAAACCGGCCCGTTATGCACCAGAGAATAAGCCCCTAAAACCAAAATGGTACCTGCCTGTTTCCATCAAAGGTGTGAAAGAAGGAGAATTTGCAATGATCTGGGGATATCCTGGTGGCACCAATAGGTATGAAAGCTCCTATGGTATCAAACTTTCAACTGAGATCAACAACCCCACCCTCGTCAAACTACGTGATATCAGGTTAAAATATATGCTCGAAGAGATGAAAAAAGATCCTGCTGTAAAACTGAAGCTTTCTTCTTCATTTGCCAGCATTGCCAACTACTGGAAATTTTTTGACGGGGAAACCAAGCAGTTGTACAAATATGATATTTATGGCAAGAAGAAAAAAGCTGAGGAGAAATTCATTGCCTGGGCAGCCGACAAACCGGAATACAAAAATATTTTCACCGACTGGGGCAAAGCTTATGATGCATGGACTCGTTATGCCAAACATCGCATGTTTGTAAATGAAGGCATTTTTGGTTCCCCGCTAATTGGGTTTGCAGCTTCATTGAAGCAACTCGAAACGGCACTGGTCAAAACCGGTTCATCGGCCGGCGATCTTAAAAAAGCTTTGGAAGCAGCTGACCATGCAAGAACCGAATTCCTGGCGGAAGAGAATAAAAGATCGGATGAGAATATTGTCGCAAGTGTAACCATGCTATTCTACCAGGATGTACCAAAAGACCAGCACCCGATCGGCTTCTACGGCGGTCTAAAGGATCAGTATGGCCCTCTCGATAACGAAGCGACCTATAAAAAATATGCGTCTGATATCTTTAGCAAGACAATGATCTTCGACGATGCCCGGTGGAAAGCATTTATTGCCAACCCTGACGCTAATGTGCTGCAATCGGATCCAGCTTTTGCACACGCCAGTGCGTTCTACGATAACTATAGCAGCAAATATGCCCCCTATTACAGTCAATTCCAGGCACAAAACAATGAACTGGGACGGCTTTATCTCAAAGGCATCATGGAAATGGATCCCGCGAAGGCAAAGATGATGTATCCAGACGCGACCTTCACCATGCGGGTGAGTTATGGCGCTGTGAAATCATATCGCCCCCGCGATGCTGTATTTTATGACTACGTCACCACTTCCAAAGGTGTACTGGAAAAATACAAACCCGGTGACTATGAGTTTGACCTGCCGGAAAAGCAAATCGAACTTTTTAAGAAAAGGGATTTTGGCCAATATATCGACAAACAAAGAAACGACCTGGTTATCGGTTTTATCAGCAGCAACGATATCACCGGTGGTAATTCCGGATCGCCAGTTTTGAATGGTAAAGGCGAACTGATCGGGCTTGCCTTTGATGGCAATTACGAAGCATTGAGTCATAAGCTAGCTTTTGACAAGGACCTGAACCGTACCATCAATGTAGACATACGCTATGTGTTATGGTGTATCGACAAACTTGGAGGCGCGGGCCATTTGATAAAGGAATTGAAGCTGGTGAAATAAATACTGCCAACAACTGTTTAACAAAGCCTTTCCTTTTGGGGAAAGGTTTTGTTTTATACTATGGGCTTGGGTGATAGAGCTTAAAATTCTTAACATTGCACAGCAATTTCATTACTTGAAAATAAAGACGCTCATACTATTTGTTTGCACGCTTTCCACATTTCATGCTATGGCGCAACCAACACAGTTCAGCATGGCAACTGATGTGACCGTGGTACGTAGCTTTAAGAAAGATCAAAAATTCTGGTGTATCGGGCAAACGGTAGCTGGGCATTTTCATTTCACGAAAAGGGACGGGCTCTACCTGTTTTTTACCTACGCCGGTAATGGTAAATTCAGCAACCGACTCAGTGCGGCCGCGAAAGATTCTACAGTTCTGCCACAGGTGATCAATTATACCAACAAAGCGAGTCTCTCTTACAGGCATATCTCCGTTGGCTGGAGACGTTATCTGAAAGGGGCTTTTAATGCGGAAGAAGGGTGGAATCTATACGGATATGGTGGATTCGGATTGATGTTTGGCCGGGTTCAAAACCTGCATTCGGTCGGCATCGACACTTCAAAATTTGAACTGCCGGTTTTGTCGGGCGAAGACAAATTCAAACGATTGACCTTCGACCTGGGACTGGGATTTGAAGTATATGCCGGCGGCAATGTATATTTTTACGCCGAAGCAAGAACGCTGATTGCTACAACAAGCTATCCCAGTAGGTACTTATTTGTAAATAACGATGCTCCGCTTACCGGCTCTATCAATTTAGGCGCCCGGATACTTTTCGATTAAAACGTATTTGATTTTTTTTATGAACAGGCATGAAACGCTTCGGATCCAAAAAATAGAACTGTATAAACTTTTTGTCCCGCTCAAAGAACCTTTTGTAATATCCCTTGGCCCCATTCCTGCTGCTGAAAATGTTTTGGTGATCATTTATACCGAAGAAGGTATCACAGGCTATGGAGAATGCAGTCCTTTTATGAGCATTAATGGTGAGAGCATGGACACGGGTTTTGTGGTGGGACAATATTTTGCCCAACTGTTCAAAGGAAAGAATGCCCTGGATATTGAAGAACGGGTAGCCGAAATGGATCGCCTGATCTATGGTAACAATAGCATCAAGAGCGCATTTGATATCGCCCTGTATGATATCGCAGCGCAAAATGCCGGGCTACCGCTTTATAAATTCCTTGGTGGAGATAATACAAAAACAATTGTCACCGACTACACCGTAAGCATTGGTGACCCGGAAAAGATGGCCGCCGATGCGGTGAAGATCAAGCAGGAAGGTTACCCGGCTATAAAGATCAAACTGGGTAAACATGGCCCGACAGATGTGGAACGCATAAGAGCGATCCGCGATGCCGTAGGCGATGAGATTCCTTTGCGGATCGATGCTAACCAGGGCTGGCAGCCGGACGAAGCACTCGAAACCTTAAAAGCTTTGGATCAATTCGGCATCCAGCACTGTGAAGAACCCATACCCAGGTGGGCATTTATGGAATTGCCCAAATTGAGACAACAAAGCCCAATACCGATCATGAGTGATGAAAGTTGTGGTGACGAACACGATGCGGAAAGGCTGATCCAGCTCCAGGCCTGCGACTATATGAATATCAAGTTGGGAAAATCAGGAGGTATTTTCAAAGCTCTGAAAATGGTAAAACTGGCGGAAAAAGCCAATATACACCTCCAGGTCGGTGCATTTATGGAGTCGAGGCTGGCCATGACCGCTTTCGCTCATTTTTCATTGTGCAGCCCGATCATTGAGCATTTTGATTTTGATACCTGTCTCATGTTTAGCGAAGACCCTGTAACCGGCGGTATCATCTATGAAAAAAACGGGGTTATCAAAGTCCCCGAAGTCCCCGGCCTTGGTGCACGTGTCAGTGAGGAATGGCTGAGCCGGCTGGAAAAAGTTGTGGTGTAAGGGACCCAGCCCCATCAGGCGGCGTTTTGGTAGCAACCGCAGGCACGACGTTTTGGTTGCCGGAATAAATTACGCAGCGAAAAAATATTGGCTCTCCAAAAACATGAACCGATCGGGTTCGTAAACTTTTTTCAAAATATACAAACTATGTTACGGCTTATCTCTTAACTATTTCTTCTTCTTTACCTCCACCGGTGCATTGTCTTTCCAGGCCCACAGATGTTTACAGGCA
>JAEYOL010000065.1 GCA_023411775.1 Bacteroidota bacterium | reverse complement strand
ACTGATACCAGTCCAAAATAAAACGTGTCCGGATCATGGTCAGTGTTTGCGTGTTGATGCCTTTATTAGCAACAGATGACTGCTTGCCCATCGTCTCCAAAAATGCTTTGGCAAATTCGCTTTTGTTTTTTTCTTCACCCTTCATCAGGTCGGCTTCGGCAAATAGTTTTTCCTTATAGGCGCGAAGTAATTGTTGCTTCATTGCGATACCGCGTTGTGAAAGACTTTCCATATTGACGAAGATCTCTCCATAGATCAGGCTCCATACCTTGTCTTTTGTATGAAAATAATGAAGCGCCGCATTATAGTAATTGCCGCTATAAGAAGGATCAAGCTGGATTCCTTTTTCCCAAAGTTTTATGGCTGAATAGTCTTTGATCGACCAGAGTAGTTCGCCGTACTCGCTATGTAGGGGCCCGCTTTTGGGAAATTTTTTCAACCCCTTTTTGTACACTTTCTCGCATTCCTTTGCTTCTTCCAAAGCTTTGTACACGTTACCGGCAAGCTGGAAGCAGATCACATCGGCATCTTCGCGATCAACCAGTTTCTTAACACCATCCAGCGCCTTTACATAATCACGTTTCAGGTAGTAACTCATCACCAGGTCCTTTTGCAGTTCCAGGTTATTGTTGTCCTGCTGTAAGGCACGTGTAAGAACAATCACCGCATTGTCAAAATCACCGGAGCGCATAAAACCTTTAGCAGTTTCATGCAGGGTTTTATTATCGTCCTGTGCCATTGACGACAGGGATGCCATGATCAGAAAACAAATTGAGAATAGCTTCTTCATAGTTGCAAAATAAAGTAAATATCCGCCCCGAAACTGCTGGGGACAAAGGATTAACATTTTAGAACATACTATTGGCTTACACCGATTACTCAACCGCCAGGCCTGGTTAGTGGCTGCCACTTAAATCATGCGTTAGCAGTCCGTCTCTCAACTTCGGCTCAAACCAGGTGCTCTTTGGCGGCATCACGTTTCCGCTGTCGGCAATATCAAACAACTGCTGTATGGTTACCGGGTAAAGGCTAAAGGCAACTTTCATTTCACCACTGTCCACTCTTTTTTCCAATTCCTTCAATCCCCTGATCCCACCTACGAAGTCGATCCGTTTATCCGTGCGTTGATCTTTTATGTCGAGTAGTTTATCCAGTATATTATTCGACAGGATAGTTACGTCCAGCACGCCGATCGGGTCGTTGGTGTAAGTATCTTTCCTGGCAGTGAGAATGTACCACTGTTTATCCAAATACATGCCGAACTCATGTAATTGTGATGGTTTAACCGGGTCATGCGTTTTGGTGATGGTAAACTCATCCTGTATGGCGCTGATAAAATCGTCGGAATCCATACCGTTGAGGTCTTTTACCAGGCGATTATAATCCAGGATGGCGAGTTCGCTTGCCGGGAATATGGTTGTCAGGAAATATCGGGCATCTTCATTACCCGGCATGGCATCGCTCACTTTCGCGGCTGAGGCGGCACGGTGGTGACCATCGGCAATATAGGTGGCGGGTACTTTTTCGGCAAACAACCGGGTGATCTCATCAATGGTGCCCTGCTCATCTACTACCCAAACGGTGTGCTGAATACCGTCGGCGGCAGTGAAATCATAAACAGGCTGCTTTGAATTTTTCCAGTTATAGATCAACAGATCGATTTCATGTACATTATTATAAGCCAGGAATACATTTCCCGTTTGCGCCTCGATGGTTTTCATATGATCGATGCGATCTTTTTCTTTTTCGGGGCGGGTGAATTCATGTTTTTTGATCAGGCCCTTAAAATAATCTTCTACTGAGGACACACAGACCAGACCGGTCTGGCTCCGGCCGTTCATGATCAGCCGGTAAATATAATAAGCCGGGGCGTTTTCTTTAAAAAGTGTACCGTCACTTAAAAAGGCGTGAAGGTTTTCTTTGGCTTTTTCGTAAACCTGCTGGCTGTGTAAATCTATATTTTCGGGCAGGTCAATTTCGGCTTTGGTAATGTGTAGAAAGGAGAGTGCATTGTCTTTCACTTCTTCTCTTGCTTCCTGGCTATTGAGTACATCATAAGGACGTGAAGCGACTTTTTCTGCCAGGTTCTGTTGTGGTCTTAATGCCCTGAAGGGTCTGATTGATGCCATTAATATTAAAATAAGGGTTGGTAAATATTATCCGCGACGTTGAGCAAAATCTTTCATCAGGGATGTGATGGCCTGTACACTTTCAATTGGTAAAGCATTATACATCGACACCCGGAATCCGCCGACACTCCGATGGCCCTTCACTCCATACATACCCTCTTTTTTGCAAAGCTCGAGGAATTCTTTTTCCAGGCTGTCGTCATTCATTATAAAGACGGCATTCATCTTACTACGATCTTCCTTTGCAACGGGGCCTATGAACAGGGGAAGACTATCAAGTGTATCATAAAATAATTTTGCCTTGGCATTGTTTAGTTTTTCCATAGCCGCCACGCCACCTTTGTTTTTCAGCCAGCGCAGGGTGAGCATCGCAACGTATACTGCAAAGACCGGCGGGGTATTCAGCATACTTTTCTCTTTGATATGGTTGCGATAGTCCATGATGGAAGGGATGGTGCGACCAACTTTACCTGTGATATTCTTGTTAATCACAACGAGGTTTACACCCGCCGCTCCCATATTTTTCTGTGCACCCGCATAGATCAGGTCAAATTTATTAAACTCAAGTTGCCGGCTAAGTATATCACTACTCATATCAGCCACCAGTGGTACACCACGATCGTAGGGGATATCATGCCACTGCGTACCGGCGATCGTTTCGTTTGTTGTGATATGGAAATAGCTCGCAGTCGGTGTTACCGTCAGGTTTTTTGGGATAGTCGTATAATTTGTATCCTTCGATGATCCGCCAATTTCAACATGCCCAAATATTTTCGCTTCTTTTATGGCTTTATTTGACCAGGTTCCGGTTTCGGTATAAACAGCGATATCATTTTCGTTCAAAAGATTCAGGGGTATCTGCATAAACTGGGTGGTGGCACCTCCATGCAGGAATAACACTTCATGATCGTCGTCGAGGTTCATGAGCTCTTTCACAAGTGAGCGGGCTTCTTCCATCACGGCTTCAAATAAAGGAGTGCGGTGTCCTATCTCGAGAATGGAAAGACCACTATTATTAAAATCAAGGACAGCACGACTGGCTTCTTCATATACCTCACGCGGAAGTATAGAAGGACCAGCATTGAAATTATGTAGCACAGATTTGTCCGTTACCAACATGTTAGGTCGCTTTATTGAAGCCGCAAAGATAGCGTTAACTCAACTAAGTTTTGTTGGCCTTTAAGGTCAGGTTTGGCTTGTCTTCCATTGGCATTTGCGATGTAATTGTTTGACGACGAACCGGATAAAGATGATTAATCGTGTTCGGCTTCATTTGACGAACGGTTCTTCCAGGCATTGTTGAGGTTTTCAAATTCCTTCAATTCCTCTGGTGAAAACTCTGTCTGGGTAAGTTTAGTGAGATCGGGCTGGCCGGCATTAACCCACGCTGTATACCAAAAAGAAGCAACTGCAAAAATAGATTGCCGCATGCGACGTTCCACCATTCCACGCAACTTATCGTTATATGCTTTTGAGTAGAAGGAAGAATATTGCCGTACCAGTTGCCCGTTACGGTCTTCAAAAGCATATCGCTGGTCGGGAGAAACCTGGCGGGATAATTCTTTTTCAAATTTCAACACCGTGTCAGCTGCGGCGGCACTTTCCAGCACACGGTCCCAGATAAATGAGGTCGGATTCTTTATGTAGTGAGCCTTGCCGATAAAAAAATCCCATTCTTTTTCTGCAAACAATTCTGGGATACGGCTTTCCCAAAAACCATGGATACCTTTTTGACCTGTGTATTGGCCATTGTGATTTTTGGTGGCGTGCAATGGCACATGCGCGTCGGCAATATAGTGACCTATCTCCGCTGAGAGTTTTATGATCCGTGACTGGTTTTTTTCCTTAAAAGCATTGGTGAGTCTGTATAGCATGGTTTGCAACCACCAGGGTACAATGCCATATTTATTTAAGGTGTCTTCCGAAAATTTTGCCACAGCATCGTTCCACTTACGGGGTAAAGTATCATAGGGCGGCTGACCGTAATGGTCAATGTCGATAAAATGCCGCGGGCCTTCACCGGCAACGGCATATCTTCTTTTATCCGGATCTACAGCATGTTCTTCGAGGAAGCCGATATGGGGTTTGTAAAGAATAAGCATTTCGGGTGGCAGCAGGAATACGGCGTATTGATTGATCTTTCGATGGCCATAAAATCCCCAGCAGAAACAGGCCTGGCTGCAAAGCAGTAATAATATAATTGCCGAAATTTTTTTCATCCTCTTGCAGTTTTTGTCGCTTGACTGAATTACGTGAAGCCAGCAGTATTCACGATGTTTACAAGAGGGGCCAGGTTAGGGGGTTGTATGGTCAGAACGAAATTCGTGTTTGCTTCGTTCAGCATCCAGGTCTACCACGCCACCCGTAACGGCGTATTTCATGGCTTCACCGGAAGTGATCGAATCGATCTTTCTTACTTTTTCCCTGGGCAAGATATATAACTGCCCGGCAAAATTGTAGGCCTGAGGAACGTATACAGCGACTTTTTCACCGCCCATTTCAAATTTTTCCATCTCTTCATCCGTTAAAAAACCGATGATCCAGACATCTTCCGGGAAAACATTGGCCAGCACGGCTTTACCGAACTTCTTTTTATCGCCGGCAAAGGATTCAAAAAAATCTTTGGTAGAGGAGTAAATGAATTTAATAACCGGCGTTCGTTCCATCCATTGATCGAAAAAACTGATAAAGCTTCCCATCAGGAAATTGGAGCTTATCCAGCCTACCAGGATCACAAATACCACGATGATGATAAAACCCAGCCCGGGAATATTTACATATGGCCTTAAGATGCTATCCACTTTGTTAAATAGCCAGTAAAGCGCGCCTACGGTTACAACAATCGGCGCCAGGATAATGATCCCCTGGATAAAATAACGAAAGATCTTTTTCATCCTGATTCTACCCGGACTGAGTTGATCGCTCATGCATAGAGGTTTGTCACAAAGATATTAAACGAACATGTGTTCGAAATAGTAAAATAAATGTGTTAACGGTCAAAAAAAAGGATAGGAAACTTTTGCCACGTTAAAAGTTTCCCTAGTTTTGACCCTCAATTTGAGAAATGGACCCAAAAGAGAGAATACTGGTTAAGTCTGAAGAGTTGTTTTTGCAATACGGGATCAGGTCGGTGTCAATGGACGATATCGCCAATAATCTGGGTATGTCGAAGAAAACCCTGTACCAATATTATGCCGACAAGGATGAATTAGTGGATGTGGTGATCGGGGACTATATACGTGAGATGGAGGAAGAGTGTTTGCGTTGTCGCAGTAATGGTAAGGATGCCATTCACGAAATATTCCTGACACTCGACCATTTGAGCCTGAAACTTAGCAACATGAACCCTATGATGCTGAATGACCTGGAGAAATTTCATTTCCGGACATACCAGCGGTTCAGGCAATACAAGGAGCAGTTCCTGGCTGAACTGATCCGAAAAAATTTTGAACGCGGTATCAAAGACGAGTTATACCGGGAGGACATCAATGTAGATGTGATGTGCAAGTTTAGGCTTGAATCAATGATCATACCGTTTAATGTGAGCGTGTTCCCGCCAGGTAAGTATGATCTGGCAACTTTATCGCAGGAAATACTGCTTCATTTTATATATGGCATTGCCACCATCAAAGGACATAAACTGATACAGAAATATTACCAACAACGACTAAAAAACCTTAACCATGAAGAAACCAGGAAGTAAGCGATGGGCGTGGTTGCTGGCATTGGCTTTTGCACCGGTAGCGGTACTGGCACAGAATACCCGGGATACAACTACCGGCGTCAGGCATGAGTTCTCACTACAGCAGGCAATTGACTATGCCAGTAAAAACAATGTGCAGGTAAAGAATGCTTTACTGGAAGTAAAAAAGCAGCAGGCAACAAACAGGGAGGTTACTTCGGCGGCACTGCCACAGATCAGCGCCAGCGGTTCCTACACCTACAATGCGAAACTACCCGTAAGCCTGGTGCCGGCAGAATTTTTTGGCGGACAACCCGGCACCTTTGAAAAGATTGCATTTGGACTGAAACATAATGCCACCGTTGGCGTGCAGCTCAACCAGATCTTATTCGACGGACAGGTGTTTGTGGGTTTGCAGGCCCGCGAGACTGTTTTAAAGTTCCAGGAAAAAAATGCAGAGATCACCGAGGAGATGATCCGGACGAATATTTATAAGGTCTATTACCAGCTGGTGGCCAGTAAAGAGCAGATAGAATTACTGGATGCCAATATTGACCGGTTTGAAAAATTGCTTCACGATACCCGGATCATTTATGAGAATGGTTTTGCTGAAAGACTTGATGTGGACAAAGTGAACGTGGCACTCACGAACCTGCAGACCGAAAAGATAAAAGCGCTCAACCAGGTTGAAAACGGATACCTGGGTTTGAAAATGCTGATGGGAATGCCTGTACAGCACGAGCTCGTATTGACCGATACACTCAGTTATGACCAGGTGCGTGACGGTGTGCTGGATGATGGTGGTTTTCAGTATAACGACCGCAAAGAATTTCAATATGCCGAACTGGGTATAAAACTCAATGAGTACAATATCCGCCGGTATAAGCTGAGCAAAATTCCAACACTTACCGTCAACGGATATTACAACAAAAACGCACAGCGCAATAAATTCGATCTTTTTCAAAAAGGCGACTGGTTCGACATCTCTGCCGTGTCACTCAACCTGAACATTCCCATTTTCACGGGTTTTGCAACCAATGCGAGAATTCAAAAAGCGAAACTGGAACTGGAACAAAGTATCAACCAGCGTGAAAACCTGAAGATCACCATCGACAACGATATACAGGTAGCGAAAAATAATTACCGGTCGGCTATTGCTGCGCTTGACTTCCAGAAAAAGAATATGGAGCTGGCTGAAAATGTATTCAACCAGACCCGGAAGAAATATGAGGCAGGCACCGGATCTCAGGAAGAGATCAATACAGCGCAAACGGAACTGAAATCTGCCCAGACAAATTATATCAATTCGCTGTATGATGCCATTATAGCCAAAACAGATTTCCTGAAGGCTACCGGCAGACTATAAATGAAATCATAACCTTGACCAATAAACAAAACTTTATGAAGAAGATCAAAAATATATCACTCGCTTTATCGCTGGTGTTTTTATTAGCCGCCTGCGGTAATAACAATAAAGACGGATCGGCTGCGGTGGGTGATTTGAAGAAAAAACTCGAAAAGCTAAAGAAAGAAAAAAGCGGTCTCGATGCCCAGATCAGGCAGGTAGAAGAGCAATTAGCCAAGGCGGATCCTTCTTCTGTACAGGCGCAGAAACTGGTATCACTCGATACGATCCGTGTACAGGAGTTTTCGCATTTTATCGAACTGCAGGGCAAGATCGATGCCGATAATGTAGCTTATGTTTCCCCGGCAGGTATGGGTGGTGTGATTAAAGCGGTATATGTAAAAGCCGGCGACAGGGTTAGAAAAGGACAAACTCTCTTGAAACTGGATGATGCCCTGGCCCGCCAGTCACTGGTGGCGGCCCAACAACAAACAGGTGTGCTGAAAGCAAGACTGGAGCAGGCGAAAACCATCTATGAGAGATACCAGAATCTCTGGAAGCAAAACATCGGCGCCGAAATAAACGTGATCAATGCAAAAGCAGAAGTGGATGCGCTGCAGAGCCAGCTTAATGCCGGCGAAGCACAGGTGCGTGCAGCACAGGAACAGGTTGCTCAAACCAATGTTACCGCGCAGATCAGCGGTGTGGTTGACGAAGTGAGTGTGAAAGTGGGTGAATTCTTTTCTCCGCAAACAGCAGCCGATCCAAGGGTCGGACAGATAAGGATCGTCAACAACAGCAATATAAAAATCGTGACTGAGGTTCCTGAAAACTATTCGTCGCGGATTAAAAAAGGTGATGCAGTGGAAGTGATGTTACCTGGATTGGGGAAACCACCATTCAAATCAACGCTCAATGTGGTTGGTGCCGCAGTAAATCCAACAACACGGTCATTTACTGTAGAAGCAAAGCTTCCTTCTGATCCTGATTTGAAACCAAACCAGTTGGCCACGATGAAGATTCTCGACTACCGCGCGAAAGAAGCAGTCACTGTTTCTATCAATTTGGTACAGTCTGATGAAAAAGGGAAGTATGTATATGTGGCTGAGAAATCAGGTGACAAGTTTATCGCCCGCAAGAAAGATGTGGTGGCAGGGGAATCGTACAATGGCGTGATGGAAATAAAATCCGGCCTGGCTGCAGGTGACGTGGTTATCACCGAAGGGTACCAGACCGTTTACGATGGACAGGTCATCACTGCAAGCCCCGCGATACTTTAGGACTTAAGCTGATTAGAAAATTTATTTAAAACTATACTGATGAAAGTCATCGAGGGAGTTACAAAGAAATTTAAGGAATTCAAACCTACCAGCTGGGCTGTCGATAATAAGACCGCGATATATATCATTGCCATCATTATCTCGATCTATGGATTGATCAAGTTCAACAGTATGCCGAAGGAGCAGTTCCCGGACATCGTTGTGCCGACCATTTCCATCGCAACGGTATATGTGGGCAATTCACCCAAGGATATCGAGAACCTGGTAACACGCCCGATAGAAAAGGAATTGAAAGGGATTAGCGGAGCCAAGGTGAATAAGATACAAAGTACATCCCAGGCCGATTACAGTTTGATCATCGTGGAGTTTGATACGGATGTAAAAACAGATATCGCCCGCCAGAAAGTGAAAGACGCTATCGATAAAGCCAGGGCGGACCTGCCAACCGATCTCACATCTGAGCCCGATGTGCAGGAATTCGCCTTTAGTGAAATGCCGATCATGTTTGTTAATGTGAGCGGCGACTATGAAGGTATAAAGCTGAAAGAATATGCCGATAAAATGCAGGATCGCTTTGAGGAACTCAGCGAGATCACACGCGCAGAAATAGTGGGTGCACCAGAAAGGGAGATCCAGGTAAATGTGGATCCATACAAGATGGCGGTGTCAAGAATTAGCTTCACCGACATTGAAACGGCAATTGCGAGAGAGAATATGGATATTACCGGCGGCCTGATCGAAACTGGGAATATGAAACGAACCCTGATGATCAAAGGACAGTTTAGTTCCGCTGAGGATCTCAAAAATATCGTGGTTCGCAGTGGTGCCCAGGGTGCGTCGGTCTACCTCAGGGACTTTGCAGAAATAAAAGATACAATAAGGGAGAAGGATAGCTATGCCAGGCTTGATGGAAAGAATGTGGTGACGCTGAATATCGTAAAGCGGGCGGGTGAAAACCTGATCGAAGCAGCAGACAAGATCAAGGCGACTGTAGCTGAAATGCAACAGAAGGAAGATCTGCCCCGCGATCTGAAAGTGGTGATCACCGGCGACCAGAGCAAGCAAACCAAAACATCATTTCACGAGCTGATCAATACTATCATTATTGGTTTCATCCTCGTGTTGCTTATCCTGATGTTTTTTATGGGTGTTACCAACGCCTTCTTCGTAGCACTTAGTGTACCGTTGAGTGTGTTTGTGGCATTCCTGTTCCTGCCGGTGGCAGACGCCATCGTAGGGACGAGTGTCACACTTAACTTCATCGTGTTGTTTGGATTGTTATTTGGCCTGGGTATCATCGTTGATGACGCGATCGTGGTAATCGAGAATACGCACCGGATTTATAATAATGGTAAAGTACCGATTGTGCGAAGTGCGAAAGAGGCGGCAGGTGAAGTGTTCATACCCGTATTGGCAGGTACCGCCACCACGCTGGCGCCATTTTTCCCATTGCTTTTCTGGAAAGGACTGATCGGAAAGTTCATGATATATTTGCCTACTATCCTGATCCTGACGCTGGCGGCTTCACTGATCGTAGCCTTTATCTTCAACCCGGTATTTGCTGTGAGCTTTATGAAGCCGGAAGGAAAAGAATATGAGAAGCCGAAGAAAGCTGTGTTCAGGAATAAATGGTTTCTCACTTTCCTGATTGCGGGAATATTGCTACACCTGCCGGGTTTTCATGGCATGGCCAATTTCCTGTTGCTCCTGGCAATTCTCATGGTGTTCAACGCTTATGTCCTGAATGATTGGATCCATTCCTTCCAGAACCGGGTATTGCCCGGGTTGATGAGGCGTTATGATAAACTGTTGCGATGGGTATTGCAGGGTAAACGGCCGGTTTGGGCATTCGTGTCGCTGTTTGGCGTATTCGCTGTTGCGCTAATCGCGTTGATGTTGCGTGGTAATAAACAAACCTTCTTCCCCAGTGGCGATCCGAATTTTGTGTATGTCTATCTGAAGTTACCTGTTGGCACGGATGTAAAACATACCGACAGTGTAACAAGGGTACTGGAGAAAAGAGTGCTGAAAGTATTGGAGAATGAAAAACCAGGCGAACCCGGCAGCATCGTCGAAAGTGTGATCACGAATGTGGCGGTGAGCGCGAATAACCCACGCGACAACAACCGAAGCGTTCAGTCAAACCTCGGCCGGATACAGGTTTCATTTGTGGAGTACGAAAAGCGTCACGGCAAGAGCACGATGGTGTATAAAGACGCGATACGGGAAGCCATGAAAGGTATACCTGGTGCAAGCATCGAAGTAGCGCAGGAAGATGGTGGACCTCCCACCGATCCGCCGGTCAATATCGAAGTGATTGGTGATGACTTTGAAAATATTGCTTCCGTCGCAACGCAATTACTTAATTTCTTAGACACAAACCGGGTGGAAGGCGTGGAGAACCTACAGGCAGATGTGGATCTCAACAATCCCGAGATCACTATCAATGTCGACCGCGAAAGGGCCATGATGGAAGGTGTTACCACCGGTCAGCTGGGTATGGAGATCCGGGCCGCGGTGTTTGGAAGGGAAGTAAGTAAAATAAAAGATGGCGAGGATGAGTATAAGATACAGGTTCGCTACAAAGACCTGTTGCGTAATAATATCACCGACATCATGAATATGCGGATCACTTTCTTCGATATGAATTCGATGGCGGTGAAATCGCTGCCACTTAGTTCCGTGGCTAAAGTGGAGTATACCAGCACCACGGGTGGTGTAAAAAGAAAGAATGTAAGGAGAACGATACAATTGCAGAGTAATGTTCTTGATCCTACGATGGTTGGTCCTATCAATAAGGAACTTGCAGGGCTGATCAATGATTTCAAAAGCAGGGTGAAAATACCTGCCGATGTAACCATCAGGCAAAGCGGCCAAAGTGAGCAGGAGGCGGAAACAAATGCATTCCTGGGCACGGCATTTCTTATCGCGGTCGGACTCATCTTTTTGATCCTGGTGTTGCAGTTCAACTCGATGAGCAAGCCCTTTATCGTGGTGACGGAAATATTTTTCTCCATTATCGGGGTATTGATCGGTTATGCGATCACGGGTATGACGATGGCCACCATCATGGTATTGGTGGGGGTCGTAGGCCTTGCCGGTATCGTAATCAAAAATGGTATCCTGTTGATAGAATTTACAGATGAACTTAGGGGCCGCGGTATGCGCACCCGCGAAGCGGCTATACAGGCAGGTAAGATCAGGATCATCCCCGTTTTGCTGACAGCGGTGGCTACCATCCTGGGCCTGCTACCCCTGGCGGTTGGTTTTAATATCGATTTCGTAGGCCTGTTCCAGCACCTGCGACCCAATATTTTCTTTGGTGGTGACAGCGTGGTGTTCTGGGGTCCCCTGAGCTGGACGATCATTTTCGGGCTTATTTTCTCTTTCTTCCTCACGCTGATGATGGTACCCAGTATGTACCTGATCGCAGAGCGGCTGAAGCGGCCGATGGAGCGGTTTTATGGAACCCGCTTTATTGCGCTGCTGGGATTCCTGGGTCCGTTATTCTTCATTTTCGTGGGAATCATGTTCCTGGTGCGGAGGCTGCAGGGGAAGAGAGTTTGGATGGGAAGGCTGAGGGAGAACGTGGGAATTTGATAATTTGAAAATTTGAAGATTTGAAAATGGCGATAAGGTATTGTGAATTAATTTGTTATATTTGTAAAAGGGCCGGCGGGAACGCCGGTCTTTTTGTTTTTGGTGGTGCGCGGAAAAAATTTTTAAAAAAAATTGCGGGTTTGTGCAGCAGACCGGCACCTCTGTTTGTCTCTGTATTTGTAAGTACCCTAAACTTTCAAGTTTTTGGATTGCTGAACAATCAGCTGCTTTACTAAATGTCTTAATTAGTTGGTTTTGTATCCGCCTCACTAACTGCTTAGCGGAGGAAGAGTCCCGGTTTATTCCGGGACTTTTTTATGGTAGAATTTTTTTGGGTGTGAGTTTTTTTTGGCGGGGAGGCGGGAAACTAGATACCAGATATTTGAAATTGGATCCCTGGACTGCCGACTACCGACTCATGACCAGCATCACCTCACCCCCAACCCCTCTCCGCGAGGAGAGGTGGCTAGTGTCCTATTTTTAAAATACACGGAGGAATTGTATTCGTGTAATTCGTGCAATTCGTGGCTATCTCAATCCAATCCGTGTCATCCGTGAAATCTGTGGCTAACTTTTGGACACGAAGGCCACAGAGGATATCACAATGGACACGGAGGAACTGTATTCGTGTAATTCGTGCAATTTGTGGCTATCTCAATCCAATCCGTGTAATCCGTGAAATCTGTGGCTAACTTTTGGACACGGAGGCCACAGAGGATGTCACAAAGGACACGGAGGAATTGTATTCGTGTAATTAGTGTAATTCGTGGCTATCTTTCGGACACGGAGACCACAGAGGATATCACAAAGGACCTTTAGATAATTCCAGTATCCAGTTTCCAGTATCCAGTATCCGGTATCCAGTATCCAGCATCAAGCATCCAGGATCGACTCCCGACTAGTTAACACCTTTCTCTTTCATCACCCTATTCAGCCAGCGAAGCATCGCAAAACACATCACGGCGGCTACCATCAGCAGCCCAAAATTTAACCAGAAGAAATTGGCTTTGTGATCATAGTTGTCCCAGAGGGTGGCGAGCACACCTGATAATTTATTACCGATCGATGTGGACAGGAACCAGCCTCCCATCATCAGGGATGTGATACGCACGGGGCTTAGTTTGGAAACGATCGAAAGTCCCATTGGACTTAATAATAGTTCACCTACCGTGATCACACCATAACTTACGATCAGCCAGATCACGCTGGCTTTTTCACTACCATTATTACTTGCATAAACGGCCCCTACCATTACCAGGGCTGAAAGCGCTGAAATAAATAAGCCGAAAGCGATCTTGGTAGCGGTTGATGGTTCTTTGTTTCTTCTTCGCATCCAGGTGAAAAATGCGACGATCAGCGGCGTGAGCAGGATCACCCAGCCTGGATTGATCGACTGGCTTAGATTCGTGGCCCAAAGGCTCACCTGCTCTCCTTCGGTTGGTTTTTTTGATTCGGCAACATTTTTAAAATAGATGGGATAATTCAATTCGCGCACTACTACATCATTTTCTTTCTGCAAACGAAACTGGTCATCATACTTTGCTACCGAGTCGAGGTTGTAGGTTACGGTTTGTGCAAAGTTGAGTTTATTGAATATTTTTTGAGTAGCACCTGTTACCTCCCTTGCAGTATAGCGGTCGGCCCAGGTATTAAGTGCTGACCCGTTTTGTTTGAATACAGCCCAAAACATCACCACGACTGCAAAGATTGCCAGCAGTGCGGCAATAGGTCTTTTTTCCTCGGGTTTTGCTTTGAAATAAAGCGAACTGTAAAAATAAATAACGGGCAGACAGGCAAAGATGAATGCATCGGTGGAATCAGAACCTACCAGTGAACCAGGGATCAGCCAGCCGATGATACCGGCAACGATGGATGGCACCAGTATCGTCAAAACAATCCTGGTCATAGACATATCGTTTTCAGCGACACCTTTTTTTACATCGTAAGCTTTATAATGCCGAGTACCTGCCAGAAAAATGAAAACACCCAGGAACATACCCACACCTGCAGCTAAAAATGCAGCACCCCAGCCATATGCGATATATAATGCAGCGCCAAAAAAATTACACACAAAGGCACCGATATTGATGCCCATATAGAAAATATTATAGCCATCATCTTTTTGCTTAACGTACTCCGGTGTGGTGTACACATTTCCCAACAAGGTGGAGATATTGGGTTTGAAAAAACCATTGCCGATGATCACCAGGGTCATGGCAATATAAAGGGCGGCGATATTGTGTACAGACATCAGGCAATAACCAAGTCCCATCATGATACCACCCATGATGATGGATTTGCGATAGCCGAGATATCGATCGGCTAATAATCCACCCAGGAATGGCGTCAGGAAAACCAGCGCGATAAATGTTCCATACAAATCTGCTGATTCCGCTTCCGTCATCGCGTAACCCTGTTTTACATCTTTCAGGTAAAGCGTGAAAATGCCGATCATTAAATAATAGCCAAACCTTTCCCACATTTCAGAAAAAAATAGGAAGGGCAGGGCTTTGGGATGTTTCTTCCACATGCAAAAAAGTTTTAAAAAGGTGTAAGCTGTTTACCGGTAATTATGCAGACCCGGTTTTATCCTTCACGATCTGGTTGAGTGATTTGATGCGACTAAAAATTAAGAGTCCGCCCAGGATGGCTGCAACGGTAATGATGCCGAAGAAAATCTTTTTATCCGGGATCTTATCCCAGAAACTGGCCATTACTCCCGCTACCTTTCCTCCCAGCGATGTAGAAAGGAACCAGCCGCCCATCATCAGCGATGTAAGTCGTTGTGGCGAAACTTTCGATACAAACGACAAGCCGATCGGGCTCAGGCAGACCTCACTGATGGTAAATATGCCATAGGTCAGAAACAGCCATATCGCGGAGGTTTTATGTGTATAGATACTCGGCACCGACATTACGGCGAATACCATCACCAGCGCACTTAACCCCGAAATAATAAGGGCCCAGGCAAATTTACTGGCCGTGGTAACCGGCTTCCCTCGTCGGGCCAGTAAGGCAAAAAAGGCGATGATCAGCGGCGTCAGTAATACTATAAAAAATGGATTGATCGATTGAAAAAGTTCGGCGTTGACCAGCTTGGATGTGTTGTCGGCCGGCCAGTCTTCTTTTGGTACATTATTAAAGTATGGATCGGGACCACTCGTCATCACAGGATTTCCGGCCGAATCAGTTACTGGCCGTAGATACTCGTCCACTTTGGGCACTTCAGTGGGACTGGTGGTAACAGTCTGCACCATGTAGATAGCGTCGGCTGGTTGTTCGATCGCCGCAGGTACTTTACGGTTGGTATGTGATTCAGCCCAAATGGTAAGACCGGTAGAGTTTTGGTTGTAGATGGTCCAGAAAATAATCGAAATGGAAAATATAAAAAGCAAAGCGCCCACGCCTCTTTTATCTTCCGCATTTCCTCTTCTCCATATACCAACGTAGAATAGAATAACGGGCAGGCAGGCAAAAATGAACGCATCGTTGGAATCGGATCCCATAATATTGCCCGGCATGATCCAGCCCAGGATACCAAATATGATCATGGGCAGGAAAACCGAAGTGAAGATCCGGTTTATTGGCATGTCCCCGGCCTGCATGGGTTTTTTTACATCGGCATATTTTACATGTTTTACATTAAGCGCAAGCCAGATCAACCCGATGATCAAACCAATACCCGCTGCGGCAAAAGCATATCTCCAGTCGTATTTGTTGCGCAGGTATGCTGCAACAAAATTGCACACCAGGGCACCGATATTAATACCCATATAAAATATATTATAGGCATTGTCCTTCAGCGGCCGAAGATCTTCGCGGTTATAAATATTACCGAGCAGCGTGGAAATATTGGGTTTGAAAAATCCATTCCCGACAATGATCAGACCCAGGGAAATATACATCGTAGTATCCCCTGGCAGGGCGAGGCCGAGATAGCCGGCCGCCATCAGGAAGCCTCCTAAAAAAATGGATTTAAGGTAGCCGAGATAACGATCAGCGATCAGGCCGCCGATAAAAGGAGTGAGATAAACTAAAGCGATAAAAGTTCCAACCACATCTGCTCCCATAGCGCGGGATAAGCCTTTACCACCCGTGGTTGTGTTGGTTAAATAAAGAAATAATATTCCTACCATCAGGTAGTATCCGAAGCGCTCCCACATTTCGGTTAAGAATAAAACCCATAGTCCGCGGGGATGCTTGCCGGTTTGTGCTGGCTGGCTCATACAATCATTTTAAGTGGTTTAAATCAGAATACTCAACCTAATAGCGGACAAAATACAGAAAATTGACCACTCACAAATTTTTAGAATTATCTTTATGAAACACACCGATATTCGCAGTTCCTAAACCCGACGAATAAACCAACATGCGAATTTTATTATTAGGCTCTGGCGGCAGGGAACATGCTCTTGCCTGGAAACTTAGTCAAAGTGTATGGACTAATCCGCTTTTTATTGCTCCCGGTAACCCTGGCACTGCTCAATATGGCGAAAACGTAAAGCTCGATCTTTCAGACTTTGAAAGCATCGGCCAGTTTTGTATTAAAGAAAAAATAGAAGTGTTGATCGTGGGTCCTGAAGATCCACTGGTGAATGGTTTGTACGATTTTTTTAAGTCTAACGAAGAGTTACGCGAGATTCACTTTATCGGCCCATCCAAACAGGGCGCTCAATTGGAAGGCAGCAAGGCTTTTGCAAAAGCTTTTATGCAAAGACATAATATCCCTACCGCAGCATACAAAGAATTTACCGTTGAAAATTATGAAGAGGGTGTAAAATACCTCGAGCAACATTCCCTGCCTATCGTATTAAAAGCCGATGGCCTGGCCGCGGGTAAAGGAGTTGTTATTTGTAAGAGCCATGTAGAAGCGATCGCTGAGTTTGAATTGATGATACAGCGTTCAAAATTCGGCGAAGCCAGCAGGAAAGTAGTAGTAGAGGATTTTTTATCGGGGATTGAACTCAGTGTTTTTGTACTCACGGATGGAAAAAATTATTTGCTACTACCGGAAGCCAAAGATTACAAACGGATCGGTGAAGGTGATACTGGATTGATGACGGGTGGTATGGGCGCCGTGAGTCCTGTTCCGTTTGCAACACCCGGATTTATGCACAAGGTAGAAGAAAGGATCATTAAGCCCACTGTGAATGGAATTTTTGACGAAGGCATAGAATACACCGGCTTTATATTTTTTGGACTGATCAATGTAAATGGTGATCCATATGTGATCGAATACAATTGTCGCATGGGTGATCCAGAAACGCAGGTAGTAATACCCAGGCTTGAAAATGACCTGGTGGGATTATGCGTCGCGGCATCCAATAAAGAACTACATATGGTGAAAGTGCAGGCCGATAGCAGGTCTGCCGCAACGGTGGTGGCAGTAAGCAAGGGCTATCCCGGCTTTTTTGACAAAGGATTTGAAATTACAGGGCTCGATGGAAAATATGGCAAACAAACCATGGTCTTCCAGGCGGGCACAAAGGAGGAAGATGGAAAAATACTCACCAATGGCGGCCGTGTGTGTTGTGTCACTTCTTATGGTAGCTCGATTGAAGAAGCAGTTGACACCTCGCTTGATGTACTGGAGTACATAAAATATAATGGTATCTATTATCGCAATGACATCGGTTATGAATTTATGCCGAATAAAACATCCAACGGTGCATAAAACCTGCCCGGCGTATTTTTGCTGAAATGTTTGCCATGCCCGATGTTCATTACCACGATTACCTGGAATTAGATAAAATTCTTAACGCACAGTTTCCCGAAAGTGATAAACGCCAGATCCCGGCGCATGATGAAATGTTGTTTATCATCATCCACCAGGCATATGAACTTTGGTTTAAGCAATTGCATCATGAAGCGGATTCCATCGTGGGAATCATGGCCAAGCCCTCGCTGAACGATAACTCCCCGGAGTTGCAAACCGTCGTGCACCGTCTTCGTCGCTGCGTGACCATACTCCAGGTGCTGGTGCACCAGATCGATATCATGGAAACGATGACACCCATGGACTTCCTCGATTTTCGCGATATGCTGCGCCCTGCGTCCGGCTTTCAAAGCTGGCAGTTCAAGGAACTGGAAGCCAAACTGGGGCTGAAATTTGAAACCCGTCATGGCAAGGAATACTATACTTCGCAACTCAGGCAGGAGCATGTCAACCTGATCAAAAAAGCGGAATCCGGAAGTTCCTTGCTGCAACTGCTCAACGGCTGGCTGGAAAGAATGCCATTTTTTAATGAAGAACAGAACTGGGCAGCCTTTGCTGCGCATGGAAATGAAAAGAATATTCATCCTTTTTGGGCAGAATACCGCTACCAGTACCAGGGCAGTCTTGCGGAGGCTGAAAAAAATAACCTCGACGCATTTGACCAGTTGTTTTTCCCCGAAGCTCCAGCCAGCACAGACGGATCGGATACATTATCGCCGGCAGCACGCAGGGCTGCGCTGTTTATCATGCTTTATAGGGGTTATCCCTTACTTCATTTGCCCTTCCAGTTGCTCAACAGCCTGCTTGAGATCGATGAGCAGCTTAGTTCCTGGCGTTACCGCCACATGAATATGGTGCACCGGATGATCGGCACCAGGATCGGCACGGGGGGTAGCTCCGGCAAGGATTACCTGAAAGCGGCGGCTGACAAACACTATATATTTCGCGGGATCGCCCAGTTGAATAGTTTCCTTATTGAGAGAAGAAAATTACCCAGCCTGCCACCGGCCGTCGAGAAAAGGCTGGGGTTTGTAGCCAGTTAGGTGCATAAAAAACCGACCCTTTTTAGGGGGCCGGCCTGTTTTTGCTGATAAATCGAAGATATATATTAGAAAGTGTAACGGATTCCCAATCCTCCCCAACTACCATTAAAACCGTGCCCATCTGTAAATTCAAAAGATGGCTGCCAGTCGAGGGATAGGTTGATCGGTGCCTGGTTGAATTTGTAGTCGAGCCCGATCACGCCATCAATGCCAATGCTTGCGTGGCTGTGGTGGTGATGGTTGTCATTGTGATGATGGTGACCGTCACTATATGTGCCAATATGAGCGCCAGGACCGATATACCATTTGAGGCCCGGTGCTCCTGAAATAGGGCCATGTATCTCATATAGCCCCGTAAGTCTGAAACCATGACGCCAGAAATAGCCGATCAGCTCCCCGGCGTTGCGTTCGTTGAAAAAATGCTTCAAAGAAATTCCTCCACCATCCCACACTTTTATACCGAGGGCGGTTTTGTAGGAAGTGCTGTTGGTGCTACGACTCTGAGCCTGTGCCGTGATTGAAAAAGCCAAGACGAATAAAACAACAATTAATTTTCTCATACTTTGATTTTGTGAAAGTTCGGATTACTTTCTACCCGCTTGCTATTTCTGTGCCAAAATTTTTCGAAGAGGTGATTGGTTGGTTTGGCCGGGAAGACGGGGAGACGGGCAGGAATTGGAGAGTTGTTTAGTGAGATCAAAACCTCACAGGAATTTGGGAGGTGATGGAGTTATTCCAGTTTTATTGTGCTATCGTGGAAAATAAGCAAAGAAAGTGTGCTTCATTATAATAGAATGGCCGGAAAGCCGTTAATTACGAGTAAAGAATTTTAAAACCAGCTGCTGATGAGAAACCGCGTCTTTCCTGCGTTTAAGCGAAAAACCGACCCTCCAGTGGTTTGCTTTGTTAATTCGAATTATTCCTTAAACTTTGCACACATTTAATCCAATAATATAGAATGGGACTTTTTAACTGGTTTACACAAGAAATAGCAATGGACCTGGGTACTGCAAATACCCTGATCATACATAACGACGAGGTGGTGGTAAATGAGCCGAGCATAGTTGCCCTGAACAGAAACAATCCCAAAGAAGTACTGGCTGTAGGAAAAAGAGCGCTGATGATGCACGAAAAAACCCATGAAAGCATCCGTACGGTACGTCCCTTAAAAGATGGTGTAATCGCTGACTTTAATGCCGCGGAACTGATGATCCGCGAACTGATAAAACTGGTTTACCCAAAAAAGCCATTATTTCCCCCCAGCTGGAGGATGATGATCTGCATTCCTTCCTCGATCACCGAGGTGGAAAAAAGGGCGGTTCGGGATAGCGCCGAACAGGCAGGCGCCAAAGAAGTTTACCTGCTACATGAACCCATGGCCGCCGCGCTGGGTATCGGCATTGATGTGGAAGAGCCCGTTGGTAATATGATCATAGACATCGGTGGTGGTACTACCGGTATTACCGTGATCGCCCTGGCGGGGATTGTCTGCGACCAGTCGATCCGTATCGCCGGTGATGAATTTACCGCTGATATTATGGAAGCTCTCCGCCGTTATCATAGCCTGCTCATCGGTGAACGTACCGCCGAGCAGATCAAGATCCAGGTTGGCTCGGCCATGAAGGATCTCGATAATCCCCCTGATGATATTCCGGTGAATGGTCGTGACCTGGTAACAGGTATTCCCAAACAGATCATGGTGAGTTACCAGGAGATCGCGGAAGCATTAGACAAAAGTATCTTCAAGATTGAAGAGGCAATATTAAAAGCCCTGGAACAAACACCGCCGGAACTGGCTGGTGATATCTACCGTCGCGGTCTTTATCTCACCGGTGGTGGCGCTTTGTTAAGAGGTCTTGACAAAAGATTAAGCCAAAAAATCAAATTGCCGGTGCATGTGGCCGACGATCCGCTAAAAAGTGTGGTTCGTGGTACAGGGATTGCGTTGAAACACTACGACAGGTACCCGTTTGTGATGAGATAAATCAAGGTACAGGAAGCAGGAATTTGTAATTTGTAATTAGTGCCTGAAACAAATTCCCAATCCCCAATTCCAAATCCTTTCACTAGTGCGAAACATATTCCTTTTCATTCGGCGTTTTTTCACTGTTATCGTATTTCTTGCGTTGCAGGCGGTGGCCCTGTGGTTTCTTTTTACATACAATAAATTTCATAAAGCAAAGGGACTGGGTGTGGCCAACGAGATCACGGGTTGGTTCAGCGGTCGCTATAATACTGTAGAGGATTTCTTTACGATGAAAGAAGAAAATCGCCGCCTTTTGAAAATGAATGATTCACTGGTAAACCTCCTGCCGTCCAATTTTGTAAATAGCGATACCACTTTCAAACTTACCCGCGATTCTGTTCCTTTCGATACACTAGGCAAACTGAGGCAATACTTATGGAGGGATGCACAGGTATTGTATAATACTGTCAACTCCGATAAAAATTATGTTCAGATCAATCGTGGCGCCAACCAGGGGATCCAGGATAATATGGGTGTGTTTAGCTCCGATGGCGGGTTGGTGGGACAGGTGGTAAATGTGAGTCCCAACTTTAGCCAGGTGATGAGCCTGCTGCATGTACAAAACAAAGTGAATGTGCTCGTAAAGAAAAGCGGGAGCTCCGGCACCTTGTATTGGGATGGAAAAGACCCGCGGTTCTTAAACCTGAAGGATATTCCGAAAAGTGATTCGCTGGTAGTGGGTGATACCATTGTAACCGGTAAATTTTCGTTGAGCTTTCCTCCTTTACACCTGGTGGGTACCGTAGCACAGATCATCCCGGATCCCTCTACCAATTTCTATGTTCTGCGAATAAAGCCCGCGGCCAATTTTCAAAACCTGCAACAGGTGATGGTAGTAGAAAATTTATTTTATAGTGACCAGTCTGCACTTTTGAAAGAAACCCAGAAAAAAGTTGATGATCCTAAAAAGAGCGCCCGGTGAGTGACCTGCTAAGAAATATTATCCGCTTTGCCCTGTTTATACTCGTGCAGGTGTACGTGCTGAATAAGATCCCACATCTTCACCGGTTTATTGTGCCCTACCTGTACTACCTGTTCCTACTATGGCTGCCATTTAGTGTTTCAAGGATAGGATTGATGATCACTGGTTTCCTGGTGGGCCTGGCGCTTGATTTCTTTACGATGACGCCCGGTCTGCACGCCGCTGCCTGTGTCCTGGTAGCTTATTGCCGTCCTTTTGTGATCAATATTCTCACACCAAAAGATCCTTCAGAGTTCAATTACCGCGAGCCATCACCCCGCGCGATGGGTTGGACGCCTTACCTGGTTTATGTGCTCATACTGACCGTGCTTCATCATGGTTATCTCACCATGTTGCAATGGCTTTCCTTCGGAACCTTCCTCGGGTTTCTTATTAAGGTTGTGGCCACCACCGCTATCAGCATGCTTTTGATCATCACTACTGAATTGTTGTTCCCGCGCCGGATGAAGTTTCGTACTAATACCGCGTAGATATTTAGCCGTCCGAATTACCCGTGGCGTTATGGAACTTCCTGCTGTTGACGGTACGCTTATATAAAACGTTACGAGGGAACGTAGATATCAATTCGATGTTTTTCCTACCTATAAAGCGTTCCAAACGGAACGTAATGAACATTTGAAATCTGGTTTGTCCCGTAGGGCTGACTTTATAGAAAAAACAATGATTATACACCGGCAACGTCCCATCGGGAGGTTTTTTGCTGCATTGCTAAAAAAACAGATCGTAATTACCTATCCTGAAGCTAGTAGCTATCTATAGAAAAATTTCTTAAAAGGAAAATAATCTCCCGCAAACATTTGGAAAGCGCCCGGGGGAGTTCGTACTTTGTATGGAATAATTTTCTCTCTCCGATAACTGTCGGGATCATTCGTTTTAGTGAACCATGTCTGTGTTTAACCAATCTAGAAGCCGTATCATCCGTTTAATTTTCCTGGTAGCATTCCTGGTGATCATCGCGCAGTTGTTTAACCTGCAGATCGTTTCGGGAAAATACAGCAAGCTGGCCATGGACAACGCGGTGTTTCCCAAGATCGTTTATCCTGAGCGTGGGATTATCTATGATCGTAAAGGCAGGGCGATTCTGAATAACGCGATCATGTTTGACCTGATGGTGACACCGGCCGAGGTAAAAAATTTTGATACCACCGCTTTTTGCCGGCTGATGGAGATCGATACCGCCGATTTCAATAAGCGGATTCGCGACGCTATATTCAAGAACAGGGCTGTTCGACCTTCCATTTTCCAACCCCTGCTTACCCACCAGATGCAGGCCCGTTTTGAAGAGAACAGCTGGCGCTTTCCTGGATTCGCACTTGTAGAACGCCCTGTGCGGGTTTATCCTTATAATGTCGCTGCCCAGATGCTGGGTTATATCAACGAAGTTTCACCCGCTGACATCGAGAAGTCCAACAACTTTTATCGCATGGGCGACTATATCGGAAAAAACGGACTGGAAGCAACTTATGAATCTGTGCTGATGGGTCAGCGTGGTGTGCAATACCTGATCAAAGACAACAGGAATCGTCTTGTCGGGAACTATGAGAATGGCATCTTTGATACGGCTGCAATTGCAGGTCGCGGACTCAGGACCTATCTTGATATCGAGCTACAGGAGATGGCCGAAAAGATGATGACAGATAAGGTTGGCGCTGTGGTAGCGATCGATCCCAAGACGGGCGGGATTTTGGCCATGGCTTCGGGCCCGGTCTTCAACCCCAACGATCTGACAGGGCCCGATAAGAATAAAAACTATTCCCGCCTGGTGCTCGATGTGGCTGGTCCACTCCTGAACCGAGCGGTGCAGGGCCGTTATGAACCCGGTTCAACTTTTAAACCTCTCGGTGCACTTGTGGCGCTTGATGAAGGATTGATCACACCCAACTTTGGTTATCCCTGTTTTGGACGATATACGGCATGTGGTACCGGGAAGCCTGCATGTACGCATGCGGGTGGTGGCCACGCCAATAATCTTCGCCTCGCGATCGCTAATTCCTGCAACTCCTATTTTACCCATATTTACAGGATGGCAGCCGACAATCCGAAATATAAAAACGTGAGGAACGGTTATATGAAGTGGAAGGAATACCTGAATAATTTCGGGCTGGGTACGAGGCTGGGGGTTGATCTTCCAAGTGAAGACCGGGGTTATATTCCCGATACCTCTGTTTACAATAAAGAATACCGCGGTTCCTGGAGTTCCTGTACCAATCTTACCCTTGGTATCGGCCAGGATAAGATGGGTGCTACACCACTGCAACTGGCCAATGCCATGTGTATCATTGCCAACAAGGGTTATTATTACACGCCACATTTTGTAAAGAATATAGAAGGGGAAACGGATGCAGATTCCGCGCTGCTGAATAAATACCGTGTAAAACATGAGGTACTGACACATATCCCCGATGCGGCATTTGACGCCGTTATGGATGGCATGGAAGACGTGGTTACCTATGGTACAGCGAGACGTGCGCGCATACCAAATGTCAGCGTATGTGCAAAGACCGGTACAGCGGAAAAATATACCTACCTCGATGGAAAAAGGATCAAGCTCGACGACAACGCGTTATTTGTAGCTTTTGCACCAAAAGAGGATCCAAAGATCGCGATCGCTGTTGTGGTTGAGAATGCTGGTTATGGTGGCACCTGGGGTGGTCCCATCGCACGTATCCTGATGGAAAAATACCTGAATGACACGATTTCGAAGGAAAGCCAGGCAGAGTTTGAGATATATTCCAAAACCAATAAAATGCCAAAGCATTTAAAACGCCTGCAGTATAAGGAGGATTCGATCCGCGCGTTTAAGTGGTTTGAGATGACAAAAGACAGCAGTTATATCAAAAAATATACTCATCACAGGATCTCCACCGGACCTGTAGAAAAGAAAGAACTGCCCGTAAAATCCTGGACATCGCAGTCGGCACTGGCGATCGTTCCTGCTGAAAAATTATTACCCAAACAACGCCTCCATCCCGTAATCATTGCATGAGTCATAATAATCCCGCTATATCAAAAGGTATCGACTGGAGCATTGTAGGGATATACCTGCTGCTTGTAGGCATTGGTGTGATGGCCATATTCGGAGCTACTTATGAAGAGGGCGACCCGATCCTGCAAAGCTTTCTTGGTTTCAAAACAGATTACAGCAAGCAATTTTATTTTTTCGTCGTATCAATTGTCATCGGGCTGCTGATCCTGCTTACCGACAGTAAATTCTTCCCGGCTACCGCCAATATCTGGTATGTAGCGGGTATTCTATTATTATTAATGGTATTTCCATTCCACTCGGAGGTGAAGGGTACCAAGTCGATCATCCGGCTGGGAGGTTTCCAGTTTCAGCCTGCTGAGTTTTGTAAAATATGCGTGGCGCTGGCACTGGCAAAATATTTGTCTCGACCTGAGACTGATTTTTCTAAAACAAGATCGCAGTTGATCGCGACAGCAATTGTTCTTTTTCCTGCTGCACTCACCATCCTGCAGAAAGAGACCGGGCTGGCACTGGTATTCTTTTCTTTCTTCCTGGTAATGTACCGCGAAGGTTTGCCCTCAATTGTATTGATCGTGGGTTTCGCGCTGGCTACCCTGGTGGTGGCTACGCTGTTGCTGGAAAAAAATACACTGGCACTGATCCTGTCGGGCATTGCATTGCTGAGCGTTTTCCTGATGCGGCGACAGATAAAAAAGCGACGGACTATCCTGATCCGGATCGTTATGATCTGGTTCTTATGTGTGGGCCTGCAGCGGTTTGGTGTGCCTTTTATTTTCAAAAACCTGCTCGCCAAACACCAGGTAGAACGGATCTACAGTACCATCGGCCGCGATGTACCCAGTGAATACATGAAAGGTGAAGCGGCGGTAGCGGGGAAAAAAGTTGAGAATACAGCCGATTATAACGTAAAGCAATCCAAGATCGCGATCGGCAGTGGAGGCTTGCTGGGTAAAGGCCTGCTAAAGGGTACGCAGACAAGGTATGGATTCGTTCCTGAACAGCGCACCGACTTTATTTTTGATACCATTGGTGAAGGGTTTGGTTTTGTAGGCAGCTTTGTATTGCTGAGTATTTACCTGTTTTTATTATTCCGGATCATCGCCATAGCGGAAAGGCAACGAAGTGTGTTTAGCCGATGTTACGCATATGGCGTCGCATCTGTTTTCTTTTTCCATATCGGTATAAACCTTGCCATGACGGTTGGTCTGGCACCGGTGATCGGTATCCCACTTCCGTTTATCAGTTATGGTGGAACATCTTTGCTCACTTTTACGATACTTCTTTTTATTCTGGTGCGACTCGATGCCGACCGGCAGATGGTGCTGCGATAGTGGAGCATTGTATCCGGAAGATTCAAGCACCCGCTGATCAATCTTCATTTCGCTAATTTCGCTGCTGAATATTTATTACTACCAGTATGAAGATCATCCCCCTGTCGGAAGGCACGTTTACGATAGATAAGACAAAACTGTTTGTTCCCTTTGATCAGCAGTCTCATGACTTGCAGTCGCGGCCCGTTGGGAGCCTGTTGGTAGAGATACAGCCGTTTGTAGTTATCACAGATAAGGATATTCTTTTATTAGATACTGGACTCGGTTTTGCTGGTGGCGAGGGAAAAATGCAGTTGCACCGCAATCTTACGGAAGCGGGCATCAATCCCTCCGATATTACAAAAGTGCTCATGAGTCATTTGCATAAAGACCATGCTGGTGGTGTTACCAGGGAAGATCATCGCGACCAGTTGTGCCTCCCTGATGCTACCTATTATATTCAAAGACGTGAAATGGATTTCGCTTTTGAAAAAGGTTTGCCATCATTTATTCCCGATGAATTGGAAACGCTCAAAAGTTCGGACAACGTGGTATGGCTTCAGGAAGATAAAGGTGCGATTGATGATTATATCCTATACAAGATCACAGGAGCACATTCACCATTTCACCAGGTCTTCTGGATAAAAGAGGGGGAGGAAACTGTTTTTTTTGGTGCTGATGATGCACCTCAGCTTCAACAGATGAAACACCGCTTTGTTGCCAAGTATGATCATGACGGAAAAAAAGCCATGGAGTTGAGAAGGCAATGGTGGCAGCAGGGGGAAGAGGAAAACTGGACCTTTTTATTTTACCATGATGTAAAGAATCCTGTGTTCCGGTTCTGATCCGTGTCCTCAATTATTTAGATTCCCGCTACGTCGTAACGGGCGGTTCCCACCGCGGCGGTCCCTGATCGTTTTTAATTCCTGTATGAATCTATCCTGTTGGTTGAAAACCTGGTTACCCCTTTGCTCGCCAAGTATCTCGCGGAACTGTGTACGATAACGAAGTCTCAGGTCAACGACCTTTTGTTGCAATACCAGCTTGTCGCCGCGGTTGCTGCGAATGGTTTGTCTCCATTCTTTAAAATAGTTCAGGAATACCGGCGTGAACTTTTTTGATTCATCCTTCGAGAGGTTCAGCCTTTTCTGGATATACTCGTTCATCTTGTCACGGATTTTTTCATTGCCGTGATCATCATCATCCTGGGCAAACGAAAACCCCGTAACAAACAATAAACTTAATATGAGTAAAATTTTTCGCATCGTTTAGTTCCAAATTAATTCATCAGAATTACCATTGTCAAGAAGCGCTGTTTCTGTTAAGAAATCCTGGATCTCTTTATCAGAAACATCCAGCAACAGGTCTTTTATATCATCCCGGCCATCCATTTTTGTGAGGTCAGGTTTTTCTGAAGTGGCAAGTTCTACAAACTCGCTGATATCATCAGTGCTAACCTTTTTGAGATTTTTCTCCACCCAAACGATAGATTTTGTTTCGGGATCCACCTCATTTTTACCAAACATAAAAAATCCAAGTAGTGAAACAAAAGCGACCACAACTGCCGCGGCAGCATACCTAAGCCATTTACGACTGTTGTTGATAGACACAACTTTCGCTTCTCTGTCGCTATGCTTTACACCTTGAAGAATACGTGCGGGTAAATCTTCAAAGTATCCTGCAGGAACGGTATAAGTCGTTTTATGGTTTAAACCGATTAGGACAGATGAAATTGGTTCCTGGCCGGTTGTATCACTTTCCACAGCACCCACCTTAATCAAATTTTCAGAGAGGCTGGTGAAATAATCACCAGGAACAGTATAGGGTGTTTTTTTAGGGAGGCTGTTCAATAACGGTGACAATGTTTCCAGTTCTTCCCCGGGAGTTGCAGCTTCCATGGCCTTGATCCTCTTCAGCATATCAGCAGCAAATCCTTCAAAATAGCCCCCGGGAACCTTGTAGCCGGGATGGCCGGCAGCCCCGATACTGCTTTGCAATTCACTTAATTCTTTTAATATGTCTTCCCTTTGCGTCATGCCAGTAGTCAGACGTTTTATTAGCCTGCGGGTTTAATGATTTTTAATATATTCTTCGATTTTTTTCACGGCGTGGTGATAGCTGGCTTTTAAAGCTCCCTCGCTGGTTTCCAGCACTTTACTCATTTCTTCGTAGGGCATTTCATCATAATACCGTAGTTGAAATACAATTCTTTGTTTTTCAGGAAGTTGTTGGATGCCAAGCTGCAATTTCCATTCTAACTTATTGGCATCGAAGTTTTCATCTGCTTTGATCTTATTGCTGAGACCCGATTCATCCTCGCCCAGGCTGACCAGGCTGCGTTTTTTCTGTTGTTCAAGGAATGTGAGGCATTCATTTGTGGCCACGCGGTAAAGCCAGGTATAAAGCTGGCTGTCTTCACGAAAATTTTCCAGTCCCTTCCACACACGTATAAAAACATTTTGCAATACATCGTTGGCGTCATCGTGATCCACCACCATCCGGCGGATATGCCAGTAAAGTTTTTCCTGGTATTTTTTTACAATGGCCGTAAACGCCTTTTCCTTCGTGGCGGGTTCACGAAACTGTACCAGTAGCTCTGTATCGGAGAAGGAGGTTAATGACATTTATCAGGAATTAGTAATTAGTAATTTGGAATTTGGGTGTACCTGGATACTTGATGGTAGATGCTAGATGCTAGATACTAGATGCTAGATACTGGATACTGGATACTGGCACAACTAATTCCTAAGTCCCAACCCGATAGCTATCGGGTCCCAATACTCAATACCTAATTCCCGATTCACCCTTTTCGCTGCATAACCTTCTCTGCTGCCTGCACGATGTCTGGCACATCGAGGCCATATTTTTTCA
This sequence comes from Bacteroidota bacterium, assembly GCA_023411775.1. Taxonomy (GTDB): domain Bacteria; phylum Bacteroidota; class Bacteroidia; order Chitinophagales; family Chitinophagaceae; genus Terrimonas_B. Next base: position 10,172 of record JAEYOL010000065.1, on the reverse strand, counting down.
ACAGGTCGGTAGGTTTGCCGCTTTCGCCAAAAGTATCTTTTGTTCCCACGTATTCAATGGGTATGGGATGGTTTTTAACGGCACATTGTGCAATCGCATCACCCAGCCCGCCAATAATATTATGCTCTTCTACAGTTACCGCGCATTTTGTTTTGCTGATGGATTTGATCACAGCGGCTTCATCAAGGGGTTTAATCGTGTGAATGTTGATCAATTCAACACTGATCCCTTTCTCCTGCAGTATCGCGCCAGCCTGTATGGCATTCCAGACCATATGGCCGCAGGCGAATATGCTTACATCGGTGCCTTCTGAAAAATACTGCGCTTTGCCGATCTGGAAATCTACTTCTTTGGTGAAAATAGGCCAAACGGGACGGCCAAAACGCAGGTACACAGGTCCCTGGTAATCGGCAATCGCCATGGTCGCGGCTTTTGTCTGCGCATAATCGCAGGGTACGATCACGGTCATGCCGGGTAGCATTTTCATCAGTCCAATATCCTCGAGTATCTGGTGTGTAGCGCCGTCTTCTCCGAGGGTAAGTCCGGCATGCGAAGCGCAGATCTTTACATTTTTACCGCTATAGGCTACCGACTGGCGGATCTGGTCATATACACGCCCGGTAGAGAAGTTTGCAAATGTGGTGGTATAGGGAATTTTTCCGCCGATGGTAAGACCCGCCCCAATGCCAATCATATTGGCCTCAGCGATACCACACTGGATAAATCGTTCGGGGAATTCCTTAATAAACTGGTTGAGTTTTAAGGAACCGGCCAGGTCAGCCGTAAGCGCAACGATATTGGGATTCTTACGGGCTGCTTCCACGATACCATCACCGAAGCCACTCCTGGTGTCTTTATTTCCTGTCGACTGAATTTCTTTTAATGACATAAGCGAAAATTGGAGCAGCAAAAGTAAGGCAAAGGAGCCTGACCCCCAACCCCTCTCCAAAGGAGAGGGGCCAGTGTCTTAAACTATATAGAGACCTTGGTCAATCCAGGATCAAACATCAAGTATCAAGTATCTACTATCCGGTAACTCCCGACTCAATTCAGCTCCAGTGGCTTTCCTCCGAAAATCGTACTATCAGCACTAAGCCTTTGCTCCCATTGCCAGGCCGTCAGCATCATTTCATCGAGCGTGAATTTTGGATCCCAGCCCAGCTTTTTACGCGCCAGGTCGTTATTGGCATAGATAGCGATCACATCACCGGGGCGGCGCGGGCCGATCTCGTAGTTCAGTTTGACCTCGCTTACTTTTTCAAATGAGCGGATGGCTTCCAGCACGGTCACGCCATTGCCGGTGCCCAGGTTAAACACTTCACAAAGCGTTTCTGATTTATCCTGCTCGAGGTATTCAATCGCCAGCGTATGCGCATGCGCGATATCGCACACATGAACAAAATCACGGATACAGGAACCATCACGGGTATCATAGTCATTGCCATGCACCATCATCTTTGGCAGTTTGCCAATTGCTGTTTGCGTAATGGCAGGCACCAGGTTTTGCGGTTTGCCGATGGGCATTTCTCCAATATGTACGGAGGGATGCGCGCCAACGGGGTTGAAATATCGTAGCAGGATGCATTGTGTCAGGCTGCTTTTGGCAAATTCACTGATGATCTGTTCACCCATTTGTTTGGTATAACCATAGGGTGATTCGGCAGCCTTGGGAGGCGTTTCCTCCGTGACGGGAATATGATCGGGATTCCCGTAAACAGTGCAGGAAGATGAGAAAACAAAGAAGGGTACTTTAAACTCCTGTACACATTTGAGGAGATTGATCAGTGAAACCAGGTTGTTTTCAAAATACATCAGCGGTTTTTCCACCGATTCTCCCACGGCTTTGTAGGCTGCAAAATGAATGATGCCGGTGATGTCTTCGTTTTCCTGGAAAATGGCGAAAGTATCGTCGAAATTGCAGAGATCTACCTTATAGTTTTTTACTTTCCTGCCCGTGATTCTTTCAATTCCCTCAAACATCGCGGGGTTGGAGCGGCTGTTGTTGTCGACGGAAATAACGTTGTGGCCGTTCTCGATCAGGTCCACAATGGTGTGAGAACCAATATACCCGGATCCACCTGTAACTAATATCGTACCCATATTTACCATCTTTTTTCCTGCACGCAAAGGTGGGGAATATCAGGCAATCCATGAATTAAACTTCACAACAGTTATGAGGCTAAAAATGCAGGGCGGACAGGGGTGTGGGGCTTAGAAAATTTTGATAAACAGGTGAACGATTGTGTACACGAGGGCTGCCAGCGCACCACTTACAGGGATGGTAAGAACCCACGCCCAAAGGAGGTTTACCGTTACACCCCATCTTACTGCTGAAAGACGTTTGGTGGCACCCACGCCGATGATGGAACCTGTAATAGTATGCGTGGTACTCACGGGAATTTTCAAAGCTTCGGTGACGAATAAAGTAATGGCACCCGCAGTTTCGGCGGCTACACCTTCAAATGGTGTGACCTTTGTGATCTTGGTACCCATAGTCTTCACGAGCTTCCAACCGCCGCTCATGGTTCCTGCTGCGATAGCCGTGTAACAGGCCAGGGGCACCCACACCGGCATTTGTTCAAAGTCGCTGATACTCCCGTTAGCGATCAGGGCCGCTGTAATGATACCCATTACTTTTTGTGCATCATTACCACCGTGACCAATACTGAATGCGGCGGATGAGACAAGCTGCAATCTTTTAAACCAGGAATTAGCTCTATGCGCGTTGAGTGTGCTGAGAAAAAACGTAAAGCAGGCCATGATGACGAGGATAAACGCCAGCAGTATCCACTTGAAATTTTTGGAATAGAACACGACCTGCCAGAAATAACTTTCGTAATGAGTAGCGCCGGAAACAACATCACGGCTTGTTTCGAGGTTGTACAACAGGAAAAAAGTTACGCCTGTCAATACCACAAGTGACAGTATTTTGGGTTGCAGACCTTTTTTGAATGAGTGAATAAACCAGAGTGAGATAATAAAAGCCATGATCATACCTACCAGCGGCGCCATGAAAATGAATGCGGCTGTTTTCAGGATGACGGCCGAATTGACTGCACCAAATCCTGCACTGGCCACCGCAGCTCCTGCGAAACCACCAATCAGGGTATGTGAAGAGGAAGAGGGAATCCCAAGCCACCAGGTAAGGAGGTTCCAGCCGATGGCAGCGATCAGACCAGAGAAAATAACCACCATCATTTCATTGCCGGTAACATCTTCCGGGTGTACGGTCTTGGCTACTGTATCGGCTACACCATGATCCTTGAATATAAAATAAGCGGCGAAATTGAAGACCGCCGCCCATACCACAGCCTGGAAAGGTGTTAACACCTTGGTGGATACGATCGTGGCGATGGAATTGGCCGCATCATGAAAGCCATTTATATAATCGAAGATCAGTGCCAGCGCGATTATAACAATGAGGAAAGTAGCCATATATAATCTGAAAATTTGGGAATTTGAAGATTTGAAAATGTAATTGAATTACCGCGTGCAGTTAATTTTTCAAATTAGCACATTTTCAAATTTTCAAAATACTTAAGAGTATTTGATGATGATGGACTCAATCACATTACTTGCATCTTCACATTTATCGGTCACGATCTCCATCACCTGGTAGATCTCTCTTTTTTTAATCACTTCCTTGGCATCGGGTTCGGTTGCGAAAAGTTTTTCGATACTCATGTCGAAGATATCGTCGGCCTGGTTTTCGATGCTGTTGATCCTGACGAGTGCTTCGGTGATATTGCGCATGTTTTTCATGTCGCGCAATTCGTGTACTGCGATACGCACCTGCTGTGCCGCCTGTTCGATCAGTTCCGCCATTTTCTGCATCCCCGTATCGTTAGGATTGACACGATAAAAATTGATCTTCTTGGCAGAAGCATAGATATAGTCGGCCACATCATCGAGCGATGTTGCGAGGTAATGGATATCTTCCCGGTCGAAGGGGGTAATAAAATTGCGTCCCAGTTCGGTGAACACGCTATGAGTGAGTTCATCGTTGGCATGTTCCAGGTCTTCCACCTGGCTGATCAGTGAAGCCCTTCTGTCAAAATCGGTTTCGGCAACGATCTCTTTCAATTTCACCGCCATGCCATGTCCGTTCTCCGCCATTTTTTCAAACAGCTCAAAGAACACTTTATTTTTCGGTGTAAAGATCTTTAGGAAGGAATTGAGCCCCATAGTTAGATATTTTAATACCCGGTATTGATGGCTGCGAAATTACCGGCTTACTTCTTGTAATGAGTTTTACCCGGCAGAGTTAATGATTATTTAATATAGCAATAATAATCCGGTAACCGGCCGTTAAGCAGGGTAGTTTATATTAGGCTGTTGTATATTTGGGCGTTTAAGAATTGCAGATCGTATAATACTAAGAAATGATAAACAAGCTGTTAAGAGGGGTAATTTCAGTCGTGGCCTTTTTAATATCCACAAATGGTTTTGCGCAGCGATACCTGTCAGAATTTGATCCCCAGTTGTTTATCAAAGATACCGTGAGGCCCGTTTTGAAGCGGTTCGAGAACATCAGAATAACCGGTTATATCCAGCCACAGTTCCAGGTCGCTGAAACGAAAGGAGCCGAATCTTATAATGGAGGTGATTTTTCGGAACATGCCAGCAACCGTTTTATGTTGCGGCGTGCGCGGGTCAAAATTGATTACCTCCTGACCTCACGTGACAGTTTACCCAAAGCACTTTTCACATTCCAGGTCGATGCCACCGAAAGAGGAGTAGCTCTGCGCGATATGTTTGTAAAATTATTCGAGTCGAAAAAGAACTTCTTATCCATGACTGCGGGCATGTTTGCACGCCCCTTTGGATACGAGATCAATCTTTCCTCTACGTACCGTGAGGCGCCTGAGCGGGGACGCATGTCCCAGATACTGATGACTTCCGAACGTGACCTCGGTGTGATGTTAACCTATGAACCCCTGGCGGAAAATGCAAAGAATAAGTACATTCAACTCGATGCGGGTTTTTTTAACGGACAGGGTTTATCGGGCAAGGTGGAGTTTGATAGTTACAAAGATTTCATCAGCAGGCTGACGGTGAAACCGGTGAATGTGGCGAACTGGACATTTAGTGGCGGCTTATCACTTTTACAGGGTGGATGGAGAAACGGTACGAAGTATGTTTATAGCATGGGCGAGCGGGCAAATGGTGATAAGTATTTTGATGTTGATTCTTCATTGTCCAATCTCGGTGATAAAGCTCCGCGGCAATATTATGGTGCCGATATCCAAACTGTGTTACATCATGGCTGGGGTGAAACGGAACTTCGGGCTGAATACTGGAAAGGCAGACAGCCTGGTACCGCAACAACGACAAAGAACCCGGGGGAACTTCCGAATCTGAATGGTACGCCGCTGCCAACATACCAGCGTGAATTCGATGGCGCCTTTTTGCTATTGCTGCAAAATATTGTCAACAAGAAAAATCAGCTGATCCTTAAGTATGACTGGTACGATCCAAATACAGAAGTGAAAGAGGAGGAGCTGGGTAAAGCCGGCACCAACCTTACACCGGCTGATGTTAAGTATTCAACCCTGGGTATAGGCTTGCTCCGGCATCTCAATGATAATATCCGGGTTGTACTCTATTATGATATCGTAAAAAATGAAAGCACCCAGCTTCCGGGTTACCTCTCCGACCGAGATGATAATGTCTTCACAGCGAGGGTTCATTTCACATTCTAGGAAATAATGGGTTTTTTTTGGTCACGAAGGGCACGATGAAGACACGACGGCCACGGAGGATATTAGTGTGCTCACGTTATTTCTATCTTTCCCAAAGAAAATCTATTTGCCTAAACCTTAACCTAAACCTTATCCTTAATCTGTTTAGTACTTATAAAACTCCCGCATCCGTGTTAAAAACAAATCCTTCTTCCGGCGGCTCACTTCGATTTCGTTATTGTTGGAAAGTATGACCATGCCTCCTTCGCCCCGAATATATTCCTTCACATGAAGCAGGTTGACAAGGTATGATTTATGGATGCGAAAAAAGCCCGAATCTGCCAGCATTTCTTCGTATTCGAAAACCGGCCTGGAGGAACAAATGACCGGGTCGCTTCTGAAATGAAAGTTGGTATAACTACCCGAGGCTTCGCAAAACAGGATTTCCTCCAGCTCTACAACCTGAAAACCCCTGATTGAAGGTATACAAAGCTTCATTTTCTGGGGGGAGCCTGATTTACTCAAATTGTACAATAGGGCTGATACATTATTATTGGCGGCGCTTAGATTAATTCTTTTAATCGCTCTTTTCACCGCGTCAGCCAACAAGTCTTCATCTATTGGCTTTACGAGATAGTCCACGGCACTGTAATGAAATGCCTGTAGCGTATATTGATTGTGTGCGGTAACAAAAATAATTTCGAAATTAACAGTATCGAGTTCCGACAACATATCAAAACTGGTTTTGCCCGGCATCGAAATATCCAGGAATACCAGCTGCGGCTCCAATTTTAAAATTTGTTGTTTAGCAGAATCCGCATCGGCGCATTCTGCCACGATACTTAAATCAGGACAGTACTCCTGCAACAATTTTTTTAAGGTGTTTAATCCCCTGGGCTCATCATCTACTAAAATGGTCCTGATCATAATCTGTATCAAATATTAAACTTTAAAGTTGCAATGGTGCCACTATCGCTTCTCCCCGGGATCTCTGACTTGTCTTTGATAGTCAGGGAGCATTTCAGGTTATATTTTTCGTTAAGCACTTTTAATCTTTCATAGATATTAGTAATACCCAATGATTGATGTGCTACCAGGGAACCATTTTTTTCTTCAATCGATTTCAGGTAACCAATGCCATGATCCTCAATTTCACAGATCAGTTGTGCCGCGTGGATATAAAACCGGATAAATAATTTTTTTTCGCCAGCCTTTCCCCGCAGCCCATGCCAGATAGCGTTCTCAACCAGCGGTTGCGCAAGCATGGGCGCCATTTTCATATTCTCAATATTCCTTCCATCCTCAATTTCTATACGATACTCAAAATCTTCAAATCGCAATTTTTCCATTTCAAGGTATTGCTGCAAATGATCTACGCATTGCCTGACACTTATAAAACTTTGCCTTGAATGTTCCAGGCTTGTACGAATCAATTGGGCAAACTTGCTCAGGTAACGGCTGGCATGTTTTTTCTCGTCTTCGAGTATCATCTCCTTAATGCTATTCAGACAATTGAAAATAAAATGCGGATTCATTTGAGCATGAAGTCCCTTTATTTCCAGTTCTGCCAGTTGTTGTTTATGTGCAGCATCCCTGCGAATTGCTTTTATCCTTCTGCTGGTTAAAAAAGTAATTAGTCCCGCCACCAGTGCAATGGCAATAGCCTTAAACCACCAGGTCTGCCACCAGGGTGGGTGTATGGTGATTGCAAGTGTTGTTATATCCCTGCTCCATTTTCCGTCGCTATTGGCTGAGCGAAGTTCAAAACTGTAATTCCCGGGAGGAAGGGTGGTGAAGTTGGCGGTATTGCCAGGGTCCGCCTGGCTCCATTCGTCATTCAGGCCTTTGAGACGGTAGCTGAATTGATTGTTTCGTTCATTGGAAAAATTGGTCACGGTAAAATGAATCGTCAAAAAATTCTCGGTGTGCTTAAACTGAAGATCCCTGATGGATGCAGGGCTTTGGTCCAGTGACAGGGGTTTGCTATTTACCTCTATGGCCGTTATCATCGGGGCAGGGCTGAATGTATTTTCCTTTAACAACATCGGATTGAAACTGGTAATGCCATTCACACCACCAAAAATCATCATGCCATCCTCATCTGATTCAACACAGGCTGTATTGTATTCCAGGAAATTCAGCCCGTTGCCCTGGTTATATTTTTTTTCAATATGGTAATCACCCGGGCTCATTCTAAAAAGTCCCATGTTGGTACTTACCCAATAAAATCCCTGTTTATCTTTTTGAATGGCATAACATACCCGCGAATCATTGTCCGTTCCCGGTACGATTTGTTTTATTACCTGGTCTCGTTTAAAATCATAAACGATCACGCCATTGTCGGTGCCAATCAGGAAAAGCGAGCTGTCCCGAACTATATGTCTTGCCGTAATGGATATATCCCTGATCTTTTCTACCACCCGGAAATCTTTGTTTTTATAGTCATACCTGACCAGGCCCACACCTATGGTGCCAATCCAAAGAATATTCTGATCATCCTCTATTGCAAAGCGGCCAACATACGGGCTGGCTGGCAGCACACTTTCGCGGCAGGGCAGCCATTTTTTTTCTTTGATGGAGTAAAACGTTGAACCTCCCTGGCCTGTTAAATAAAGACTGTCGGTATTCCTGAGTTTTACCACAGAATAAAACTTTTGCGTCGCCGGGAGATTCCTGTCGGAGTGGTATACTATCTTTTTGCTTCTGCGGTCAAGCTCCATCAAACCACCCCAGCTTGCAATCCAGAGGTTTTGATTGTCGTCCTCCGTCATATCATAGATAGTTTGGGCTTCTACTCCAAAACCGGCTGTGGCCGGGAACTGGGTGAACGAGTTATTTTTCCTGTCCCATTCACAAAACCCGCTGTTTTGTGTACCAACATAGTAAACACCGTCCCTGCATCTAAGAATATCGAATACCATATTGTCGGGAAGGGAGGCAGTCCGGCTGGCTTCGTGCTGTATGGAGCCAAACTGGTATTTAAGCTGGTCAAATTTTGCAAAACCCCCACCGCTCAGCCCGCACCAGATAAGACCCTGCCTGTCTTTAAGGAGGCAGAGTACAAAATTTTTCCCGAGGGAGCGACCGTCATAGTCGCTATGCACTGCTGTCGTTAACGACTTTGTATCGGGATCATATTTTATAATTCCCTGTCCCCTTGTTCCAATCCATAATTTATCATCTTCATCAACGGTAAAGCAACCCACGCCACCCGCCAGGGATTTGAAAAGGTAAACATCAGCACGACTTTTCATATCCCCGCATACATAGAAACAAGCATTCAGGCTACCGACCCATAAATCATTTCTGTAAGAATACAATTCCTTTATTTCGGGGAAATAATAGTCCTGTAGTATCGCCTGCGGCTGGTATCCTTGTTGTGAAAACTTCATTTTGAAAAGCCTGTTCAACAGGCTTACAATTATTTCTCCTTTGTGCTCGGCGATACTGCTTACCTGGAATTGCAGTCCGGCGTCGGTAAAAAACGAGGTGAGCTTTTTAGTTTTAGTATCGATATGCACCAACCCTTTATTGTAACTGATAACCCAGTACTCATTTTCTTTAAAGGAGACGATTTTTTTTACCATCATCTTATCGAGAACGGATGCATAGGGAAATATTTCACTTACAGTGGCAATACTATCGCCGTATGTGTCAAAAAGGCGTAGTCCTCTCAGGGTGCCAATCCACAACAGGTTTTTGTGGTTATCAAAATGCAGTGCTGTGATATTATTACATGGAAGCTTTTCTCCTTTAACCGTCTGTGGCAGAAATATGGTAAACTGTTTTCCGTCAAATCGGTTCAATCCATCCTGGGTACCCAGCCACATAAAGCCGAGGTTGTCCTGCGCTACTGCATAGCAACTGTTTTGTGAAAGTCCCTCTGAAGAAGAATAATTTTCAAACAGCAGTGTTTGGCTGTGCAACCTACCGCCAGCAAAGAGTAAAGCAATTGCCAGAAGTTTATACATAACAGTATAAAATTAAATATCAGCAGTAAGAAAAAATCAATTGTTTTTGGTGGTACTGCCGGGTTGTCCTTTTACCTGATCCGGGCCACCGTTAATACACCATAACCCACCTTTTAAAAAATCAGCCGGTAAAATTTTATCACAACCGGCTAACCATTAAAAAAGCCAGGGCCACCGTTGCTGAGATGGCAGTTGTTTCAGTTCGATGACCGTATCAATTTTATACCCGTTTCAACGCAGGCTGTCGGCATGCGTACGTAAAACAAAAAATACAAAAAATGAAAACGATTCTTTTTGCATTGGTAGTAGTTTTTGGATTTGCCCGCGCAGAGGCACAGGTCTTCAAAAAAATAAAGGACCAGGTAAAGAAAACCGCTAAAAATATAGGGGCTACAGTAGATAATAAGGTGCAGGAGCGGGCTGCTCAAAAGGCATCTGATGAAACCGACAAAGCCCTGGATAAAATATTTTCGGAGAAAAAGGCTGACAAGAGCGAAAGCAAAACAGACGCGGACACAAC
>JAEYOL010000167.1 GCA_023411775.1 Bacteroidota bacterium | reverse complement strand
TTGTTTATACGCTTGATGCCGCAGCCGCTCAGCCCGCCGTTGACACTGCATTCATACCGGGTGAGAACGCGCCAGGTTTATCGACAGCCAGTCATTTTGTAAGCAGTCCCTTACTACCGCATCTTTATTATATAAGTGACAACCTCGTGTATTTGCTCGATATCCCTGCAAGACAGGCACGGCTGGTATACGCATTTCCCGCAGGTACGGAAGTAACGGCGATGAAAATGTATGTAAACACAAAACTTAGCAGCGACCCCGATAATAACCGACTAATAGGAATTGCCACCCGTGAAAGTGAAACAGGGAAGTTTTACACTTTCCCAACGGACGCGACTGGTGATTTCATTGGAAATACCTACCGTGATGAATACACCGGGTTCGGCAGGATCAATGATATCATTTTTAAATCCGCTCCTTAAGATCGGGCTAAGCCATTTAGTCTGCTCAATACAACTGAAAATAAAACTAAAAGAAGATGAAGTTTATCAGGCCGGCCCTGCTGCTTGTATTTTATTGCCTTTTCGTGGCGCGGGTTTTTGCACAAAATAATATTACCCTGGTATGGGGAACCATAAACAAAGAAAATGCCCGCTCCATCATCCTCTATGAGGTGATAGAAGGTAAAAGATCAGAATTTGCGAATACGCGGCTTGATAGCGAGAACAGGTTTGCTTTCGCGCTGCCCTCTGTAAAAGAAGGGTTCTACTATCTCAGCGACCAATATAAAAATAATTTTACCCGCATCTATTTAAGGAATGGAGAGAAGCTTGAACTCCAGATTCATGAAAATGGATACGATGTGGTGAGCGGTTCCAGGGAAAGCAAAACACTCCATGACTGGTTTGTATCATCGTATGAGATCACCGGCCCGGCCAAAAACTGGATGAAAGACTCCTCTACCTATGTTACGTATTTTCCCACCTTAAATGCGTTTGTTAAAAAGCTGCCTGGAATCCGGTCAAAACTTCAAACAAAAAATAAATCATTCAACGAATTATTAAAGCTGGCCATTGATGTGGACGTGGAATATGCTGCGATGCATTTTCTTTTAGTGCCCAATAGTGAACACCCGAAAAAGGAACAGTACCCGGATTTTTATAAAAGCATAATTAAACCGGGTAAATATCCTACAGCCGGATTGCTGCGTCTGGGTGATGGAGTGGCACTACTCAGAACCTATGCTACTTTCAACCTGTTGATGAATGCTGTGGAATCAAAACCCGAAAACCGGTTGCTGGCGAATGCCGCTCTGTTTGGTAATGATACTTTGAAAGGAGCATTTATTGCCAATTCCCTTACTTTTAAAACCTACGAAGAACTGGAAAAAAATATTACCCCCGTTAAACAATACCTGGTGACCGACAGCATGCAGGCCAGTTATTTCCGTGCATTAAAGGCGCTGGCGGGCTTCAAAAAAGGAAGCCCCTCTTACAATTTCAGTTTTGAAGATATTGAAGGTAAAAATGTGAGTATGGAGCAACTCAAAGGAAAAGTCGTACTCATAGATGTTTGGGCTACCTGGTGTGGACCCTGCAGGGTTGAGATCCCACATTTGAAAAAACTTGAAGAAGCATTCAGTGGACAGGACATCGCGTTTGTGAGCATCTCAACCGACGCGATAAAGGACAAAGAGAAATGGCGCAATATGGTGACAAAGGATCAAATGGGCGGAATTCAACTCTATGCAGGCTCCAACAACGAGCTTTCAAAATACTATGACATCAAATCGATTCCCCGTTTTATGTTATTTGATAAAAATGGAAAAATCATCACCACCGACTCACCCCGGCCCTCAGACCCGGAATTGAAAGAATTATTGGAGCAACTCGTGAAGACAAATTAAATCAGTCATCAAACTTAGTGTCACAATCAAGTAGGTAGGTCTTCTCATGTTCAAAAACCAAGGGGTTCTTTCCAGTTCCCCTTCTTTTTTGTTATTATAAGGGGGAATAAACACTATTAAATCGCCCGCATCACAACAGAATTTGCAGATTCCGGTATTTTAAATACTATTGTATCGGCTTTCCCTCCCTATCATTACCTGTCATTTTTATTAAACATAAAAAATCAGTTATGATATCTTCTATTATCGGTTTGAACGAAGTGATGATCCTGATTCTAATATCAGTTGCGTTCCTTGTTGCCTATCTCGTCTACCGGCTTATTAAAGCTCCCTCCATCACAAGGAATTCTACACAAGTCAATTCAGGTACGGATACTATCGGCCAGCTTGAACGACTGGGCAAACTGAAAGAGCAGGGTATCATTAATGAGGAAGAATTCGAACAGCAAAAGGGAAAACTTTTACAAAAGCCTTAAGAGTACGCTTCGTTATAATACACCAGCTTATCTCAAATCCTGCAGCATCAGTTCTATCTTATCAAACAACTCCCCTACCCCAAGAGCGGCCCAGATTATAAACACGCCAAGAAGTATTTTTAGAATTCCCGGTATCCTGATACCGGTTACCTGCCTGATCAGACCAGTGACCGGAGGGAAAAAAATAAGTGAGGCCAGAAATATAAAAACACCGAAGTAAGGATCATTTCCCCAAAACATGTTTACAATACCAATGGCGCAACCAATAAAACCAAATACCCAGCCGGTAATGTTAAAGGCGATAGAAGGGTTATTCATGTTGTTGTTTTTTTTAGTTGAAAGTCAGGAGCGGAACTCGCAACCGCTATTCCAGATCAAAGATAACAAAAAGTACTTTGCATTTCAAAGTGTTTTTTTAAAAATAAATTCCACCCCCTGGAAACTCCAGGAAGTGGAATAAATGACATAGGAATAACTACTTGAAATACAGTCTTTAACCCGGAAGTTCCATTCTGTATTTTAAAAGGTCCTCTCATCAGCGGATGGACCATAGATGGAGGGCACCGGAATTTCATTCAATCGCATATACACTGTCAGCTGTCCGCGGTGATGCACCCAGTGATTGATTGATGAGCTAATAGATTCGCTTTTTGAAGATGACATAAGTAATTGTCCTTTGCTCAATAACTGGAATTCGTCCTCCAGTTTATCATCGGTAGTCTGCCTTAATGCGTCAACCGCACTCTTGAAGTTTTTATCAAAATTCCTGACCAAAGCATCTGTGGTCGACAAGCCACCACTTTTAAAAGTCGCAAGGTCAATCACGCCGTCTTTAATAGTAAGTGCAATCCACAGAGGTATTTCTGCCACGAGGAGTGAAAGATATCCCATCTCCATAGACTTTGTATGTGGTCTAAAATTGTATAGATTGTCAGGGATCCTTTCCAGGCATTTCCTTGATGCCGAATACTCGGCCTCTAATTCGCGGGCATAGTGCTCCGACAACAATTTATTATTCATAACTTTTTTTGGATGGGGCTCAAAGATGATGCCCAAACCTTTACAGTCGCCAGGAAAAAAGATCTGCCACTGGCTTCCACGTGCCTGTTAATGTAGTTGAATGTTGTTGAATGTTGTTTAAAATTGTACTATGATATTAACCATCATCAACTTTCAACAATCTTCAGCTAGTCCTACCCTTTCTTTTCGCTACAATTAAACATCCATTGCACCCCAAATTTATCCGTGCAGGAACCAAAATAATCGCCCCAGAACATATCGGTGAGTTCCATCGTTACCTTACCGCCTTCAGATAACTTTTTAAATAATTCATCCGTCTCCTTCCGGGTATCGGGCTGGAGGTTGATATAAATATTATTACCCTGGTTTAACTTGAATCCCATAGACTCCGGTGCATCAGTACCCATTAGTGTATGACTGTTCAGGATGCGCAACTCCACATGCATCACAAGGTTTCTGTCGGCCTCGGCTATTGGCGGCGCACCAGGTCCCGGGGGGACGTCGCCGAATCGCATGATCCCATTACCGAAAAATTCACCACCGAAAACGGATTTATAAAATAAAAATGCCTCTTCGGTGTTTCTTGAAAAGTTTAGATAAGTGCTTACGCTTGCCATGGTTTGAAATTTTATCAATTAATAATAAAGTATAATTGTCCTATACAAATATAGAGGCCTCCTAAAAGCTGTAAAATGGGCAATCAGGACAAAACAGGGGTTAGATTGCGACACCCGGTTACCTGGAATTTAAATGATGCCGATAACGATGGGGAATACATATAATAAACAAGTCGTAATTTCATACAGTTTCACTTCAATCTTTATTTTTTATGAGCGACACATTTGCCAGTTCCCTATCCACGGGTGCACATTTGCAATTAAGTAAACTCGTGGGCGATTGGGAAGGCACCGCCAAAACATGGTTTGAGCCCGACAAACTCGCCGACGAATCACCCGTAGAGGGCACGATGCGACTGATCCTGGGAGGACGTTTTATTTTACATGAGTATAAAGGTAGTCTTAGTGGCAAACCCCTGGAGGGTATGGCCATTATCGGTTACCATATCGCGTTGAAAAAATACCAATGCGCCTGGGTCGATAGTTTTCATAACGGAACGGCGATCATGTTCTCGGAAGGAGAAAAAGGCGACCCGCGTCTTTCTATACTTGGAGGATATGAAGTACCTGAAATTGGACAACACTGGGGCTGGCGTACAGAAATTGAAATAGTTTCCGAGAGTGAAATAACTATCACTGCATATAATATTTCACCAGGGGGCGAAGCTTCAAAAGCAACTGAAACAAATTATAAAAAAAAGCAATCATAAATCATGGCAAATAATCTTTCAGGCAAAGTAGCTTATATCACAGGTGGTAGTAAAGGAATAGGATACGGGATCGCTGAAGCGTTGCTTGCGCAGGGAATGAAAGTTGCGATCACCAGCCGTTCTTTGGATGCAGCAGAAAAAGCTGCCCGGGAATTAAGTGCAGATAATTCTAAGATCCTGGCTCTTCAGTCTGATACCAGTTCGCCAGAATCGGAGAATAAAGCCGTGCAGGCGACTATAGATAAGTTTGGCCAACTTGATGTATTGATCGCCAATGCGGGAGTGGGACATTTCGCTCCGATCGACGAATTGTCGTTCGAACTTTGGAAAGAAACCATCGATACCAACTTAACCGGCGTATTCAATTCTGTCAAAGCAGGCATCCCGGCTTTGAAAAAATCCAAAGGCTATATTATTACCATAGCCAGCCTGGCCGGAATCAATTTCTTTGAAAATGGCGCCGCCTATAATGCCAGCAAATTCGGTCTTGTCGGTTTTACCCAGGCCATCATGCTCGACCTGCGCAAACACGGTATTAAGGTTACTACTATTATGCCCGGTTCTGTGGCCACCTATTTTAATGATCACATACCCTCGCCAGCAGATGCATGGAAAATACAGCCTGAAGACATTGGGAAGCTGGTCACTGATCTGCTGACCATGCATCCCCGAACACTGCCCAGTAAGATAGAAGTAAGGCCCGCCATACCTGCAAAAAGCTGAAGATCCATTAACGACTGGTAGTAAACCGTCCTTTGCAGCGCATTCGCACGAATCCTTCCGATAGGGTATGTCCTTTTTACTTACTATAATTACTTTCCATCAGTTAGATCAACTGAATTATTCGCGGTTTGTTATGGCATTGCGGGTTTTGTGACTAGTTTTATTTCGTTGAAAAAAATCGCTGTCTATAATATCAAGGGAGGCGTTGGAAAAACCACCACATCCGTAAACCTGGCCTGTTATCTTTCCAGTTGCGGTCTGAGCGTACTACTTTGGGACCTGGATCCACAAGGCGGTGCGAGTTTCTTCTTCGACCGGCAACACCATAATAATAATACACATGGCCGGTTATTTGACCGGTATATCACGATATATGATGTGATCCATTCCACCGACAGCTACCAGATCGATGTTATCAGCAATGACGCACTATTTTCCGATCAGTATATGAACCACGCTTCAAGGATGACAACGGTTAGTTTCGGTAACAACGAACTGATCCTGCGTACCCTTGAAGAAGTGGAAGATGACTACGATGTATGTATCATGGATTGCTCACCCGGACGGTTCCTGTTGCATAATAATATCTTCTACGCGGCTGACCTGGTTTTGATCCCAAATCTTCCGGCACCGTTGTCCATCTATTGCAACAATATGCTGATGGATTCGCTGCAACAGGATAGATCCATTTCTGAAAAGGTTCTTAGCTTCTATAATATGGTACAGACGCACAAGATCCTGCACAAACAATACCTCGATAACAGGAAAGATGCTTCCTGGATGATGGATAACTACATCCCTTTTTACTCCGAAATCGAACAGATCGCACTTACCAAGGAATCCATTTTCCACCAGCAGAAAAAAGAATATAAAGCCAATGACTATTACCATCAGCTGTGGCTGGAAATCTGCAACAGGATGCAGTGGCAGCAATTAAATAATCCTAAGGGAGTGGTGGTGGATATAGAAACAGAACAACCGGTAGAATACCCGGCCAGTTTCCTGGGGAATCACGATCATCACCAGCGATCCAACACAGCGCCTTAACCTCGATCAGCACCCCGTCTTTTTTTCGCCTAGGTTCCTCACCTGCCTGTTCGACAGCCCAATTTACCCGTACTCAATTTTATTATCATAAATTAGATGATAGAATATCTTCTCTGATAAACCTAATTTAAATCAACCCCCTTCACCACCATGTTTGTATCCGCCATTGAAGAAGTAGGTCGTTTTACCAGGCCCATACATACCATATCGCGCAATTACGGGGAAACAATTGTGAACCCGGGGGCAGCTACGCTATTTTTTGTAAATGATGAAGGCTGTGCGGTTACCTGTAAACATGTCATTAACCTGATAGGAAACAGAAAAGCGATCAACGACCGTTATGAAAAATTCAAACAGGAAAGAGGGAAGATTGATCCCGGTAATAATTTTACACAAAGGATCGCAGCCCTTGAAGCTGATTTTAATTACAAGACCGGCACCCTTGTTCAACTCAAGGAAATGTTTGTTGGTGTAACCACCGAACCGAAGTTTAATTTTCGTTGGATCTGCCACCCCACCTACGATCTTGCCATCATTCAGTTTGAAAATTTTCGAAATCCCAGGTACCAGTCCCATGCCCGTTTTCTAAAAGACAGCAGTTTGCTAAAGCAGGGGAAAAGTCTTTGCAGGCTGGGATTTCCTTTTGCCGAGTTTACAAACTTCACTTACAACCAGGAAACAGACGATATCGACTGGACACAAACCGGGCAGGCTGAAACACCACGATTTCCTATCGATGGCATGCTCACACGTCATCTTGTATCGGGTGGCGAGGTGATGGGCATTGAACTGAGCACTCCCGGCCTTCGCGGTCAGAGTGGCGGGCCCGTTTTTGATACCAACGGTATTATTTGCGGAATGCAAATGAGTACCAATCATCTTCATTTGGGCTTTGACATGAAAGATTTTGAGTATAAAATAAACGGCAGGCAGATAAAGGTCACTAACCAGCCCTTTTTGCATGTTGGCCATTGTATCCATGTAGATATCATCAAAAGATTCCTGCGTGAAAACAAAATCCGGTTTTATGAACATTGATCTGCATTAATAAACCCGTGTAAAAGTCGATTATGCGTTTTAATCAAAAGACTGCAATTATTACCGGTGCAGGACAGGGTATCGGTTTTGATATTTGCCGGCAATTGGCAAATGAAGGAGCCATGGTTATCCTCAACGATGCTGATCATGACCTTGCCACGGCTGCATCAGCGAGAATAAATGTTGAGGTTAAGGGCAAATGTGTATCCGTGGCAGGTGATTGCAGCCAGCCTGAAACCATAAACATGATGATAAACGCTGCCATGAAAAATGGAGGCCAGCTAGATATCATCATTGCAAATGCAGGCATCACATTATTTGGGGATTTTTTTAGTTATACCCGAGAGGCATTTAACCGGGTGATGGAAGTGAACCTCGCAGGGAGTTTCTTCCTGGCGCAGGCAGCTGCCAAACAAATGCGAAACCAGGTAACAGGCGGATCAATTTTATTCATGTCCTCCGTCACGGCACACCAGGCACATAAAGATCTCGCAGCCTATGGTATGAGTAAAGCTGCCCTTGAAATGCTTGCGAAAAACCTGGTAGTAGAAATTTCGAAATATAATATTAACGTCAACACCATTGCACCAGGTGCCACACTTACGGAGCGTACCCGTGATGAACCCGGTTACAAAGAAACCTGGTCAAAGCTGACGCCGATGGGCCGGCCGGCAAATGTGCAGGATATCACCAATGCAGCCCTATTCCTTGTACACGAAGAATCAAGGCATATTACAGGGCAAAATATTGTTATTGATGGAGGCTGGACAAGTATCAGTCCCCAACCTTTCTAAAAATATCGCCTGCTCTTTCAAACATAAAGAATATCAAATCATTAATAGCAATAATTAGAAAAAGATATGTGAAAGATGAGAATTAAACTTTTTAGTCGTAAAACTAAACAGTAACTTTAAAACACCATTAAATGCCATCCATCCTTTGGTTCTGTTTCCCTTGAATTCATTAAAGCGGCAACACTAAAATTATAAGATATGGCAACGAATACTCAAACCCCGGCAACAACGAGAACGCGCAACAGGAGTTCAAAATCTGGACAGAAAAAATTGAGTATTCTGGCAGCTCGATACATGAATGGATTCTCTGTGGCCGTTACATTTTCGAGTGGTATTACTCAACTCGTCAATTTTCTACCGCTGTTCGAAAAACACCTTCAAGGCCGCAACCTGAAATATTTCTCCCTCAAACGCTTCCAGCAATTTATGATCAGGAACGGCAAAATTTGCTGGGGCAAGAATGAAGACATTACATTCCCTGCAGAATCTCTCTTCAAAAAAATGCCGGCGGGGCTGAGGAGGTCGGAGGATATACTGTATGTGATGTAGCTGGATGCTGGATACTTGATGCCGGATGCCGGATCAGGTTTCCTCTTTGTCGACTTTCTTTGTGATGATGGAACTGATGAGTGATAAAAGCAGGGAGAATAACAGCCCCCACCAGAAATTATCGATACTGAATCCATCTATCAGCCTGCTGGCCAGTAAGACTACAAGTGTATTGACCACAAAAAGGAATAATCCCAGGGTAATAAGGGTGAGTGGAAGTGTCAGGATAATTAAGATCGGTTTTACCAATATATTCAATACAGCCAGTACTAAGGCAAATACCAGGGCAGTCCAAAAACTATCAACATGGATGCCGTTCAATACATAGGCCAGTGCAAAAGCTACCAGGGCAGAAATTAGGATGCGTACTAAGAAGTTCATGGAATTAAGATAAGGAAACTAACTCAAATTCATTTAACTCTTCATCATAAAACACTGATGTCCAACTGGCGTCCTTAGCTATCATATTTAATAGTGATCAATACATTATTCCATGGTGTTGAATAATTCACAAAAAACACCCCCGGGCTTGCCCCATTCCCGGCATTAGCTATTTTTGGAGAATATCTAAATTTCACCCATGAAAAAAATACTGTTTTTCGCGGTCATATTAATCTATGGTAGCGCGTTTGCCCAAACAGATTACTGGCAACAGGAATTGAAATATACGATCCAGGCTGAACTGGATACAAAAGAGAACTCCATTACTGGTTTTGAAACCATCGTGTACAAAAACAACTCCCCTTCAGCTCTCGATTTCATCTGGTTTCATATCTGGCCGAATGCTTATAGCAATGATTCGACCGCTTTGATTCAACAGATAAGAAATGACAGCTCACGCTCCAAAAAGATGGAGGATTTCGGTACCGGATCGATCGAAGGACTCGCGTTTAAAGTCAATAATGAAATCGCCAAAACAGAAGCCCATCCGAATCCCCGGTATATCGATATTATCAAAGTAATATTGAACAAATCCCTGGCGCCAGGCGATTCGGTTACGATATCCACCCCGTTTAAAGTAAAACTGCCGCCATATTTTTCAAGATCGGGTCATGCCGATGGCCAGATCATGGCCTGCCAGTGGTATCCCAAGCCGGCTGTATATGACAAGGACGGCTGGCATGAGTTTCCTTATCTGGATATGGGAGAATTCTACAGCGAATATGGCGATTATACCGTAAGTATTACCCTTCCGGCTGAATATGTAGTTGGCGCCACCGGTGTGCTACAAACGGCGGAAGAGTTGAATGCTTACAAAAGAATCGGTGCTAAAAACGCGGCCAGCAGGAATGGCAAACCTGAGCTGTACAAGCCAACAGGTAAAAACAAAACTAAAACACTACGCTATTTTGCCGAACAGGTTCCTGACTTCGCGTGGTTTGCGGCAAAGGACCTGGTCATTCAATATGATACGACCCAATTGCCAAAGGGTAAGGTGATCGACGCCTTCTCCTATTACCATAATAAAAAGGGCACCATCTGGAACAATAGTATCGACTATATCAAAGACGGCGTGCGCCAGTATAGTAAATGGATCGGCGAATACGGCTACCCTGTCGTTCAGGTAGTAGAAGGTCCGAAAAATAATTCAAGCGGCGGTATGGAATACCCGATGATCACCCTGATCACCAGCCCCGATGCAAAAGTGGAAACTCTCGACGCCGTGATAGCACACGAGATCGGGCACAACTGGTTTATGAGTATGATCGGGAGCAATGAACGAAAGCATACCTGGATGGATGAGGGTCTTAACACCTATTATCAATTCAGGTACGAAGCTGAGAAATACCGAAGCAACTCCATATTTGGCGAAAGCATTCCAGAGGAGCTGAAAAAAATGCCGGCAGACGAATTTCTTAGTGTGATCTATAATTCTATCGGTGAGAATATACCCATGCAATCTGCCATGGACATTCCGGCCGACCAGTTTGTAACCAGCGAAGAATATGGGCTGATCTCGTATGTAAAAACGGCGCTTTGGATGTACCTCCTGGAAGCCGCAGTTGGCACAGAACAACTGGACCTTGCCGTGCAGAATTATTTTACAAAATGGAAAAATAAGCACCCTGGGCCTGAAGACATGAAAGCCGCCTTTGAAGAAATTATCGGCGCCAGGCTTGACCGGTTTTTCCAGCTGACAAAAAAAGAGGGAAAGTTCGAATAGTAAATATCATCAAACGACGTAATTTTAGAAAAATCATCCTGCACCCGGGATGATTTTTTTTGCCTCGCTCTGATTGGCCACTTCTTCGAATGCCCGCCTCTACTCCCCGATTTTGGGTAGAAGGTGGAACGGATCTTAGTTATACTTTCACTCCTACCCATTGATCGTAGCCGGCTCAGATTGAATCAAAATTTTCATCATGAAAAGTCCGAACATACTACTCGGTATTATCTGTGCCTGCGCTGCTGTTTCAGCAGATGCGCAGACGAAAATAACCGGCTCGGTTGTAAATCATTCCCATTCAAAAACAATAATGAAAAACTCCGACTCGCCGTCAATAATATTTTTTCCAGTTTCAAATTCCTATGGCAAACTACAACGGGACCAGACAATTTTTCCCGAACTGAATTACAGTTCAACCGCGTTACTGTTAACTTAAATTATTCAAGGAGCTTTGGCCGCAACAGTGTAAAAGCAGCCAGGACCCGAAGTACCGGTGCGACCGACGAAAGCGGCAGGGTAAGACTACAATAAATTACCCCACCCTGGTTCAAATATCAACTTCTTAAAAACATCTTATATTCACTACTCAAATTAATTATAGTGAATATCATGAATAAGGTATATATAACTATCACCTGTTTTCTATTGTTAGGTTCGTCGTTATTCTCACAATCATCCTTGCAAAAGCTTTACCCGGTTAACTATGCCGGAGTTACAGTAACCGACCCGTTCTGGGCAAACAGGATGGCAACTGTAGCCGACAACACTATCAATGCCTGCGTGCAATACACGGAAAACAAAACGGCCCGCATCCGCAATTTTGAAAAAGCAGCAGCAGGTACCGGCAAACATGAAGGGATCTATTATGATGATTCCGATGTATACAAAGCGATTGAGGCGATTGCCTATTCTTTGAAAACACACCCCAACTCCGAATTGGAAAAAAATACGGATAGCTGGATCGATAAAATTGCCGCGGCACAATTGCCTGACGGGTATCTTAACACCTATTACCAGCTCGGCGGACTCGATAAAAGGTGGACCGATATGGAAAAACATGAAGACTATAATGCGGGCCACCTGATAGAAGCAGCTATCGCTTACTATAATACTACCGGGAAAGATAAATTGTTGAAAGTTGCCATGCGACTGGCCAATCATATCGACTCAACATTTCGACTGAGCAACAAACCCTGGGTAAGCGGTCACCAGGAAATTGAACTCGCTTTGATGCGTCTCTACCATCACACCAACAACAGGAAATACCTGGACATGGCGGAATGGTTTCTCGACCAGCGGGGAAGGGGGCTTGGCAAAGGTGTGATCTGGGACCAATGGAAAGATCCGGAATATTGCCAGGACAAACTACCCGTCAAACAACAAACCGAAATTACAGGTCATGCTGTAAGAGCAATGTATATGTACACCGGCGCTGCCGATGTGGCTGCCGTTACCAACGATACCGGGTACATGCTCGCCATGCATACCATCTGGGAGGATGTTGTGTTTCGGAATATGTATATCACAGGAGGCATCGGTGCGCAGGGTAGAAATGAAGGTTTTGGAATCGATTATGACCTGCCTAACGAGACGGCTTATTGTGAAACCTGTGCTTCCGTCGGTATGGTTTTTTGGAACCAGCGGATGCACATGCTCACCGGTGACAGCAAATTTGTGGATGTACTGGAACGAAGTCTGTACAATGCGGCGCTGGATGGTTTGTCATTGAGTGGCGACCGGTTTTTCTATGGCAACCCGCTCGCGTCAAAAGGCAATCACAATCGTCGTGAATGGTACGGCACTGCCTGCTGTCCGGCTAATATCGCCAGGCTTATTGCCTCTCTTGGAAATTATATTTATAGCTACGATGCGGAGTCCGTATGGGTGAATCTATTTATTGGAAGTAATACCAGTGCCCCTGTTCAAAAAGGAACGTTTGGATTGAACATGACAACAGGTTATCCGTGGAACGGTGAAACAAATATCCAGGTAAATGAAACGCCACGTGGAAAGGTAAATCTCAAAATAAGAATTCCAGGCTGGCTGAAGGAACCCGCGCCAGGTGGACTATATAATTATACTGATGATCGCAGGGATGAGCCCGAAATTCTACTGAACAACAAACCTGTTGCCTACAAAATTGAAAATGGTTATGCGGTCATCAGTCGCGCCTGGAAAGCTGGCGATCGCGTCACAATTAAAACACCTATGCATGTTCGTGTAATTAGTAGCAGGCCAGAACTGAAACAGAACAACGATCGTATAGCACTGCAATACGGTCCCATGGTATATTGTGTAGAAGCAGCCGACAACAGGGAAACAGCCTGGAATTTTATAGTTGATCAAAAGCCAGACTTCAGGGTCAACTATGAGAAAGATTTATTGGGCGGGGTGAATACTATTCTATTTGATGCTTCTGTTTTAGAACCCTCATCAACTAAAAACTCTGTTTCCATAGTAAAAAAACCGATCAAGGCCATTCCTTATTTCAGCTGGAATAACCGGGGGCCCCAGGAGATGCAGGTATGGTTACCTACCAGTATTAAGACAATTTTAGTCAATCCATAGTCGATCCGCTATTGACTGAATATGAAATGAAAGGCGAAATTTAGTCTCTACACAGAAACGCATATGATGTTCCGTGGCTATACGGATCTTAATTTTAACAGTAACAAATTTGTATTCACAACTGTTAATAAGTAACTTTAGGTAGTAATTATAGTTACAATATATATTTGGAAAAGTGAGGGTAAAGCTTCTGTACCATCTTCAGAAGACGCAAACAAACCCGGTACTTACCCTACGCCGGCTTTTGAAATTCGTATAAACTAATCCGCATTGACTGACACAATTATTAACCTTGAAACCGTTAATCCAATTGAGTTTTTCGGAGTAAATAACGGTAAGCTCGACGTTCTCAAAAAAAAGTTCCCACTTCTAAAAATTCTTTCCCGCGGTAAGCAAATCAAATTAAGCGGCGCCCCCGAGCAGGTGGAAAGCGCCAAAGAAAAGATATCCCTGATCATTTCATACCTGGAACGAAATGGACACATGAGCCAGAATTATTTCGAACAGGTGATCGGAGGGGATGATGCTGAAACGGTCGACAATTTTACAGAACGAAATCCAAATGAAGTTTTGGTTTTTGGTCCCAATGGAAAATCAGTTCGCGCCAGAACGGCCAACCAGAAAAAGATGGTACAGGAAGCTGAAAAAAACGATATTCTCTTTGCCATCGGACCAGCCGGTACCGGTAAAACCTATACCGCCGTTGCACTGGCTGTACGGGCCTTGAAAAACAAACAGGTAAAAAAGATCATCCTTACGCGACCCGCTGTTGAAGCAGGCGAAAGCCTCGGTTTTCTTCCCGGTGATCTTAAAGAAAAGATCGACCCCTACCTGCGCCCTCTGTACGATGCGCTGGACGATATGATTCCAGCCGACAAGCTGGGCTATTATATGACTACCCGCACCATCGAGATAGCACCACTGGCCTATATGCGTGGACGAACACTGGACAATGCATTTATTATTTTGGATGAGGCCCAAAACTCAACTGACCTGCAATTGAAGATGTTCCTTACCCGAATTGGCGCCAATGCAAAAGCCATTATCACCGGGGATATGACGCAGGTGGATCTTCCACGCAATCAGAAAAGCGGGCTGGCTACAGCGGTCAGGATACTACAGAATATTGACGGGATTGCTCATATCGAGCTCGACGAAGAAGACGTTGTTCGCCACCGCCTGGTAAAACAGATCCTGCGGGCCTACAACCTTGAACATGAAAAAGACAATCCCCAGGAATCCGGGTACCGTTCCCTGGGTATCATTAAAAAGAAACAGGAGAAAGAAGATCCTCCTAAGGGCGAATAAGCTGTACAGCGAAAAACGTCTCATCCAATATACGGGTGAGACGTTTTTATTTAATAGAGAATATGCCACTATCCTACCCTATCCAGTTCTTCATTGTCTCTGCACCTAAAAGATTGCCGTACGGTTATTATAATTAATTTTGGGCATGAACAAGACTTTTCTCCCCTTCCTTATTCTGCTCACATTAATATCAGCCTGCGGCGATAGTGACAGGCAATCGACAACAACAACTTCCGACAGCGATATCGATGCCGCACGGAATTTTATCCAGGCCGCACTTGTTGGCGATTTTAATAAAGCTAAAAATTTCATGATAAAGGATTCGTTGAACCTCGGTCATCTCAACGCCATCGAGCGGCTGAATGAGCGGCTTTCTTCCCAGGAAAAAGAAAAATACCAGGGCGCTTCTATTCGCATACATGAGGACAGGAAATTAAACGACTCAACGAGCGTGGTCCATTACTCCAATTCATATCGTAATAAAATTGATTCCCTGAAAGTAATAAAGGTAGACGGACAGTGGCTGGTCGATTTCAAATTCATGTTTAGTAAACCCGACAGCATTCCATGACAAAGGAGCTGCTTATGATCGCCCTGGGTGGCGGGCTTGGAAGTGTCGCCAGGTACCTTTGTCAGCGCGGCATGCTTTTAGTTTTACCAGGTTCATTCCCGGTAGGGACATTCGTCGTTAATATCCTGGGTTGTTTGTTGATTGGTATATTCTGGGTTGTACTGGGACGCTCCAATGATTACGCCGAATCAATAAAACTATTTTTAATGACGGGTATCTGCGGCGGATTTACGACATTCTCTGCGTTTACGCTTGAAGGCGTCGGCTTGATCAGGGAACAAAAAACAGGTTTGTTTTTACTGTATACCGGGTTAAGTGTGATCACAGGCCTGCTGGCAACCTGGGCAGGGATAAAACTGATGAGAGGATGAAGTGATCAACAGGTAACTTTAACTCAAATAATATTTCAACGCTTTAAGTATGATAACAGTCAATCACCCCTGGCATGGCGCACATTACGGAGAAAAGACACCCCAACAGGTAACAGCGCTGATTGAAATTCCCCAGGGATCCAGGGCAAAATATGAAGTGGACAAATCAACCGGTTTGCTCAAATTGGATAGGGTAATTTATTCATCCTTCCATTACCCGGTCAATTATGGCTTTATTCCGCAGACGCTTGGCCAGGATAATGACCCTCTTGATATTCTAGTGTTATGTTCACAGTCAATCCAGTCGCTTTGCCTGGTCGACGCTAATGTGATCGGAAATATGCAGATGATCGATAATGGTGAACAGGATGATAAGATCATTGCGGTAGCGGCCAAAGACCCTTCCGTAAATCACTACCATAATATCGAAGACCTGCCCGAACATTTCCTGTTAGAACTAAGAAATTTCTTTGAACAATATAAAGTGCTTGAAAATAAAAAAGTGGTGATTGACAATTTCCAGGATAAATACACGGCATGTAAGATCATTGATGAAGCCATAGCCTATTACAAGGAAAATTTTAAACACAGCTGATGAACCCCTTTCAAAAAAAGACAATGAATGCTGAAATACTTATTATCATGGCAATTGGGCTCTCAGCGGGCATACTTAGCGGACTTGTCGGTGTAGGTGGCGGCCTGATCATAGTCCCGGCCCTTGTGTTTTTCCTGGGGTTTAGTCAGCACCAGGCACAGGGAACTTCCCTGGGATTGCTTTTGCTTCCTGTCGGTTTCCTGGCAGTGATCAACTATTATCAAAAAGGCAATGTCGATATTAAAGTAGTGCTGATCATGGCGATCACATTTGTGGCGGGGGGATGGTTGGGAAGCAAACTGGCGCTTCGCTTACCAGAGGATATCGTAAAAAAAGTTTTTGCAGTACTGCTTTTTTATACCGCCTTTAAATTACTGGGCTGGGACAAATCCCTCTACCACTGGGTTAGGGATTTGGTTCGTTAATACCGTTATACCTTTTTATGATCCTTAGGGTGTGGGTTCTTTTTCCAGTTTCCCCGTTTATGATACCTTTCTTATCGATTGAATCGATTCTCACTTTGCCGGATGCGTGAATGACCTGGTCGGCGCTCAATAGAATTCCAACGTGAACAATTTCCTCTTTGTCATCAAAGAATGCCAGGTCGCCACATACCGCATCCTTTAATTTTTTCACGATCCGGCCCTGCTGCGCCTGCTGCCAGGCGTCCCTTGGAAGATCGATACCCATCATTTTAAAATTAACCTGCACAAAACCGCTGCAATCAACCCCGAAAATGGTACGGCCACCCCACAGATAAGGAGCATTCAACCACTGAAAACTTAATTGCCTGATCAAAGCCTCGCTCGGTTCCTGTTCTTTTCGATTGATACGAAAGCCTTCAAACTCATATTTCGTACCAGCAATTACTCCGCTGTTTTGTTCCAGGGCCGGCAATGTAGACCCAAACGGCACCTGCATTTTCTCGTTTTTGATATCGATGGTATTCAGCAATCCTCCTGTCACGAACGAGCTATATACACCCGTCGGGGGCTGATCCGTTTGACGGATTAGGTGACGGGTGAGCCAGCCTTCATAGCCATCGTGAAGACTACGCACTCTTACCCATAACTCATCCTTTTCCTTCAATATTTTCACGCATTCTCCAAACAACAACTGGTTGGTCATTTCACTCTGGTGCCTGGGTTTACGTCTCACGGCTGCCGCCGGTACTATTATTGATGCGAAATTCATGTTATAATTTCCCCGAAAATATTAAAATGTTAGTTACCTAACTGTTATGAAATTGTATCCTTTTTGCATCTATACTTTTAAATCAAAATCACTATTTTCCTTTCGTGAAGGCAGACAATTATAACGATACCACCGACCGGGAGCTACTGGACAGGTTTCACGCCAGCCACCAGAATGAATGGCTGGGTATTTTGTTGCAACGCTATACACTGTTGCTGCTGGGTGTGTGTATGAAATACCTGAAAAACGAAGAGGATGCAAAAGACAGTGTACAACAGATCTATTTAAAGGTGATACAGGAACTCCATAAATATAAAGTCGATTATTTCAAGTCATGGTTGTACATGGTGGCAAAAAACCACTGCCTGATGAAGCTGCGGGAGAAAAACAATATGCTACCGGTAGAATTAACCGAAAAGCTTACTGCGGCACCGGCCGAAGAAACCGACTGGCAGGCACTGGTTCAAAATGACCAGGCACTGGATCACATGGAAGAATCTCTAAAGGAGCTCAATGTTGAACAAAAGCAATGTGTAACTTTGTTTTACCTTCAAAAGAAAAGCTACCAGGAGATCAGCGAGGAAACGGGTTATACCCTTATGCAGGTTAAAAGCTATATACAAAATGGCAAAAGAAACCTGAAAACAATGATTGAAAAAAAGATGAAGTTGAAATGATGTACCAACATGCAGGAAAATCTAAAGGACATATTATCTCATCTTTCCCCTGATATTGACCAGGAAACGCTGCTGCTTTACCTGCAGGATAAGCTCCCGGCGGCGAAGAAACACGAAGTGGAAAAAAGTCTTTCTTCAAATGAGTTTGCCAGCGATGCGATGGAAGGATTGCAACAGTTCGGCGATAAAAAACAGATCGCGTACATCGTTGAAGCGCTCAATAGGGATCTGAAAAAGAAAGTCGCCCAAAAAAAACAAAGACGTGAAAAACTGAAGTTAAAAGACCAAACCTGGCTCTACCTCGCTATTTTTATTTTCATTCTCCTGATCGTGCTTAGCTACATGGTCATTCATCGCATGTTGCAGAATTAGTACAGCTTTTTGTTATCCATTAATAACCATTGATCAAACACCTCCTTCGCGGCAGGGTGGGGATAGTGAATAAACGGGATCGCCCGCTGATCCATTTCAGTACCGATCTGGTGATAAATAAACGCATCATCAAACGAAATAGCCGCCGCCTCCTGTCTTGTATTAGCATATACCACCCTTGATGGCCTTGCCCAGTAAATGGCTCCAAGACACATGGGGCATGGTTCGCAACTCGCGAATATATCACAACCCGCGAGTTGATAATTTCCTATTGCCTGGCAGGCGTGCCTGATAGCAACCACTTCAGCGTGAGCTGTGGGATCATTAGAGGATATAACCATATTATGTCCTTCGCCAATAACTTCATCACCTTTTGCAATAACGCAACCAAACGGGCCACCATGACCTTCCTGCATTCCCTTTCGCGATAATGCTATCGCGTGTTCTAAAAAACGTTTATCTCTATCTGAAATCATCTTTAAACTATAGCATAATGAATTAATAGTGTGAATTTCAGAGCAGTTATTCACATTTTATCACCGATAAACTGCTCCAATATGAAGTTACTATTAATTTTAGGTTATCATTATTCATACATTCCCAAAACTTCCTATTTTTTCCGCGGATTTCAAACCAATAAACGTTTTGTTATGAGATGGGAAACCGTAACCTCTTCGATAGGCCAGACAGTCTATACATTATGGAATAATGGAAGAAAACTAACTACTCTTGTCTTTAATGCCACTTCCAACGCTGCCCGCATTGAGTACGCCAATGAAAAACGAGTCGTCCTCATCCGTGATGAAGGTTTCCTGAAAAACAAAACCGTTCTGCGCAATGAATACGGTATCAGGATCGGTCATACTGGTTCTGAACACAACGAAAATTATATTGTACTAAACGACGAGCGATACTTTTACTCCGTTGATCATGATAAAAAACCCGCACTAAGGATTTATAAAGATTCAAAAGATCAACCGCTGGCAGTATGTGAACTGAATATCCATGAGGGCCTGTTGTCCAGGGCAGGCTCAAAGATCAGTATTGCGCAGAAAACATTATACAGTCTTTTGATCGGACTTTGCTGGCATTTGTTCAACCCTACAACTGAGATCAGCCAAAAAATTGAACTGGGTCTTCAATAAGGTCACAACTGTTCCCAAATTATTTTTGAAAACAGCTCTAACGATGGGTCACGGGCTCCCATCAACAACAAAACACAATTGTTAGTCAGATGCGGCCGGGCCGCTTCGAGAAAATTCTCCCTATTCTCGACAAAAAAAGCTTTCTTATTTCTCGCCTTGATATCCATGATCAGGTCGTTGGCAGAAATATCTTTAACCGTAGTACCACCCGCGTAAAATATTTCGCTCATCCATATTTCATCCTCATCGCGAAGCGCTTTAGCGATCTCTTCCACGAAATCTTCACGCAAGAATTTGGTAGGTCCATAACCATGTGGCTGAAACCAGGCAACTACCTTCGGCGCAATTGGCTGGCAGGCGCGAATAGCAGCCGCACATTTTACCGGGTTGTGTGCAAAATCATCAATCACCCATACACCCTTTTTTTGTCCCAGCACCTGGTTTCTCCGATAAATACCTTTATATCCGGCCAGGGCACTCGCGCTCGTTGACAGGGGAACGCCAAGTTTTGCGGCGACTGTTGCTGCCGCCAGGGCGTTTTCCATATTGTGTTGCCCTAACAGGTTCAGGTGAAACGCTTCTCCATTTATACTGAATGAAATTTTCAATCCATCCTGCCTGAAATCGCTGGCTGTAAAACCAACACCATCGCGCTGTTCTAAGGAAAAATCCTGCCTGGCATCCCGGGAAAACTCCCTGGTAGCTGCATGCGACTGGTTCACGATAAACTGGTTGCTGTGTTGCCGGAATACCTGGAAAACTTCCTTTAATACGGACAATTCCTTATGATCTTTTTCAATATTTAAGAGCAGACCGATCTCCGGTTTGTATTGCACTATGGATCCGTCACTTTCGTCGGCTTCGATCACCAGCCAGTCGCCGCTACCAACTTTCGCGTTACCGATCTTACCTTTTTTGATCAGGCTCACCAAACCGGCGCCGCTGATGATACCCGGATCGAGCCCGGCGAACTCAAGTATTTCAAAAAGCATCGCACTGGTTGTACTTTTTCCGCTGGTTCCTCCAACTGCAATTGTTTTTTTACTGGCAGCGATCAATGAAAGCAGTTCCGAACGTTTTATGATCGGAATATTCAGCGCCTTCGCTTTTTGTACTTCGATAACTGTATCCTCTACCGCAGCTGACACTACAATCAAATCATTTGCGGCGCTGATACCCTCACCATCCTGTGGATAACAGGTAATGCCTTCCGCTTCCAGTTTCACTCTGATCTCACCCGCTTCACCTGTATTAAAAAACCTGTCGCTGCCAGAAACATCCTTTCCAATTCCTTTTAGATACTGCGCTATCGCACTCATACCCGCCCCGGCAATCCCGACAAAAAATGGACTGTTAAAATCGTTTATTGATTGAACCATACGGCAAAATAAGACAATTGTACGCGTCAATTCATTTTTGACAACTGGCAGTTATCTACCTAAAGCACCTCCACCCAATTCCCAATACCTGATCCTAGTTCCCCAATACCCCCTCCCGGCATAAACTATCAACTCTTCCTCTGCGACCGGATCATTTCCGCAAAATTCATCCCTGCGGCAAGTGAATTCACGGCCAATGCGATACGCTTTGTTCTTGTCGCGTCGGTTTTTGCCGAATCGATCCATTTGCTGTAATAATTCTGAAACGATCTTGGCATGGCCTCAAAAGCCTGCTTTGCCTTCGGCTCATCGGCCAGGCATTCCAGGAAATCGGGATTCAGTTCATAAGGAGTTTTATCTATTTCCAACTGCACCTGCAACATCGCACCATGCTTTTTACCCGTTCCTTTTCGCATGGCAGCGTTGATGGCAATGATAAAATTGCCGCCACCCATTGGTATTGTTGAGACACCCGATATTTTAAACTGGTCAAGACGACCCTTTACCCGGAAGGCTTTTTTATTACCAGGTAAAAGTTGTTGTGCAAGATCGGCAGGTATTTCAATATAGGACCAGCCGGTTTTCTCACCCTGCTTTTCAAATTTGTGTATCGTTGCAGTAAAACGCACCATATCGGCAAAATAAACTTAGGACATATTTTATAAAAAAGAATGGTCAAAACTCAAGTTGTAAAAATTTGATTTTATCTTCCCCTTACTAACTGCCATCATATGAAGAAGCATTGGTTTCTATTTTTGTTTTCGAGTTTATTTTTTTCTGTTTCAGCCATCGGAAAAATCCGCCTGCCCGCCGCAGTGGGTAGTAATATGGTCTTGCAACAACAATCGAAGACTACCTTATGGGGCTGGTCGGATCCGGGGGAAAAAATATATGTGACCACATCCTGGGATAATAAGTTGGACTCGACGGAAGCTGGGGGCGCAGCAAAATGGAAAATCAATATCAACACCCCGATAGCCGGTGGTCCATATACCATCACACTCAGGGGCCACAATACCATCGTACTCGACAATATTCTGATCGGCGAAGTATGGGTTTGCTCAGGCCAATCCAATATGGAATGGAGTAGTTATCATAATCTAAAACAGATCATTGATGAGTTGCCACATGCCGGCAACAACAATATCCGTCTTTTTCATGTCACTAAAACAACCTCAGCATTCCCACAGGACGATTTACCGGGGGAATGGAAAGTTTGTTCATCCGAATCATTGAAAGGCTTCAGTGCCGTGGGTTATTTCTTCGGAAAAAAATTGCAGCATGAACTTGGTGTCCCGATCGGCCTGATCAATGCCAGTTGGAGTGGAACGCCCGCTGAAACCTGGACACCTGAACCAGTCGTTAATACTGACAGCGGACTAAAATCAGCTGCAGGTTTACTAAAACCAAGTAAATGGTGGCCCATTGAAACCGGCCTTGCCTACAATGCAATGATCGCACCACTGACAGCATTTCCAATCGCGGGCGCAATCTGGTACCAGGGCGAAAGCAATAGTGGTACCGCCGCAACCTATCAAAAACTTTTCACCGCGATGATCGACAGCTGGCGAAAAGCCTGGCAAAAGGAATTTCCTTTTTACTATGTGCAAATTGCGCCTTTCGATTATGGCAGTGGTCAAAACGGGGCCTTGTTACGGGAACAACAAGCCCGCTCATCATCTTTTCCCAATACGGGGATGGTAGTGATCACTGACCTGGTCGACAATATCAAGGATATCCATCCCCAAAACAAACTCGACGTGGCCAATCGCCTTGCTAACTGGGCTCTGGCGCAGACTTATAAAAAATATGAGGGTGCTTACAAAAGTCCCGTTTTCAAAAACATGGAAATCACAAAAGACAAGGTGAACGTTTACTTTGATCATGCACCCACCGGGCTTATGATCAAAGGGAAAAAGGCAACCGATTTTTACTTAGCCGGCGAGGATCAAAATTTTCTGCCTGCCGACGTAAAAATTGAAAAAGATAAAATTGTATTGACGAACAAGAATATCAAAGTGCCGGTAGCCGTACGATTTGGATTCAGCAATACCGCGATGCCCAACCTGTTTAGCAAAGAAGGCTTACCGGTCACTCCGTTTCGCACCGACAACTGGGATGTACTCACCATTAAAAGCAACAATTAAACATGCAACAATACATTATTTATGCCTGGGATGGTAACGATGAGCAGGCCCTGGAACGCAGGATGAAAGCGCGTCCTTCGCATTTCGAAAAGGCCGCGGAACTGAAAGCAAATGGCAATTTCATTTTGGGCGGCGCCATGCTTAATGACGAAGGGAAAATGATTGGTTCCACCATGGTCGTTCAATTTGAAACGCCGGATGGCCTGCAGGAATGGCTGGATACCGAACCCTATGTACTGGGAAATGTTTGGGAAAGGATCGAAACCAGGCCATTCAGGGTTGCGACTGTATAGGCGAGAATTAGTTAAACCAATTTAACGGTTTATAACCCTCGCGGTTACCAGCAACTGCCCGGTATGACGCTGGGTATGTTCAGCAGCGTGGAAGAGAAGGCCCAAAACGTTAGAAGGAATTTGCTTGCGGCCCACAAATCTTGTCTCCAGTACAACAGTATCGTCCTGGATAGTTCTTAAAAATTCCAGCGATGCGCTGATCTGCCGGTCCAGTTGATTCAAAAGTGCGTTTACTGTCAGGGAAGGGTCTTCTTTCCCCTCACTTTTCAGGTATTCGAGCTGTGCTGCTGAAAGTTGCTGACCCCTTGCATAAGTAAATAACCGGTCCAGAACGCCGGCAATATGCTGCAAGTGAAAACCGACAGAAGCAACTCCGCCTGGTTTCTTCCATAGATCTTCGTCAGTAAAGCCTGTTGTAACTTCCCGTATCTCCCTTTGGGCCTGTAAAATCGCGTGCGCAGCAGGTTGTAAGACAGGAATGATACCCTCGATGGGACCGGAAAGCCAGAATTCTGTTTTAGGAGTCGCCATTTCAAAGTTAATTAGTGAATTTACGATAGCCGGTTGTATTTAATAGCCTGCTTTTCGTGTTTTCAAAGTATTTGCAAAATTATAAGTAAAACCTCACGATAATAACGTACCTTTGCGGCGTTAATTTGAGTAACACAGTTTTTTGTAATTGAACGATTTTTTCTGCTACGCATTCTGCTAATAGTTAGTCTTCTTTACCCTGCGTTTTTCTCAAGTATTGTTTATAATTTAATTTTTAAGATGAACATTTACGTTTCAAACTTAAGCTTCGCTGTTCAAGACGAAGACCTGAGAGAGTTTTTCACTGAGTATGGCGAAGTATCTTCTGCCAAAGTAATTAAGGACAAATTCACAAACCGCAGCAAAGGTTTCGGTTTCGTAGAAATGCCTGATGATGCAGCTGCTCAAAAAGCAATTGCTGAACTGGATGGCGGTATTGTAGAAGGCCGTGCTATCAAAGTAATGGTAGCTAAGCCAAGGGAAGAAAGAAGCAACAACAGGCCTTCTTATTCCAACAGCCGTTGGTAATTGATCACAACAATTATTAAACAGATACGGGAGAGTCTTTTGACTCTCTCTTTTTTTTGCCCGGACATAAAAAAACCGCCCCATTTCCGGAGCGGCTATAGTACTTACTACAATTATTTATACTTTCTGTTTTGCCAGGCTCTTCTTCTTTGATTTTTTCAAGGCCGCTTCAATCGCAGCGCTTAGGTTTGCAAAAGTAGGCTTACCAGTAAAGGGCTCATTGTTGATAAAGAAAGCAGGGAGTTCTTTTACACCGCGGTCGATACCTTCTTTAAGGTCGTCCTGAACCTGCCAACCGAATGTTCCGTTAACAAGCTCATCAAGAAACTTCTTATTATTAACGCCGGCTTCCTTGGAATGCAGCTTTAGGCTGGTAGTACCCAGGTTACGCCTGTTGCTGAAAAGTACATTATGCATCTCCCAGAATTTGCCTTCCTGGCCTGCAGCTACTGCGGCTTCACTGGCTTTCATACTGCGCTGGTGAATGAGCGTGAGGGGAAAATGTCGGAAATTAAATCTCACCTTACCTTCATATTCTTCCAGGATCTGCTTTACCACTTCATTGGCTTTAGCGCAATCCTCGTTTTCGTATTCACCAAATTCCATTAATGTTACAGGGGCGTCTTTCTTTCCTACAAAAATGTCTTTGGGCTCAATAATTTCTTCGACCTCTTTTTTAAATGCCATTGTTAAACTCCTTTTTAATTAGTCGCCAAAGCACCTGTAGCTTTAGCATTTATCATCTATATAACAACCTTCAGGCTATTTGGTTGGGTGGTTATTTGCTGTTCAGGAACCTTTTAAAAAAGGTCCGAAAGCGGTTGAAGATAGGATTTTTTTGATGCCGCAATATTGTCAAAAAAGC
Organism: Bacteroidota bacterium; assembly: GCA_023411775.1. GTDB lineage: Bacteria > Bacteroidota > Bacteroidia > Chitinophagales > Chitinophagaceae > Terrimonas_B. The sequence goes on along the minus strand of JAEYOL010000167.1, from coordinate 18,428 downwards.
TAATTTTACAGGCGGTAAAATTTGGATGTGATTAACAACCACTTGCACAAAAAAAAAGATAAAAATTTCCCCGGAATTTACCCTAATCTGACATTCAACCAGCCCCAATACCCTATTTCTGTCACTTACTATCCTCACTTGATTTCACTTTTTTGTTAGCTGAATACCCGCTTTTGCATCCATCGGATTGCCTGCTGTTTTTTGCGGAAATCAGTTTGGCCATCAGGAGCAACTCCCTTGCATTTATTTGAAAGTTAATCACTTGTGGATTTGAAATATGTCTTTGCGGCGGCTAAAACCGGCAAAACTTAGTTTGCAGCCCGAATAAACGCGGAGTATTTTTGTCATGCAGGGATTAAAAAGAACGTCCCGGATCTCACCAGGACAAATGCTTTCCGCTTGCTTCCACTTGAACTGATCCCTGCTTCCACGGTTGCCCCTGAATTGTTCAAATTATTAACTTTTAAAATTAGACTCATGAAAAACACAATGATCAACACAAGGGTATTAGCCGTTATACTGGCAGTAACTTTTTCCCTGGCAGCAACGCTGACCGTTTCAGCAAGTGAAGGACCTGTAAACCCCGTAGAATTGAAATATATAGGACATATCGATAACAAGCCTGTATTTCAATTATCGTTTGTAAACGAAGCAAACGCTGAATTTGTAGTGGTAGTGCGCGATAATTATAACAACGTGCTTTACCGCGATTTTATTAAAGGTGCAAAAGCTACCAAAAAATTTATTCTGAACACCGAAGAGCTGGGTGATATCCCCGTAAGTTTTGAGATATCTGGAAAGAACATCGAAAAACCTGTAGTATACGAAGTAAACAATACATCCCGCCTGGTTCAGGATGTAGTTGTTAGCAGAAAGAATTAATTCTGTAAAAAGGATTGTTGAGAAATGGTGATTGGGATTATGTTTGGCGTGATGGTAAAAGAAACCGGGAGAAGTATACACGTCGATAAGAAATAATTTAGAATAGCACGCCGACTGATTCCAAATCACCAATTCCCGATCCAATAGTTATCGGATCCGTATCTTATTTTGTAAAACATGAACCTTAACTGGTTCTTACTTTGCGTCCTGCCTGCTTCGCCGTTTCTATCCCCTTTGAAGTAATCCTGATGATAAGTGTGTCCTGCTGTTCCAGGCTTACAAGATCTTCCTCGCAAAGCGCTAGTAGTTGTTGATGAATTACAGACCATTCCTGTAAACGCCTGAGAATAATTTCCCGGGGGCGGCATCCATAATGTTCGGGTTGCGGATCGTTCTTTACGATCTCATAAATGGTTTGTAGAAGATGAAAATGCTCTTGCATTAACTAAAAATATCGGAAAAACCCGAACGGCTTAAAAGAATTTATTAACAGCCGTGATGAATAACTTCCCTGGCCGCCATGCAGCTTTTTCGAAGTTTTCCAGTCCGTTTACTGTACGTAAATTGACTATCCGGGCATTCCGTGGTCACCTCGCCTTTAGACCTTTAATAAAGGTAATCCGGGCTATTTAACCAGGTACAAAGCGGGGTTGGCGACCGTTGTAACCTCAAAGAGTTTTAAGAACGATAAAGCCTCAACAATAAGAAATCCGACAAAAAAGACCAACAGGATAACGATCGCAGCCCGGAAAATTGAATTGAACAGTTCCCGGCTTGTTGCGGTAGTAACAGGGTAGTTCATAAGGCATTGTTTTGGATTAAAGAAATTAGCTTCATGCTTATCCTACTCCAAAATTGGTGAAAAAAATATGCCACCGGGTTGTATTCCTCCAAATTCCGGCAAAATAATGGCTCCTTCAGGGGAATTTACCCTCCATTTTGAACATCAGACCCAAGAAAATACGACCCCTACCCCGAAATTTTTCAACCCAATATCCATTATCAATTATCCAGCATCCAGTACCCGGTATCCATAAAAAAAAAGCAGCACGGGACTAAAATCCCATACTGCTTTCCAATATCTTATAAAATCGACTATTGGTATTGTATATAGACCGGCATTGGTTTTAATGCCAGTATTTCTTTAGGCGTAAGCAGGCGGCCATTCTTCTTTGTATCATTTTTATAAAACACTTTGAAACCTGTGTATTCAACCGGCTCTTTGTGAATAAAGTGCTTGTAGGTACCAATCTTTAATGGCGGGTGTCCCCAACCATCCATATCCATAACAAATTGTACTTCCGGCCTGGTCTTTATCTGCTTATAATTTGTTACCCCGTTTTGTGTAAACCTGTGCACGACCAGGATCTTGGGCGGTAGATTATTTTCCTTAACCAGTTTGGTCAGGTAATCCATAGTATAGTTAATATCAGCCGCGTCAAAACTTCCAACCACCTTGCCTGGTGCATGACCGGTTTTCATGGAAAACTCCGGGTCGATGCCGAGGTGCACATTGGGCATTTTCAAATATTTCTCAAGCTGTGGTACTTCTTCCTGCAACGTACTATGTCCAACCTGGATATCTACAAAAACCAGGGCGTTTATTTCCCTTGCCATACTCAATACAGAATCAATTTGGTGAAACGGCATGCGCAACCTGTACTTCTTACCTTTACCTGGCTCAATCTGGGCAGTGACGGCGATATAATGAAGCGCGGGGATCACTTCCAACACAGAATCCGCTTTCTGCCAGTTGGCAACTTCCTGTTGTAGTTTGGCCAGCATTTCCTTGCGGGGAAGTTCCCCCAGGATACCCATTTGCTTTGAGTAAAGGTTCCCGTAAAACGCGATCACCCTTTTAGAAGGGAATATGGATCCTTCCAAAGGCAGCGGTGTTTTTACCGGCCATTTACCCGAAGAATCACCATTCACGATATGGGTCATCAGGCGCTGGTATTCCTCATCGGTCATCTTCGGCTCAGGTGCAGATTCCTGCTTATTTTCTTCGGTAACGGTAACCATTCCCGAGGGTGTGGCGGCATTAGCTCCCGAAGTTGAATCACTGAACACGATCTTATAGCCACCAAATGCGATGGCAAAGATCAATATCAGTAATAAGCTCAGGAGTAGATAGCGTGTATATGCCCGGCCGGTTGTTTCGGAGGAAGATACTGGATAGCTCATAAATTTGTTTTGATAAGGTATAATGACTATTGTTTCCCTGTAACGTAAAAATAATGAAAAAAGTGTGCCGCCTTTTTAAGGCCACAACGAAAATGATAAAGTCACGGGAAAAAAGAAATTTACCTCGTAAAACCTGCAAAATTGAGGACTAAAAAATGGGGACCAGGAACCAGGGAAATCCTTACCCACATCGCTTTGCGACACCCGGGTAATGCATACATCCCAAATTCCTAATCCCCTATTACCACCCTGCTCACTTGCCTTTCCCGCTCCGTTCCATCTGTGGAACTTCATTTCTAAACACTACGGTATTATCAAACACGTCGACCAGTACCGGGTGGGTTTTATCGATATCACCCGCGAGTATCCTTTTACTCATCGGATTAACGATCTCTTTCTGTATAACCCTTTTCAGTGGCCGTGCACCAAACTGAGGATCAAATCCCTGCTCGGCCAGGAAGTCAAGCGCATAATCGGTAAACTGGAGTTCGATTCCATTTTCGGCCAACAGGTTTTTGAGACTGTTTAGTTGAATATTTACAATCGAACGTATTTCCTTTTTCATCAAAGGCTGGAACATGATGATCTCATCTACCCGGTTCAAAAATTCAGGACGAATGGTCTGCCTGAGCAAATTCATCACCTCTGTTTTTGCCTTTTCGGTTGCCTGTTCCACATCCGCCTCAGTAATATTATCAAAAGCATCCTGGATCAGGTGACTTCCAATATTGCTGGTCATAATAATGATGGTGTTTTTAAAATTCACCGTCCTGCCTTTATTATCAGTCAGGCGACCATCATCCAGCACCTGTAGCATAACATTCCAGACATCTGGGTGCGCTTTTTCTATTTCATCGAGCAATACCACGCTATAAGGCTTACGTCTTACAGCCTCAGTAAGTTGGCCCCCCTCATCATAACCCACATACCCCGGAGGTGCACCTACCAGTCTTGACACCGTATGTTTCTCCTGGTACTCACTCATATCGATCCGGGTCATCATACTTTCATCATCGAATAGGTAGTCGGCCCACGCCTTTGCCAGCTCGGTCTTACCCACCCCGGTAGTACCAAGAAATATAAATGAACCAATAGGTTTCCTGGGATCGTGCAGGCCGGCCCGGCTCCTGCGAATGGCGTCTGCTACGGCAGTGATCGCTTCATCCTGTCCCACTACCCTTTCATGCAGGTGATCTTCAAGGTGCAGCAATTTTTCTTTATCGCTTTGCATCATTTTCGCAACCGGGATACCGGTAGCCTTGGCTATACTTTCGGCAATATCTTCCGCATCCACTTCTTCCTTCATGATGCGGGAATTCTCGCTGATGGCATTAAGCTGCTCGGAATATTCATTGATGAGTGTTTCCTGCTCTTTTATTTTGCCGTAACGGATCTCAGCTACTTTTCCATAGTCACCGTTGCGTTCTGCCTGCTCGGCTTCAAGTTTCAATTGCTCGACTTTGGCCTTTGCGTCCTGAACCTTTTCAACTATTTCCTTTTCCTCCTGCCATTTGGCTTTAAAAGTGTCGCGCTCCACTGCCAGGTTCGCAATGCTTGTATTTAGCTCTTTCAACTTGGCTTCGTCGTTTTCCCGTTTGATCGCTTCTCTTTCAATTTCCAACTGGCGTATCTGTCTTTCCAGGCGATCCAGTTCTTCCGGCATGGAATTCATTTCCAGGCGAAGCTTGGCCGCGCTTTCATCGATCAGGTCGATGGCCTTATCGGGCAGGAAACGATCTGTGATATATCGGCTCGACAATTCCACTGCGGCAATGATCGCTTCATCTTTGATACGAACATGGTGGTGAGTCTCATACCGATCCTTCAGGCCACGCAATATCGAGATCGCATCTTCCAGGTCGGGTTCATCGATCATGATCTTCTGAAACCTTCTTTCGAGAGCTTTGTCTTTTTCAAAAAATTTCTGGTATTCATTCAGCGTAGTTGCACCTACAGCTCTGAGTTCACCTCTTGCGAGCGCCGGCTTCAGGATGTTGGCAGCGTCCATAGCACCTTCGCCGCCACCGGCACCTACCAGTGTATGGATCTCGTCAATAAACAGGATGATCTCGCCATCACTGCCCGACACTTCTTTAATAACCGCTTTTAAACGCTCCTCAAACTCACCTTTATATTTCGCACCGGCGATAAGCAATCCCATATCGAGCGCATAGATCGTTTTTGATTTCAGGTTTTCCGGCACATCTCCATTTACGATCCGGTGGGCAATACCCTCGGCTATAGCCGTTTTACCCACACCAGGTTCACCTACCAGGATAGGATTATTCTTGGTGCGACGTGAAAGAATATGCAATGTTCTACGGATCTCCTCGTCGCGGCCGATCACCGGATCAAGTTTGCCCTGACGCGCCATCTCATTCAGGTTTTTCGCGTATTTGTTCAGTGCATTGAATTCCTGCGACTGTGTTTGAGAAGTAACCGTATCGCCTTTCCTTAATTCCTTTATTGCGGTCACCAGCCCCTTTTCGGTAAGCCCGGCATCTTTCAGCAATTTGGCGGTATTGTCATTCCCGCCTACAATAGCCAGTACCAGGTGTTCGGGTGTAATAAATTCGTCGTTAAACTGTTTCAGCGATGCACCCGCACGCAGGATCACATTATTCGCCTCCCGGCTGATCTGCTGTGCAGGGTCGCCTGAGGTCTTTGGCAAACGGGCGATCAATTCATCCAGCTTTGTGTCAAGAAGGTTAAGCGTAACGTTGTTCTTCTTTAACAGGTATTCAACGGGTGAATCCTCCTGTTCCAGCAACGCTTTTAAGATATGCTCCGTCTCAATATTCGGACTACCCGCGTTAAATGCGAGTTGCTGTGCCTGCTGAAAGGCTTCCGCTGCTTTTATGGTAAAATTTCCTAAGTTCATATAATTAATGCGATTGTTAGACTAAAGTTCACAAATCATAATCCAAGCCACAACCATCCGTAACAATGTCATACAAACTAATTCAAAACTGCCTGAAAAGCAGTCTGCTGGCCTGTTTCCTGCTAATATTGCAGACCGCAATTGCACAACCCGATTTCTCTGCTTTGGACAGCGAAATTGAAGCCAAAAAGAAGTTTCTGGGAAATGATTTTGTGGTGATGATCTGGAAAAAAGATGATACCCTTGTTTATAAAAAAGAACTGGGTACATTCAACAGTAAAACCAGTGCACCTATTGCCAGTTGCAGTAAATGGCTGACTGCGGCCCTGGTGATGCGTTTTGTTGATGAAGGTCTTGTTTCACTCGACGACAGGGTCAGTCGCTGGCTTCCAGAATTCGAACGCTATGGTAAAAATTATATCACGCTCCGTCACTGCCTGTCCCATACTACCGGAATTGATGAGGAAACCCGGCTTTTGAAAAGATTGGTCCAAAGGTCCAAATTCGCTTCACTTGAGGAGGAAGTAAATTCATTTGCGCGGAAGGAGATCAGGACCAATCCCGGTACCGACTTCTGGTATGGTGGCACTGGTATTAATATTGCCGGACGTGTGCTGGAAGTTATAGGCAAGAAGAAATTTGATGTGTTGATCAAACAAAAATTGTTTAATCCCATGGGCATGCGTAAATCAAGTTTTACAAACCTCGATGCAGGTCCCATCAATCCGTCGGGGGGCGCAACTTCCACAGCAGATGATTACATGAAGTTCCTGGTTATGCTCATGAATAAGGGCAAATTTAACGGCCAGCAAATTTTAAGCGAATCGTCTGTGGAGGAGCTTATGAAAATCCATACCCGCCAGGATCAAATCAAATATGCACCAAAGTCCGCCACAGGTTTCAACTATGCCCTCGGCAGCTGGGTGTTGGAGGAAAAAGATAACAAGGCCACCGCCCTGGCCAGCCCGGGTTTATTTGGCACCTGGCCCATGATTGATTTTTGCAGGGGATATGCTTACCTGGTGTTTGTAAAAAACCTGTTGGGTGAAGAACGCGCTGGGGTTCACCTGGAAATGAAATCTGTCGTGGACCAGCAATTTCCCTGTCGTGAGTGATAGGTTTTTGTTCGCTTAGAATGCTTTTTCGCCGGTTTCTTCCTTCACCAGTACCACCCGGTTGCGGTCGGCTTTGTGCACCGCATTGGAAAACTCGACCAGGTCGGCATAGTCTTTTGCGGGGAAACGACCGCTTTTATGTTCGAATGAGCGGTAGTAATAAAGCTTATTGTCGCGGAACTTGATCGAAGCCTCGTAAGTACCAAACTGGCTTTTGATGGCAACATCCTTAGGCATTGTTTCGGGTCTGTAACCAGCTGGCAATTCAATCTCCACTGTATCGACATCCTTATATTCAAAATATAATTGAATGTCGTATTTGCGGGTAGAATCAGGACTTAATTTGCTGCCCGATTTTGTCATCACATTTGGATGAATGAATATTCTTTTACCTGTAATGGTAGCATAGTTGCTTACAGTGATATCGAGTGATTCCCGGATAACGGGTATGGCAGATTTTTGTTCTTTATAGTCAAATGAATTAACATCGTAGGTGGGAAAATTCAGTTGCTCATGCAGGTATTCTTTTACTTTCTCCCTGGACAAACCATGTATAATATCATGAATGCCGTCCTGCTGCATCCCGTGATAACGGTTATTTGCATTGACTCTTAGTGTGCCATTGGCTTCCAGTTTTGCCGTAATCATCCGGGCCTGCAAATTTTCCTCCATCGAATACCTGGGCGTTCTGACCATTTTTCCTCCGTTCTCATCAACCAATAATGCTGGTCTGTCTGAAGTAAAATCGCCAAGGTAGCCTGAAGGCATAGTCTGACTGGTGCATTCCAGCCAAACGGTATCTTTCGTAGAAAGCGGTACGCAAAGTATGACGTGATTAAATTGTTGTGAAGGAAAATCCTCTGTAATGTAGTTAGCGTTTTTACCGGCACGTATCAGTGCGTAATATGACCTGATTCCTACTTCCTGCAGCATACTATACATATAGTTAGTAAGCGCCTTGCAATCGCCGTATCCATTTGCCGCAACATCACTGGCCGGAAATGGCTGCCAGCCTCCGATACCAAGTTGAATACTGATGTACCTGGTATTCTTTTGCATGTATTCATATAGACCTGCGATCTTTTCCCTGGGCCCCGAAAGAGGGTCTGCAATAGCATGCACCTGGGTTTTGATATGCGCGGGCAACTGGTCACGCCCCGACTTTAGTGAGTGTACAAATTTTCCAAAATCCTGCCAGCTCTGCATATTGCCTTTATACGAGTCCATCTGGAATTCGGTGGGACCAAATATAACTGTAGTGGTAAGCTCATGCCAGCGCGGTGAAAACGACTCCCTGAAAGTAGCCTCCATGTTTTTTGCCGACCAGGTCATCACTTTCTTATTTTTTTCCTGCGTGATCAGAGGCGCAGAAGAATAGTTGAAGGTCTTATATCTTACCTGGTAGGTGGGATCTGATACAATACTAAACGAACTGCTTTCTACCGCCAGGTTTTCACCACCCTGCGGCGACCACATCGGGAAGAACAGGGTACTCTTGTTCTCAATTTCAATGGTATATTCCACGGTATATGGATACACTCGGTAATAAAAATTATGACGCTTCACTCTGTCGTCATCCATCAATGTTCCACTTGACACACCACTAAGATCTTCGAGGTCCTTTTTCCTGATCTTTTTTATTTGCTTGCCATTAGCATCATATAAAATACCCTCTACATCCGAAATTGACCTATGCTTATCATAATAATCCACAAAACCAGCCCAGCGGGCACCTTTCTCATTCAGGATAGTAATTACATAGTGGTTGGTGAACCTGGTTTCCTTTGTATTCCTGATCTCAAACCGCTGTTCCTCGAGACGTAAAACAGCATTTGCATTTTTCAAAAGTGCCTTTGGTATCCTTGCGACCGAATAATCTCCATCAGCCGAAAATAGGTTGAACTGGAGGGAAAGGATTACTCCTGCCGCCAGCAATAGTCTTTTTTTCATCAGCTTTTCTTTTTAAAAACGATCTGCTCACTGTGCTTCTTCACGACCAGGTTAAAAAATTCACGCAACATTTCATACTCTTCAGGCATAAAAAAGGCCCTGTTAATCTTGATACGCGAACGCAGTGAAATAGCACCGTTTGATTCAGACAGCCTGTATTCAAAAAAGCCATCATCATCCTCATTCAGTTTAACCACGATCTGTTTTGGCAACTCATCGACCGTGTAGCCTTTCGGAACGTCGAGGCGCAGCAGGTAGGTCTGATCAATGGTATAGGGCATCTCTACCGGGTAATTGCGCTCGGCAGATTTGAATGGGTTTTCTTTCCAGGCCTCACTCAGCAAAGGATTGAAATAAATAATATCCTCATCACCATTATCCATATCAAACTTATACCGGACAATAACAGGAAAATCGTATTTATCAAGTGAGTCAATTGCGGGTTCAGAAATCTCAACTTCACCTGTGAAACTTTTCTTGATTTCATTGAAAAACTGATCTTTTCCATTTTCTTTAACCCGATTCCGCAGGCTATACGACTCAAAGTAGCCTGGCGCATGTTGTATGCTCCCGGTCATATTCCCGTCCTTGTCATTGATAATAAACACTGAAGTGACTTTTCCTTCCACCAGCGAGTCTGAAAGAAACTCCAGCGGAGTGGCATCCCTGTCTACCACCCTTGCATGCCCATTATACACATCATAACTAAGCCTCCCAAATCCAAGTCTCGGCCGGCTGGCATCAAGGTAATAATAGTTACCATCAATATTTAAACGCGTGATCACATAGTTGAACTTGTCAATAAGGGGGTACAAAGGATATGTGTAACCATTTGATCGGGTGCTGAGAATTACTGGTTCCGCATTAAGGTCTGCTTTTAATAACATGGCTGTCAGCAGCAGGTTTATTTCGGCTTCACTCCCGTTTCTTGATTTAAGTACATCTTTCAGGTTCTTGTCAATTGTTCTCCTGTTATAGTTTGTACAGGTCATGTTGTCTCTCACATACGCGAATATATTTCTCGCTTTTTCAAGATCCTTAGATGCTCCGAGGGTCGCGTCTCCCATTACATCATTGAGCCATCCGTTACCGCGATTGATGGAGTATCCGAAACTTTCGTCTTCCAGCAATCTTTTGGCTACTTCCGGCCAGGTAGACATGATCTTCCTCGGAATAAAAGGATCTCTTACTTCTGCAAGCTGGAATTCAAGACGGGAAATATGATTTCGGACTGTTGAGGTATAACTTTCTTCCTTAATAGGCGGTACATCTTTTATTACCCAGCGATAATCGGTCACGGAAGCGGAAAAACTACCCCTCTGTGTTGCGCCTGAAGTATTATTGTCCATAACTGTAAAGCTTTCCCTCCTTTGCTTACGATCGGTGAATGTAAACGGAACATACCCCTGCATTATAGTCACGTAATAATAAAACTCAGGCATGGTCACGTTGTATTCACTCCACAAGCGCGGATGCTCACCCTGGAATTCCCAGGGTTGCAAATTGAAAAGAAAGTCGGAGGTTAGCTTATACTCATACTCTATAATGGATCCCTCTTTAATATTTGGGAATGTGAATTTCTTAATGACAAAGTTCTTATTGATCTTGTCTTTGAATACTGCTTCTTTGACATCCAGCTTTGTTTCAACCACCTTTCCATTTTCAAGATTATAGGTTACCGCTTTCAGACTCCTCAGATCTTCTTCCGCTTTACCATCAGTGTAAAGGCCAATCTCGACGTTGGCGATATCGTATCCGTTTTTATTCATGATCCTTGCGCGACGAAACCGTTTAAACTCCAGCGAGAAATTTCCTTTCGTGTTGCCTTTAATTTCAGTAGACCCTATATCGGCAATCACCACAGCACTCGCACTAGTATCAATGCTATAAGAGGTTTCTGCAAAATCTTCAGGTGAAACTTTCCCAAATTTTACTTTCGATTTTTCCTGTGCATGGCTCTGAAATGCAGCAAGAATTAGCAGACTGCAGACCGCAAGTTTGATATTCATAGTGATGGCGTTAGTTTGGTGGTACAAATGATGAACAAGAACTAAAAAATTCCTGAGTTTTCCAATAGTATCTTTGCCTAAAGATCATTGGTTATCATGTTCAATTGCCACAGTAGTCAACATACACACACAAGTCTCATCAAACAAACAGCTAACAGGCTTGGATTTGACTATTGTGGCATTGCAAAAGCAGAAAGGCTTGATGATGATGCAATAAGACTTGAAAACTGGCTCAAAAAAGGAATGCATGGTTCCATGAATTATATGGAAAATCATTTCGAACTAAGGGTAAACCCTTATAAACTGGTTCCCGGTGCTAAGTCAGTAATAACACTTTTGAAGAATTATTTTCCTTCACAACAACAAGATGAAAACGCGGTAAAGATTTCAAAATATGCGTTTGGAAAAGATTATCATGATGTGATCAGATCACAAATGAAAACTTTTTTAAATGTATTGAAGGACGAGATCGGCGAAATAAATGGACGGGGGTTTGTGGATTCCGCACCAGTATTAGAACGAAGCTGGGCGCAGCGCAGTGGCGTTGGGTGGATTGGCAAGAATGGTAATTTGATAACTAAGGAAAGTGGTTCATTCTTTTTTATTGCCACACTAATCGTCGACCTCGATCTTATATATGACGATCCTTTTGCAAAAGATTATTGTGGAAGTTGTACGAAATGTATTGAAGCATGTCCCACCGGCGCTATCCTGCCTGGTAAAGTTGTCAATGGCAGTCAATGCATTTCATACTATACCATAGAACTAAAAGAAATGCTGATACCCGATGAAGTCAGTGGAAAGTTTAACAACTGGGCATTTGGCTGCGATATCTGCCAGGATGTTTGTCCCTGGAATCGTTTCAGCAAACCAAATGATGAGATCGAATTCAAACCATTACCTGAGATCCTGAATTTTACTACCAGTGAATGGGAATCACTGACTGAAGAAGCTTTTAAAAGATTATTCAAACATTCACCGCTGAGTCGTACAAAGTGGAAAGGCATGCAGCGAAATATAAAATTTATTCAACAGGAAAAAAGGTTGCCCGAAAGCAACCTTTAACCTGAAAAGCATCTGACAATACAGTATGTGATTAAAATGGTGGATCCGCTGGTGTATTGGGATTATTGTCCCTTTCACGGAAAGGATAAGGCATAAGGTTTCGCGTACGCTCAGCTGTAGGCCTGTCCATTCTTCTCATATCTTCCAGCCTTAAGCCCGACATATATAATTCTATACTTCGCTGACGATAGATCTCTTCAAGTATCTCGTTTTGCGTCAAAGGTCCAGCGATTGCAGGCAAATCCGCGCCTACACCAAAAGGATCAGCGGCGGGAGATTTGGTGATTACCTTATTCAACTCGGTCAATGCGCTACCGAGATCAGGTGTAGCCTGTCGCGCATATGCCTCAGCTTTGATCAGCGTAATCTCTCCAGGCAGGTAAACTGGAATAGCCGTTGTAGTACTCGCAGCAAATCCTTTCATCAGGAAACGCGAAGCAGTAGAGCCGCTCAGCACCATGTAAAAAGGTACGCGTTTATCAGCCAGGTCGGGTGCGAGTGATGGCGGCAATCCCATCGTGGAGTCAAAAGGCTGATACACATTAAAATTTGATCCGGCTACATCGAAGATCGGGTTAGGTGATGCCGCTTCATAATTTAATACCGATTTTTTAGAAAGATCAACCTGGTTGGCGGATGTCAAAGCCTGTGCATAGTCGCCGGCATAAAGAGAATAACGAGCCTTCAGGGCATGTAGTGTATTCACAATATCAATTCCGGCAGGAACAGATCCAAGAAATCCACTGCTGATTGGGTTGGCATTGATAGTTGTTAATGCGTTGTCGATAACAGCTATCGCTTTTTTAAATCCATCAACCCTTCCAATAAACGAGACGTTGGTACCAATTTCAGCGGGTATCTGATCCCAGAACATCGACATATTACCAATAGCAAGTGCTTTGAAAATCGAAGCATATCCGATCAATCCACTTGCGACACCTTTATCAGCCAGCCCGGCTGCCGCAGTAATTACTTCGTCGGCATCATAAATGATCTTATTGCTGTTGGTCCACAGTCCAGCCAGCATTGTGTTGGTACCATCCACGGCAGTACCCCCCTGGCTCAATTGGTATTCGGCTGTATTACCCTGGTTGAGTAGTCTCAGTTCTTTGGTGATAAAACCGTTTGCGGTTATTACATTGTAAACTGAACTACCCCGTCCCAGTGAATACACACGTTGAAGGCCTACCGTTACCCCGCTTATCCCACCAGCGGAACTAAAAACCCTGTCGCTGGTAGCGCGGTTTGGATCGGAATAATTTTTCTTGCACGATGAGATGACGAGTGCCAGCATGGCCAGGATCATCCAACGATTATATTTATTTATTGATAACATAGTTGTTGTTTTTAAAAGGTTTAGAATTTGGCTTGGATACCCAGGCTAAAAGTTCTTGGAATGGGCACCGATCCAAAGTCAACACCTCGAAGAATAGTGCTTTGTCCGCCCGAGTTTACTTCCGGGTCATATCCTTTGTAATCATCAAAGCTTACCAGGTTCCTGCCACTCAAAGTGACAGTAAGCCCACTGAAGATATTTTTAACCCTGCCAAAATCGTATCCTATAGAAACCTCCCTAAGTTTTACAAATGAACCATCATCCACACGCCATTCTTCAATATTGTAAACGCCCAGCACATATCCCCTGGGTAATTCGCCACGATGTTCCTGTTCGGCCACTTTACCATTCCCTACACCCTGGCGGGTTCTCCAGTCGGCGTTGAACACATCCACGCCCTGCACGGCATCGAACTGGACTCGCAAATTGAATTTTTTATAGTTGACCTCATTGATAAGCGAGGCTGTGTAATCAGGATTGGGATCACCGATCACTTTTCGAAGTACTGCGCCTGATGGAAGGTTGTCAACACCTCTTTGTGTCGTATACGATAAGGGCGCATTTTGAGTACCCCTTTCCGTAAGCGGAATACCACTTGTATTTTTCAATTGATTGCCTCCGGGATCTACCGCGAAGAATGTTCCATAGAACACGCCGATTGGCTGTCCTTCCAGTATGGCGATTGGCGCCCCTGCATTCGTACTCAGCAGTGTCAATGCCTGGCCAATACTCACGGCCTTATTACGGTTGCGGTTGAAAACACCGGTGAGATCCCATCGCAAATCACTACGTCTTATTAATCCCAGGTTTAGTATTACTTCAAAACCTTTGTTCTCCAGTGATCCAAAATTATCCAGCAGACTGGAGAATCCTGTTGTAGGGGCGATAACACGACTAATAAGCAGGTCATCGACTTTTTTGATATAATAATTGAATTGTACACCGATCCGATTATCCATGAAACCGAGATCCGTACCGAACTCAATCTCTTTTTGCCGTTCCGGCTTCACATTCGTATTGGCAAGTGTAGAGCTGGAGAAAAAGGATGTCTTACCCAGGAATGCAATGCTGGAGTAGGAATTAAACCGTTCGTACGGCCCGATACCTGTCAGGTTCCCGGACTCACCATAAGCCAGGCGGAGCTTGAACAGGTTCCACCATGATGACATCGGTGAGCCGTCCCAATATTCAGCATCTGAAAGAACATAGCTACCACTACCTTTCAAATAAACCTGATTTCTTTCGTCTTCACCAAATACCGATGACCCGTCTACCCTTACAGCACCGGTCAGGAATAAATGATTCTTGTATTTAAAATTCTGTTGGAGATAAGCACCCGAGATCGATAACTCCCCACGGGAATCAGATGAAGGTAAAGCTGTAGCGGCACCGGTGGCTACTTCTACGAAAGGTGCAAGACCTCTGCCCTGTACCAGGCTATAGCTGGATTTTTCATACTGGAGCGAATATCCAAGTTGTGTGGTCGAATTCAGATCGCTGGTGATCCTGGCATTGTAGGTTGCATTGATCTCATGGTTGATCTGGAAATAATTATTGTTGGCAGCACTGGCATAACCGTTTTGTGCCGGGTCAAGCGTGAGGCCACCACCATAAAACCCAGGGTTGACCGGGTAGGCAAATGGGGGAATAAATGTTTTGCCATTCTGGTTATAGTTGTCAATACCAAGGGTATAATCAAGTGTCAGGTTGCGAATGGGTCTCCATTTCAGGGAGCCGTTGGCAAGTATCCGGCTGGTTTCCTGTCTTTGTTTGATATCCTCGATGATTGACACCGGGTTTACCCGCTGACGTTCGCCCACAGCCCTGATATTACCCACCGCATCGCGGGTCCACAGATCGTGGAAATTGCCAATGATATTGATAGAGTTCAGCGGCGAGAAGAAAGAGTTGCCATCCGGCTTTTCGTTGGATGCGCTGTTGATATAGTTCAATCCAAGAGAAAAGCTCAGCTGGCTGTTTATCTCCTGGTCAATGTTGCTGCGAAAACTGAATCGTCTGAAGTCGGTGTTCTTTACGATTCCCTCATTAAAATAATACGAACCGGAGAGGTAATATTTAGTTTTATCGCGACCACCGCTCACGGACACGGTATTATCCGTACCTACAGCCGTATGAAAGATATAGTCATTGTAATCGTACCGGGCGACCGGTGTTGTGGTAGTCCAGGCGGGTGTAAGAATATCCTGTGTTTCCGCATCAGGTGAACCGCCAAATTTTGTGGGTGCCTGGTTTACATCCACTGATTTACGTAACTGGCTAACGGTAACGCTTGAAGACAAACTGATAATGGGTGCACCCGAGCTGCCTCTCTTAGTAAAGATCTGCACCACTCCCGCATTTGCCCTTGAGCCATAAATTGCTGCCGCCGCAGCGCCATTCAATACCTCGATCCTTTCGATGTCGGCGGGGTTGATATCTGCCAGCCGGTTTTGGCCGATTGTACCAACGAATAACTGGCCATCATAGTTACCGGATGTATTGGTAACCCTTGTTGTAGCATTGTTGACGATGATACCGTCTACAATATATAAAGGCTCCGAAGAACTATTGATGGAACTTATCCCTCTTAGCCTTACGGAAACTCCACCAGCGGGATCACCTGAGTTTTGTGTGATCTGTGCACCCGCTGTTTTTCCCTGGAGTGCAGCCAGCACATTGCCTGTAGCGCCTTTGTTAAGTTGATCGCCTTTAACGGTGCTTATATAGCTACCAAGTTGCTTTTTGGTGGTACCAGCCGATACACCCGTTACGACGACCTCGTCCATACTTAGGGCATCGATATCTAGGCGGGCGTCTACCGTGTAAGTCGCCGAGGTGCCTATCGAAAGCGCCTGTTCTCTGGTCCGGTAACCTACGCCAGAAAATATGACGGTATAGTTACCCGGCGTTAAAGTAGCCGATAAACTATAATTACCATCTGCCGCAGTCGTGGCGCCAATAGTAGTGTTTCGTATGGTAACCGATATTGAAGACAATCCGTTCCCGTCGGGTCCGGTTACCTTCCCCGTGATATTGACCTGCGCCAGGATCGTACCGTACGCAAGAATAAGTACAAGGAATATGGAGACGGGTTTCCATTTCCCCTGTTTTAGACAAAACGGATTTTTCATACTACAGTTTTTAATTGAAGCAATTGTTTTTTATAAAGAAGAGTAGAGCGCTTTACAGAATTTCAACGCCAGTCTTCACATAAGCCCGCAATGAGTCTTCGGTGGGATCCAACTCGGTGATCAGGGTATCAATCTGCCGCAAATCGCAGATCTTGATCCGCTGAAAGGTGTTCAGTTTTTCTGCAATGGCGAGCGAAACCACTTTCTGAGATGCTTCGATCATTGCTTTCTTAACTTCTACCACATCCCAGTCGTTGTCGGTGAGCCCATTTTCAATATCAATAGCGTTGGTACCCAAAAAACACAGGTCGGCCTTGATGTTTTTGATCTTTGAAATGGTTTCGCCACCGATGGCGATCTGGGAACTCTTCGAGATTTTCTCACCAATGAATATTACATCAATGTTCGGGTGATGGATATACTCATATGCTGCAGGCAAGCTAACCGTGATAAAAGTTGCTTTGAGCTCGGGTGGAAGGGATTTGGCCAGTTCGATAATGGTGGTGCCACCACTGGTCAGTACGAACATGCCGTCTTTTATTAACTGGGCAGCTTTGTGTGCGATTGATTTTTTACCGCTAAGCGCGTAAACATAGCGGTTCGATTCGATGGAAAGGTGAAATGATTTGGATAAAGCGCCGCCATGCACTTTTATCAGTTTGTCCATCTGTGCCATTTCATTCAGATCCCGCCGGATCGTATCTTCGGACACATTCATTTCCTGGCTCAGATCGACTGATAATACCTTGTTATGCAGGTTTACCCGGTGCAGGATAAAGGTTTGGCGTTCCTTCTTTAGCATTTTGCTCTGGTTTGCAATCTCAAATCCAATTTAATTGAAATCTGTTAAACCAGCAAAAAAATGCATGAGGGTAGATACCTCAGGCAGAATCCCGCATCTCTGAAGCATGATTTTTAATTACTGCGGCGAGAAGGGAGGGTTGAGATACCATCTTAAGCACCAAATAAACGACCACCACCGTCAGTTGATTCAGTTTGCCCGTTACTTTGACACCGGCTATACGCCAGCGAACTAAAAAACCGGCTAGTATCCCAACTCCCAACTCAATTTGGCTGTTATCCGTCCAAAATTGTAATCGTAATTGAATGTAGCTTCTTCGCAGTTGCCTGTAAAACAAGGATAGTTGAATGTTTGTCTTTGTGACATTTTTTTCTGGCTAAACCCCGCACTTAGTAAAAGCCGGTCCACCTTGCCCATTGGTATACGGCAACCGACACCAAGATCGAGAAATAATCCCCCGCTCCTGTTTTCGCTGGTCTTAAAGTTTTCAACAGATTTACCTGGCATGATTGGAAAATTATATCCTGCCATGCCATAAATAAATCCTGATACTTTCTGCCCGAACTTATATCGCAAGTCAGCAAACAACGGCATGGAATTAAATTCATAGCTATCATATCCCAGGCCTACTCCGGTAAAAAACTGGCGATAGTTGATCCCGCTGGAAAGCTGAAACACCGGTCGACTCCCCGACTCACCAGTCACAAGCCCCACGCTTCCGATCGTACTCCACTTCTTAAAGCTCACACCGTGTTTTTGCCCATAAGCAAACACAGGTGCCAGCATCACAACAATAATTACTTTTCTCATGGCTTATTCACCTGAATTTTGCTTAACAACCGGATATTGGAAACATCTGAATAATCATATTGGTACAAACCGTCTTTTGCAACTACCAGGGCGATCTTATTCGTGGCGATCACATCGTAGGTGTCGATATTGCCGATCGTACTAAGGGATTTCAGATCGGTAGGTTTGGCAGCATTAAATACCTTTAACCCAAACTGCCCGTCACAAATCAGCAGCAGGTCGCCGTCTTTTGCAAGACCATGAGGACGTCCCATTTCATATTG
>JAEYOL010000159.1 GCA_023411775.1 Bacteroidota bacterium | reverse complement strand
GATTAAATCCGGGACAAGCTTGATTTTTTTTGCTACTTTTTTGCATCAAGGCAAAAAAGTAGGTAGGATCTGGCAGCCAAGCCAGGACTTTTGGACTTTTGCACAAACTCGTACTAGTCCCGGGTTTGAACATATTTTCAACAATTTATTCCGGACAGCAATGATTCCCAATTATAAATTCCCTCAAATCAAAAAGCTTTCTTCTCCTCAGGCAATCCCGGCGTCGCTTTTTGGGTATACATCACCGCATCAACTTTTTTCGGGTCACCCTGGTACACCCAGGTAATATTGTTGATGTATTTTTTAAAGGCGTTATTCAATTGCGTGATCGAGACCTTCTTTATATCATCCTTTATGGTCAAAGCTCTTTTCCAGTTTCCATACAGTACTTCGCTGTTGGCAAGCGAATTGGCCTGTGCTTCGTTAGTCTCCTGGCGATAATAGATTCCGGTGAGATAGCCGGCTTTTTCATTTTTTAATTCTGACTCTTTAAAGCCTTCTTCCTTTATCTGGTCAACCAGTTTCCTGGCTGTTGCAATGTATTTGTTTGGTTCGGTAGTTGTCACAGAAATAGTTGCATAAGGAGTGGTTCCTGCGTTAAACCAGGCCTGTGGTGCATAGGAAAGACCATTCTTCGACCTTATTTCCACAAAATGACGAGTTGCGAAAATTCTCATCGCTAATACAAATGCATTGTAATCTTCAGATCCCGGCATGGGACCACCTGTAATCCCGCGAATATAATTCGTCGCATTATCCCTTTCTTTTGCTACAAATGTATTGGACATGGGAACATAAGGTTCCTTTTTAAGTGTATAAGGTTTGCCTGCCGGTACTTTGGCAAGGAATGTAGTTAATTTTTTCTCGAGTTCTGATTTTTCAATCTCTCCAACGATTACAATCACTATTCTGGAGCGGGTGAAAATGGACTCCCAGTATTTTTTTGTCTCTGCCGCTGTTAGCGATTCTACACTCGCAACAGTACCCTGGGGATCTTTGGCATAATCCTTACCGTTGAACGCGGTTTCTCTTGCCATACGATCAATGGCTTCATCGGGCATTGATTCGTTGGTACGGATAAAATTAACGGCGTCCTGTTTGATGCGATTAAATTCTTTTTCATCAAACCTTGGCTTAAGCAAAGCTTCAGTATACAGGGGCCATACTTTATCCAGGTCGTACTTGATGCAGTTCAGACTAAAGCTGGCATAATCCATGCCGCTGTATCCACCTACCTGCGCACTTACTTTATCAAGCTTGTCTTTAAATGAGTTTTTGTCATCAGACATGGTGCCGCATTCCGTAAGCCCTCTCACAGCGAGGTTTTCGATCCCTCCTTTTTCGGCAGGGTAATTTTTTACACCGCCTTTTATTATCGTTTGTACCACTACAATTTCATTGCCGCTGGGTTGTACGATCACTTTTACACCATTTATATTCATCTCGTAAGGCTTATCAGTTTGTGCCATCAGGATGACAGGGCTGCAAATCATGATAAGAAGGGGTATATATCGTGTTAGGATTTTCATTTTTTTGATTTTAATAATTATCAAAAAGATTTGACCAGGAAAAACTCTTCAGGTTTGTATTGTTTCTTCATTTCTTCATTCAGGATCATTCCGGCAACATAAGGTTTGCCTGCAATATATTTTTTGATGTATTGCTGGATATCCGCGCGACTTACTTTTTGCAGGTTCTCATCGTAGTCGGTAGCGTAGTCCAGTGAAGTGCTGCACCACCAGTAAGTGATTCCCGAAGCCTGCGAGGAGGGCTTTTCTTCCTTGCGGATCTTATTCCTGATCAGGATCTCTTTTGCGGTCTGTAATTGCTCGTCGCTGAAATAATCATCGTCGGCCCACATACTAATCTGTTTGAGCATCTCGTCGTGACATTCTTTCATTTTTGAGGGGTTGGGTAACGCGAGTGCATAAATTGGCCCGGCATATTTGTTAGTATTATATTGTACACCCGAAAAACTTGCAAGACCCTTGTCAATCAGGGCTTGCTGCCATTTTGATGAATTCAAGCCCAGGATGTTGGAGAAAACATCAGCAGCCAGGGTAGCTGCAGAATCGCTTCGATATTCGGGACCTATCCATTGCAACATCATAAACGGTGTTTCGGCAATAGATGCTGTTTTAATGTTGTAGTCTGTTTTTTGCAACGGCTGAAACTCAGGGATGGGATATTTTTCATGAGGATCAAAACCGCTGTGTTCCCAGTCGCCATATATTTTCTTTGCGAGTGCAAAGGCATGATCGGGTTTTACATCGCCACAGATCACCAGGATAGAATTGTTCGGATGATAGTATTTGTCTTTGATGACCATCATTTTTTCCGGCGTGGCGGTATTGATCACATCATGATCGCCAATCGCATTTTTCCGGGTAAAATTTTCTCCCCAGGTGCGTTTGGCAACATCGATCCATAATTGAAAGAATGGGTTGCTTTCCGCCCTTTGGAATTCACCATCCACAACAGGTCTTTCCTTTTGCATGTCTTCCGTGCGATATATCGGGTAACGAATCGCGGCATTCATAAATCTTAGACCAGCATCAAGACTGTCACTTTCAAAGGTGAAAAAATAGTTGACCCGCTCGTCGCTGGTAGTGCCATTCCAGATGGCGCCAAGTTCTTTTGTACGCTCAATGAATTTTTCCTGGTCAGGGTACTCTTTGTTGGCCTTGAAAAACATATGCTCAAACAAATGAGATAAACCACTGTACTCAGGTCCCTCGGTGTAAGCGCCGTTCTTCACTGCGATCTCGATGGTAACTAACGGCACTTTGTGGTTCTCGATCACGACTACTTCAAGGCCATTGTCGAATTTCTGCCAGTAATAATTTTTCGGAAGTCTTGGTTGTGCGATAGAAGTAAATGTAGCTGCAACCAAAAGCAGCGTAATCCATTTCTTTGGCATAGGAATAAGTATTTGGTGAATGCCCGCAATGCAGACGGAGAATATTTTCTAAAAGCTAAGGAAGATTTGAATATGAAAAAAATAATATTTATAAACGCCAGGCCTACAGGATGAGTGGAAAACGGCACTAACCGGAGATGCCCTGCCATATATAATCATCGCGGTTGATATCAGCATGATTGGGATGCCAAATGCTGGTAAATTCGCCAATGACGGCCTTACCATTTTGAAAACGAAGACGGGGAACTTTCAACAGGTCAATATCTTCCTGTCGCACCCTGCGATGGATGGGGTACATCGTCCCGCCATTGGGGCCATCACCGGCCCGCGCAGCGGGATTGTATTGATATCCGGGATCAACAAGTGTACCACGGGGATACATGATTCCGGGTACGCCTTTACCCCTGATGTCGATATCACGCGGATGCGCAAGACCCAGGGTATGACCGTATTCATGCGCGGCCGTGGTGGAACCTTTATATAAATTTTCGAATTTAAAATATCCACTATTACAACCAAGACCATCGACAAAGGAAATATTGCCATGCACAAATTCTTCTATGCGGAAATAATTATTACGCGGATCTGTATTTTCATAAACCTGTATGGCAGTAATACCAGGCTGGTACGATGATGTGATCAGGAATTGCACAAGCCATGGCTTCCCCTCAATATGAACCACACCCTGCGGTTCATTCCACATCCACTCTATTTCCTCCCGTATGTTTTCAGTAACAGCAGGGTCGGCCGCATTCCCATATGTGATGATATGGGAATGGATGAGAAGCTGGTTTGACTGATATTCGATGGTGCCCATCGCGAGTTCAAGGGTCTGACGTGCTGGTCTTACCCGGGTTATATTTCTCTATATTCCAAGAAACCGGTTCGCCAGTTCCCTATTGCAAAAAGATAATTTCCTTTTTCCGATATAAAACCGATAAGATGACCATTTCCAGTCCGCGGGATCATTTACCAAACCGGCCAATACCGGGTTGTTATGAATATAGTGAAAACATTTGGTAAAGTAATCAAAATCGTTTGTGGTGATTTTTTCAGGATGTATATCGGTTATAAGATTTTTTGCTTTTGTTTTTGGTCTGAACAGGCTTCCCGATCTGGCAGTTTGAGTATTGTATTCGTGGCTATAATTGCTTAGTAATTTTCTAAACCCATTTGTAATTGGATCGAGATGTGTCGATCCGATTTTTATCAATGAATTTACTCTTGCGTCTGCATAAATGATAGTATGAAAATGATTTGGCATCAGGCACCAGCATAGTATCTCGCAATAAGGGACAATATATGAGCGGAAAAGCTCCAGGAATCTCTGGTAATGCTGGTCATTTAGGAAAAGGCGCTCGTGATTGTTTCCCTGGTTATAGACATGGTAACAATTTTCGGCATAAAGTTTCATTGCTGAACATTTTCTGAGTAATCAGAAATAAAGTTCGCAAGGACGGATTTGGTGATGAAGGTGAAATCACAAAGTAAAAACGTTTTATCCCCGGCGAATTTCTTTTATCGGTCAGACGGTGTCATCAGACTGTCTGCGCAAGTTTTCCGCCAACGGTCAGACGAGGACGTCAGACCGATCTGCGCGAGGTTTCTTCTGACGGTCAGACGGGGACGTCAGACCGTACGTCACCCGCTCGTCTGAAATGGTCTGACGCCCTCGTCTGACCGTTTTAGAATCAATTCCTCACCGGCTTGCCGCTTTTCAAAACACTTTGGATGCGTTCGAGAGACTTTTTCTCACCGCAAAGGGAAAGGAATGCTTCTCTTTCCAGATCGAGAAGGTATTGTTCCGTAACAAGCGTGGGTTCACTAAGGTCACCGCCACACATCACGTACGCTAGTTTTTTTGCAACCAGCGCATCATGTTCCGTAGCGTAGCCAGCCGTTTTCATGGCGTGTATGCCGGAGTATAAAGCACCGAGCGCCGATTGGCCGAGTACACGGATATCTTTTCGTGGTACCGGCGCGGTATAACCACTGTCGTAAATTTCAATCACTGATTTTTTCGCTTCGGCGATACGCCTTCCCTGGTTCATCACCACTTCATCAAGGCCTTTACGATACACGCCAATGCCAAAGCCTTCAGCAGCGGAAGTGCCAACTTTAGCAGTGGCTATCGTCAGGAATCTGTTTTTCAGTGTAATGGTTTCGGGTTCGTCCTCGTGCATTTCATCGGCGGCTCTCAACACAAATTCTTTTGTACCGCCACCACCGGGGATCAGACCGACACCTAGTTCTACAAGACCGGTATAAGTCTCTGCGGCAGGACAAACTTTATCCGCGTGAAGGCTAAGTTCGCAGGCGCCGCCTAAGGCGAGACCGTGAGGAGCAACAACGACAGGAATAGAAGAATACCGTGCCCGCATCATGGTATTTTGGAAAAGTCGGATGGCCATATCGAGTTCGTCGTATTCCTGGTCGATGGCGAGCATGAAGATCATACCCACATTCGCACCGGCAGAAAAGTTGGGACCTTCATTGGCGATCACAAGGCCCTTATAACCTTTCTCTGCTTTATCGATAGCAGTTTGAATACCGCTGAGCACATCGCCGCCTATGCTGCCCATTTTGGTAAACCATTGCAGGCCCAATACATCGTCACCGAGATTGTAAAGTTTACAGCTTGCGTTTTTCCAAACCAGTTTGTCCTGGTAGTTGCTCATGACGATAAACGCTTCGCCACCGGGTAAGGATTTGTATGACTTAGATGCGGAATCGTAGAAATATTTTTTACCGCCTTCAACCTTGTAAAATGATTTATGACCGGCTTCCAGCATTTCTTTCACCCAAGGGGCAACTGCATAGCCCGCATCCTCCATGGCCTTCACTGTTCTTTCAACACCAAGCACATCCCAGCTTTCGAAAGCGCCGATCTCCCATCCGAATCCGGCCATCATGGCATCATCAACACGATACAGCTCATCGCTGACCTCTGGGATACGATGAGAGATGTAAGAAAACAGTCCGTAATGAAAATGGCGATAGAATTCTCCGGCTTTATCCTGGCCTGCTACCAGCATTTTCAATCTTGTGTTGAGATCGTCAATAGGCTTTGCAGTTTCGATCGTGGCGAACTTCGATTTTTTGCGGGGTTCGTATTCCAGCGTCGAAAGGTTTAAGACCTGTATCTCTTTATCTGATTTTCTTTCTTCAGGACTTCCCTGTGCGACGGGCAATTTTATTTTCTTAAAAAAGCCCTGTCCTGTTTTATCACCAAGCCAGTTTTTTTCGAGAACCTTATTCAGCCATTGGGGTATGGAGAATGTCTCACGGGCTTCATCATTGGGGCAGTTGTCCTGTACACCTTTGGCCACTTTTACCAAAGTGTCAATACCGACAACATCCGCAGTGCGGAAGGTCGCTGATTTCGGCCTGCCAATGATCGGACCGGTCAGGGAATCTATTTCATCGATTGAAAGCCCTAATTTATCCACCAGCCGAAATATCGACATGATACCATAAACGCCGATACGATTTGCGATAAATGCAGGTGTGTCTTTACACAATACGGTTGTCTTGCCCAGGTACAGATCGCCATAGTGCATCAGGAAATCACCCACGGCGGGGTCGGTATCCGGGGTCGGGATGATCTCCAGCAAACGCAGGTATCGCGGTGGGTTGAAGAAGTGTGTGCCACAGAAATGTTTTTTGAAATCTTCCGAGCGGCCTTCAGCCATCATGTGGATCGGGATACCGGAAGTATTGGAAGTAACCAGGGTACCGGGTTTGCGAAACTGCTCTACCTTATCATAGATCAGTTTTTTAATATCGAGACGTTCCACCACCACTTCGATAATCCAGTCGCAGCCGGCGATATCTTTCATGTTGTCGTCGAAATTGCCGGTAGTTATTTTCTTCACGACATCCTTGGTATAAACAGGGGAGGGATTACTTTTTACAGCTGCGGCCAGCGCATCATTCACCAGTTTATTTCTTTCTGCGGGCTTTGTACTATCAGCAGCTTCCCTGGGGACCATGTCCAGCAACAATACCTGCACACCTACACCTGCAAAATGACAGGCAATCCTTGATCCCATAACACCGCTGCCGAGGACAGCTATTTTTCTAATCGTGCGATTCATATAGTCTTAAAATTAGGCTGTAAAAAAAATAGTTAGTTAAACAACTATTTTGTTGGTCGAAGATAAGCGTTTTTTTAATTCGGTTTCAGGTGAAGGGAAACATGATAAACCTGAAAATCGGGGTAACTTATTTAGCCTTTGCGGCCTTTTTGAGAAGGATTTTGTTTTTCCTTGCTTCGCGGTCGGTTTTTTTGAGACCAATACTGCTGCTGATGCCGCTAAAGGTGATTTTGACCAGGTAGTTGACAGCCGAGCGGTCACGCAGACGGTAGGTAAATACGGTCGCTGTATTCTTTTTATTTTGGTTCCTTACCACGGTATTTGCAAAAAAACTTCTCAGCCGCCCGCCAAATAGTTGCTTTTTATTTTCATTCCCTGTCACGCGTATTTTCAGGTCGCGATAGATCATTTTTATTTTACCATCTGCGAATGCTTCCCGGCCGGTCACCTGCATGCTTAGACTGTCCAGGTAACCTGATTTCAGTTCTGCTGAGATCAGCGGTTTTAAAACTGGATTAAAAATCCGGAGATCAGCGGAGTCCATTTTTACATTCATTACAAAACCACCAAGTGGATCGATATAAGATTCATGGAGGTTGAGCTTTGTAAAAAGCTTTCCTTCAAGTAGCGCAGTGGCATGGATGTGCAGGCTGTCATCATCTGACAGGCTGTAATTGCGAACACCTTTGATCTTTCCTTCCAGATGTTCGACAACTATCTTACCCGTAGCCCCAGTTTTTTCATTCACTTCTTCATATACCACATGCGCATTGTTAAGCCGGACTGCATCCGCCTGTAAGCGTACCGGGATTTTTTTAACCAGATTCGCCGGAAGTGACCGAACAATTCCCGGCTCGCGGGGAACTCTTTTGTCCCTGAAATCTGTCAGCCTCGCATCCTTTATTGTCACTTCTCCCAGGTCAAGCACACTGTCTTTGGCGTAGCGGCCTATATCGAATGGTCCGATGGAAATAGCACCGGTTCGCGCAGTAAGATAATCGGCCTGGTAGCGTGAGTCAGCTACAAATGTTTTTAGATCTTTTGCCGGCCTGTAAGAAAAAGAGTCAGCGGTGAAATATTTTGTATACTTATCGTAGCCGGTATTATACCAGTCGAAAAGATGGTGTTCGTTATGATAACTGCCGGTTAACTCGTGAAGCCTAAATGCCGCATTGGACCGTAGAATGTCACGCAGGTTGAGAAGATTGGAAGAACTCACCACCAGGTTATCGAGTTTAACTTTTTCAATCGCCAGGCGACCCGCATGTTTACCGAGACTATCCATCGCAAACTTGTTGGCCTCAAGATTCCGGATCTTGGTCCGCCAGTCCCAGGCACCTGCATCATTACGCGAAACGCGGATACTATCGAGATGGAGGCCCAGTCGTCCATCACCTGCATCGATGCTTCGGCCTTTTGCAGATTTATAAGAAAATTGATGCAGTGAAAGTGCAAGACTTTGTGCGGTTAAAGATTTATTTGTTTTACCACCTGTGCGCAGATCGATAAACTCCAGTGAGTTTCCCTTGCCATTCCAGTTGAGCGAACTGATGCCTTCATCTCTCTGCCTGGTATACTGCAACTGTGGTTCGTCGATCACGAGCCTGCCGATCTTTGTTTCCGGCCAGGGTGCATCGTCAGGGTCGTCAGCATTATCCGAATTCCCCATCCTGATATCGATTTGAGGCTGGCTGATCTTTAGCATCTCCGTATTGATCTGGCCATCGATCAGGCCCGTTACATCTGGCACGATCTCCAGTTCGGGAAGTATTACATCAATCGAGTCTCCGGAGTTGTAATTGGAGTAGCGAACATTCCTGAAAAAAGATGGTTGTTGATCGGAAAATTGAAAGCCGTTTACCTGCAGTTTGTCATAAACATTTTTGTATTCAAGTTCCTTTCCTGACGTTGAGAGTCCGGTGATACGAATTTTATTACCGCTGCTTGTTGTGAGTTCATCAGCTTTCAGCGCTTGAAGCCACGCGGTTAAATGCCTGCTGCTATCCCTGATATTAATTTTCGTGTTTTCACCATGGATATCTTTTAGTTGAAACACGGCGGAACTGCTTTTTGTCCGTTGCGGAAAAGTGTGCAGGTTGATCTCTGCCTCTTTCCAGCTCACACCATTGATTGCTGACTGTTGTATGTCATCATTGATCAACATTGATCGGATGGAAGCCTGGCGGGCAATGATGTCTATCTCGTCCGGGTTACGGATCTTCATGGTCCCGGCCTGCAGGTGATTGTCGGGATAGCCGGAAAACCTGACTTCGCTGAGATCGGCTGTCAGCTGACGTATTTTAAACACGCCTTTTTTAAAATGAAGGCTGGTAACAGCGTTTTGGATGTTGTGAAGTTTTTTTGAATCTACCAGCCGCCTGCCCAAAACAGAAATATCCGCGTTCTGTAAATGCAGTTGAATATTGTTCGCGAAAAAAAGATTGACCTGTCCGTCCGTGATATCCAGGTTCTCGAGTTGCATGAAATGCCCTATGCCGGCGAGTATCTGGAAGACATCGCGGGGCTTGTTTTTTTTCTGAACAACCGTATAGTTGATCACCGGCCGGTACAGGTTTACCCTTTTTGCGCTGAGCTGTTTGTTAAACACGAGATCATCCCATGAAAGACCCTGCAGTTCAAATTGCGGCATACTCAGGTTATTGATCGCTTTGCCATCTTCCAGCTCTTTGTATATAAAATTGCTCAGGCTGATCCGGTTGTCATTGATAAGGATGCTATCGAATTGTATTGAATAAGTGCTATCGCTTAAAAAATTTTCGTAATTACGGATGGCCATTACAAATTTTTCGACGGTCAACGGTTGCGGACCATATTTATTGATCTGCAGTCCCTGCAATTCGAAATTATTGTCATCAGAAGTAAAAGAGCTAAGGCTGCCGGATCTCGTGGTATTGATATCAAATGACGCGTTCTCCACCACCACAAATGCGAGTTGCATATTTCCGGTCAGTTGCCGGATCAGTTCATCCAGTCGCGGGGATTGTAGCGCAGGATCATTTTTCTCTTTATCGATCGTTACATCCAGCCTGAATCTCGGGTTGATACAATACACCGAGTCGGCTTTGATGATCTCGTGGTGATAAACCGCCGCGAAATCGATATTGGTCATTTGTAATTTATCAAAGAATACCTGGAACGAGTTGCCTGTGCTATCGTCGCGGGTTGCTACAACGGTACAACTGTCAAATTCTACGATCTTATTTAGCAGGTTGATCCGGAAATTGCGAAAGCTAAGCCGATGCCTGCCGTCGGGAAAGAGTATATCCTGGTGACTCGTGTGCAGCGAAACATTATCGCTAAATAATATTTTCTGTTCGTTTCCCGCCTGGGTTGTATCCACCAGGAGGTTGTCGAGCTGGAAATTAATATCGGTGATCACCACCGGCGGTTCTTCCGGGTGGATCTTATTGACCAGGGAAAACCGGCCTTTATCGATCCTGAACCTGTCCACTTTCAAAACCTTTAGCGCGTCCTGGATGGAGTTATAGATCCTTCCCATTTCATGCGGCAGGGAGAGTCCCGTGTCAGGTGATGCTGTGGTGTCTTTTGATCGTAACCGGATCACGCGGATATCAGGATTGTACACATGCATCGAATCGATCAGGATCCTTTTTTCAAAAACAAGCGGGAAGATCTCTTTAACCCTGACAGCCACGCGGGGAATATTAAATTCATAAGAAGTGGAGGCCGCGGAATCTGTAGAAGAGAAATTTGCCCTGTGCAATTCCATGTTGTAGCTAAACCAGTTGAATTTGAATTTGTCCACTTTTAAACGAAGCCTGCCGTCTGATTGTGCATGCACCATGTCTTCGATAAGCCGTTCGGCATGGTTGATAAACCAGAAATGGAAGATGGTCATCAATAGCAGGATACCGCCCAGGATAAAGGCAGTGATCTTGAGAATTCTGGATGACACTGGTTTCGGCATCAGGTGCGGAAAGATTAAGATTTGAATTTAATCTATTTCAGCTTGCTAAAAAACACAAAACCAGTTAAATACATAGCTGGTCCGTATAATTAACGTTTATATATGTAGGAATGTTACCAGCGGCGAAGGTCAAAGTTTCCCGTCGTGTCCCTGGAGATGGTTGTCGTAATGATCGGCCCAATAGCCGATATCGCTGATCATGGTTACAAACTCCTGGTAATCCATGCCTTCAATGTCCCTTTCAGCCACGAGGCAGAGCAGGCCGCGGCTTTCCAAGGTACCTAATTTGATGCCCATTTGCCGGGTATTAATTTCCAAGGCTTTACGATAGAGTTCGAAGAGAGCGACTGGGTTGGAGGGGAGGGTGCATATAGGTGCCAGGCAACGAAGAAAAACCCGCTCGGGGTCCTCACCGCCATCAGGATGGGTCATGAAAACTTCAATAGTAGAGGAGCCTCTTGAGAAATACCAGGAACTGGTGCCTTCATTATAGATCGAATCGGCTGTGGTGCCGATCTGCCGGCAGAGGCGATGAATATAAGCCTTGGTAAACTCAACGTATGACATGCGTGGCGTGTTAAATCCCTAAAACAATTTTTTGGGTGGATTTATTGTAGGGAAGCCACGAATGACACGAATGGCACGAATGAGCCACAGATTCACGGATTGCACAGATTTTACGTAAGCGTTAGGACCGATAATCCAAAAGAATGGCGGCAACTAACGAAGGTGCTTACTGTACATTTTGTTTTAGTTGGCCAGGGCGAACCTGCATAGCATATTGAATTATTAGGGAATAACAATTTTGTACGACGCACAACTCACCGCTTTGCGCCTGGGGAACTGCTTGAATATTGTAGTTGATGAAAGAACCAATCTAATTCACCATCGACCCATTCGATGTCGCCTCATCAGGATTGATGAACTTAAGTTTGCCATCCTTGTCTTCGGCCATCAGGATCATACCATTGCTTTCAATGCCTCTCATTTTTCGGGGAGCTAGGTTTGCCACCACTACCACCTGCTTACCAATAATGGCTTCTGGTTGAAAATGTAGGGCAATACCTGAAACAATGGTCCTTTTCTCAAAACCAAGATCTACTTCCAGTTTCAGCAGCTTGTCGGCCTTGGCAACTTTTTCAGCCGCGGTGATAGTGCCTACCCGGAAATCGAGTTTGGCGAAATCGTCATACTGGATTTCAGCTTTCGTATTGGCAGCAGGTTCCAAGCTAATAGCTTCCGTCTTCGCGGAAGCATCGGTAGTAGTTTTTGCGCCAGCCTGTAGTTTCTCAACCTGTTTTTTGATCTCGTCGTCTTCGATCTTCCGGAAAAGTATCTGCGGTTCACGCAAACTGTAACCCACGCTTAAAAGTTTTAATGAACCGGCATTCTCCCAGTCCAGCATTTTCTCCACCACCTTCATCATGTGCAGCATCTTCTTCGCGGTATTGGGCAGGAAGGGATTGATCAGCACAGCCAGGTTGGCGGTGAGTTGCAAACAGAGGTGCATGCAATTGTCAATACTCTTCTGCGCTTCCGGGTTTTCTGCCAGTTGTTTGGCAACGATCCAGGGCTCTTTATCCTGCATGTATTTGTTGCCTTTTCTCGAAAGATCGATCACTTCAAACAGGGCGTCACGGAACCTGAAATGCTCCAGGGCAGATTGCACCTTGCCTTTCGCACTTTCAATATCGGCCATGATCGCTTTGTCGTTGTTGTCGAGGATATCTGTATGCTGTTTCGGCACTTTACCACTGCATAGTTTGTGCATTAGAACAAATGTGCGGTTCACAAAATTGCCAAAGATGGAAGCCAGCTCGTTGTTATTGCGATCCTGGAAATCTTTCCAGGTGAAATCATTATCTTTTGTCTCAGGCAGGTTGGCGCAAAGTACATAACGCATCACATCTTCGCAGCCTGGGAACTCGTCGAGGTATTCATTCACCCATACCGCCCAGTTGCGGGAAGTAGAAACCTTATCACCTTCGATATTCAGGAATTCATTGGCCGGAACGTTATCGGGCAACACAAAATTTCCATGCGCTTTCAACATGGCGGGGAAAATAATGCAATGGAAAACGATATTATCTTTCCCGATGAAGTGAACCAGCTTTGTATCCTCCTGGCACCAGTAATCCGCCCATTGCCCGGTCAGCTCTTTGGTCGCGCTGATATACCCGATCCGTGCATCAAACCACACATATAAAACCTTTCCCTCAGCGCCGGGTATGGGTACCTTGATCCCCCAATTGCTGTCGCGCGTCATTGCACGGCTTTGAAGTCCGTTGTCGAGCCAGCTCTTACACTGTCCGTACACATTGTTTTTCCATTCCTGGTGATCTTCCAGGATCCATTTTTTCAGAAACGCCTCATAGTTCTGCAGCGGGAAATACCAATGCGTGGTTTTTTTCTTAACCGGTATCGCATCACTCAGGGTGCTGCGCGGGTTGATCAGTTGTTCGGGTGAAAGGCTACTGCCGCATTTCTCACACTGGTCGCCATAAGCACTGGGGTTGCTGCACACCGGGCAGGTGCCGGTGATATAGCGGTCGGCCAGGAAGGTCTTTGCTTTTTCATCATAATATTGTTCGGTTTCTTTTTCCTCGAACAAACCGTCGTCGTACATTTTTTTAAAAAATGCCGAAGCGGTTTCATGATGAACTTTATTGGAAGTACGCGAATAAATGTCAAACGACACGCCCATTCTCTCCAGGCTGTCTTTGATGAGCGCGTGGTATTTGTCGACAACCTCCTGGGGGCTTACTCCTTCCTTCATCGCCCGGATGGTGATCGGTACACCGTGTTCGTCGCTGCCGCCCACAAACTTCACATCTTTTTTCTGCGCCCGTAAAAAACGTACATATATATCAGAGGGTATATAACATCCTGCCAGGTGCCCTATGTGAAGCGGTCCGTTCGCATAAGGCAGGGCCGCCGTCACTAAATATCTTTTGAAATCCGTCATGTTGTACTTTTCCTAATAGTTGGCAAAAATACCGGAATAGCATGCAATGCCCAAAAGGCGAGCACCCTTCCCGGTTTTTCCAATAACTTTAAAAAATGAAGCGGAAAGATTTTTTATTGAATTCGGCAGCGGGAATAGCTTCGGTGGCATTAGCGCCATTTGCCGGTGGTTTTCGAGGCAACAAATTGCCGTCAGATTTGAATATTGACGTATCAGCCATGATCCCTGAATATTTAAAAAAGGGTGATAAGATCGGCATCACTTCGCCCGCAGGCTATATCACCCGGGAAGAAATACGGCCCGCCATTGAGCAAATGGAAAGCTGGGGTTATAAGGTTGAAATTGGAGATACGATCGGTAAAAGGGATTTCACCTTTGGCGGCACCGATGAGGACCGGGCGGCTGATCTGCAACACATGCTGGATAGCCGCTCTTTACAGGCAATTATGTGTGCCCGCGGTGGGTACGGACTTGTACGCATCGTCGACCAGCTGAAATGGGAAAAATTTAAAAAACATCCGAAATGGGTGATCGGTTTTAGTGATATCACGGTGCTGCATTCCCATATTCATCAAAATACCGGTGTGGCGACCATTCATTCAAAGATGTGTAATAG
>JAEYOL010000117.1 GCA_023411775.1 Bacteroidota bacterium | reverse complement strand
GTTTCCGCCCTGGTGCTAAAAGCCATTAAAGCTAAAACCGGTATTGCGAACCATCTGAAAATTCCATTCATTTCAAATCTGTTTATCATTAATGCCCTGGATAATGCGTCAATCCTGCTATATTAATGCCATAAACGCTTTAAACCCGTGATGCATTGTTGTTTTTAAAAATTCTTTTTATTCCTAATATTAACAAACTCCCAGCCAATGCAGGGATGATCAGGTTAATAAACCAGATACTCACAGCTGTCAGGCTTATCCCAAGACTGTTCTGGCTAAATAGTCCCAGCAACATCAAACTCACTTTTCCACGTAAACCGAGGTCGGTAAATAAAGCTATCGTGGGTATGACCGCCATCACCAGGAATGAGATACTGACGACCCACCAGCATTCCCACAGGGAAACCTCTACATCAAAAAGCTTAAATAAGAGATAATATTGTACGATAAATACAACGAATCTCAGTGCTGATAAAGACATTATTTGCAACAGTAAAGTTGCATTAAAGTTCTCTAATGTTTCAATGAGCCAGGCATATCTCCTGCTGCCAGGTAGCCTATCCACCCATCTCACAAGGAATGACAACCTGAAATAAAATAGTGTTAAAATCAAGGTTGCCGCCGCTACGCCATAGAGTATAATGTCATACCAAAATGACGTAATGAGTTCACCCTCCTCGATCACAGGACGCATGATAATCAAACCCACAAATCCCATGATGAGTGTTACGGTCAACTGACTCAAACTGCCGGTGATCGTGAGCGAAATCGCTTTTAACCGGTTGCCCTCCTCCATATATAACACCCTACCCAGGTATTCCCCTACGCGATTGGGCGTGGTCACTGAAAAAGATACGCCTGATACCACTGCTTTGAAGGCCGTAAAAAAGCTAATTTTCTGGATCTTTTCAATAGCGAGTTTCCATTTGGCCGTTTCGAGTGACCAGTTGGCCAACATCAACACAAAAACAGCTGCGAGGTTCCACCCCATGCCACTGTTGAAGGATTGACGAATATGTTGCCAGGATGTTTCGAGATCGGGTTGCGATCGTATTTGACGGTATACCGAATAGGAAAGCCAGATAAAGAGTGCAGGCCCTAAAAAGGTATTGATGAACCGCCTGATCTTTTTATTTTGATCGCTGTTTATACGCATACTACCGAAGTACTTCAAAGATTTCAACCCGTTTTCGTAGTTTCGGGCTTCAAAGTTTTGATCTCTATACTAGTTATAATCCGGTAAAAATACAACCGCTTGCAAAACCCTGCTAAAATAATCCTCGGCATAGATCCTGGTACACTGGTGATGGGCTACGGCATCATTGAAGTGAAGGGAAGCGGTGTAAAAATGAAAACCATGCATGTGCTGAAATTGTCAGCCCGGCAGGATAATTACCAACGGCTTCAACTTATTCACGAAAAAGTAGAAGAGCTGATCGAAATATACAAACCCCATGAGTTTGCTATTGAAGCACCTTTCTTTGGTAAAAACGTTCAAAGCATGCTCAAGCTTGGCAGGGCGCAGGGTGTGGCCATCGCCGCGGCGATACAGGCGGGCGTACCGGTAACCGAATATTCTCCTAAAAAAGTAAAACAGTCAGTTACAGGAAATGGCAACGCCGGCAAGGAGCAGGTTTGGAAAATGCTGCAACAACTTCTTACGCTAAAAGAAGATCCACATTCCTTCGATGCTACGGACGCCCTTGCGGTAGCGGTTTGTCATCATTTCCAGACAAACCGCGTGATGGTACAGGCCAATAACACCGTTAAAGGCTGGGATGATTTTATAAGAAAGAATCCGGGCAGGATAGTTAAACTCTGATGGCGGGGAAGATAGTAAGGCGGGAAGGAATAATCTGTACTGTTAGCTGAATCATCTTCTGCTAAGATCCATTTAAGATCATTGGAAAACAAAAGCCCGCTTAAGCTACTACCCCTTTAGCTTTTCGACGAGCATCTGTTGTATCTCCTTCATACGCACTTCGCTTACTTTTACCTTTGGTTGGGTAAAATTCAGATCATTGGCTGAATTGATGGGAATAAGATGCATATGCGCATGTGGCACTTCCAGTCCAACAACACTGATGCCGCACCGGTTGCAATTAAAAGAAGCTTCGATGGCCTTGGCAATGGGCCGGGCAAATACAAGCCATTCAGACAGGAAGTCTTCCGGCAGGTCAAACAAATTATCAACCTCTTTTTTTGGTACCACCAGTACATGCCCTTCCCGCAAGGGGAAAATATCGAGGAAAGCGAAGAATTTTTCGTTTTCGGCAATTTTATAGCCCGGGATCTCACCTGCGATGATTTTTGAAAAAATAGTCATACCTCCAAACAGTTTTGATTTGATCGAAAGCAAAAAATAGTAAGCTCTTTTCAGCATACAAGCTGTTTCAATCACAAATCTATCAACTTACCGCATAAAAAAACCTCCAAGTAGGAGGCTTAGCAATTTATAGGGCATATTCGGTAACTAAGCAGTTATCTTATCGATCTTGAAACTAATCACACCGGCAGGCGCCTGTACATCGGCTGTTTCACCAACCTGTTTGCCTAATATTCCCTGGCCAATGGGTGAGGCCACCGAGATCTTTCCAGCCTTGAGATCGGCTTCTGTTTCGCTCACAACCTGGTAGGTAACCTGCTTTTTTGTTTTCAGGTTGGTTAATGTAACCCTGGTCAGGATCGATACTTTACTGGTATCGATGGTGGATTCATCGATCACCCGGGTATTGGCCAATTGTCCTTCCAATTGGGCAATCTTTGCCTCGAGCAGACCCTGGGCTTCCTTTGCCGCATCATATTCCGCATTCTCCTTGAGGTCACCTTTCTCACGTGCTTCAGCAATAGCCCTGCTGGCAGCTGGTCTTTCAACCCCTTTCATATGCTGCAATTCGGCCTTGATCTGCTCTAAAGTTTCCTTGGTAACATATTGAATTGTCATACTCACCTCCTTTGATATAAACAAAAAAAATAACAACGCCTCAGGGTTCTGCTGAAGCGTTGCACTATTGTTAATCAAAGATAGTAAACTATTTGAAAATAAAAAACGGAAATCCACCGGGGGGCGTCGCACATTTTTGGTCACGAAAATCATTCATTTCCAAAGATCTTCCGGGTCAGCACCTGCGCCATTTTCAATAATGCTTCATGACTGTACCCGGCGATATGCGGTGTGAGTAATACATTGGGCTGTGAGGCCAGCCAGTTTAATTGTTCTTTCTCGGCAGCTGAATAAGTGTCGAGTTTTTCATTTTCCAGGACATCTAATGCCGCGCCTGCTACCTGCTTTGTTTTCAACGCTTCAACAAGATGGGCCGTATGCATGATCTTACCTCTCGACGTATTGATAATGACAGGTTTTCTTTGCAGTGCATTAAAAAATTCCGAACCCGACATGTGAAAAGTCTCCTCAGTCAACGGTACATGGAAACTGATAACATCTGCGTAACGGCATACTTGCTCAAGACTTGCTTCCTTGACATAACCACTGCTGAAACCAAATTTATACTTATCATACGCGAGAACGGTTACATTAAAAGGTTGCAGCAATCGGGCAAATGAACTGCCGGTATTACCGAAACCGATGATGCCGACTGACTTTCCACTGAGCTCGGTTCCCCTGTTTTCATCGCGTCGCCAGATAAGGTCCCGGATCTCATTACAGGAAAGATGGATATTACGAAGCAGGGCCAACAACATTCCCAATGTATGTTCGGCAACCGCGTTTGAGTTGCCCTCGGGACTACTGTAACATTCTATGCCCTTGCTTTTAGCATATGCCACGTCAATAAGTTCAAGTCCACTTCCGAGCCGCCCGATCCATTTCAGGGATCTTGCCTTGTCAATGATTGCTTTATCAATCTTTAAACGGGTAGTAACGACCAGGCCTTCTGCGTCCGGTATATCCACGGCCAACTCATCATATGTGATGCGCGGGCTATTATTGATCTCATAGCCGCGCTTTTTCAGTTCATCAAGTAAGTAAGGGTGCGCCTTGGCTGTAATAATTACTTTCTTCATAGATAATAGTGCCTGCAAATTATTTCTGCTTCATTTTAAAACTCAACGCGGCAAATTGTTCGACCGATAATTGCTCTGCTCTTTTACTAAACAGTTCATCCTCCAGGATAGTTGCCTCAAACAAACCCTTTACGGCATTACGCAAGGTTTTTCTTCGCTGGTTGAAAGCTGTTTTTACGAGGTTGAAAAAAACTGACTCGCTTTTTATCGATAATGGTTGTGACCTGGGTA
This sequence comes from Bacteroidota bacterium, assembly GCA_023411775.1. GTDB lineage: Bacteria > Bacteroidota > Bacteroidia > Chitinophagales > Chitinophagaceae > Terrimonas_B. Next base: position 16,523 of record JAEYOL010000117.1, on the reverse strand, counting down.
CCAGCCTGATCACACCACTTTTGACCTTGGGTGGCGGCGTAAAACTTTTTTCACTCACATCAAATAGATATTCAACATCGAAAAATGCCTGTATCAACACGCTGATGACACCGTAAATCTTACTCCCCTCCCGTGCGGCAACCCGCTGGGCTACTTCTTTTTGAAACATACCGATCACGCATTCTACCTCAGGCCGCCAGTCGAGAATCTTAAATAAGATCTGGGTGGAAATATTGTAAGGGAAATTACCGATCACGGTAAATGAGGAACTAAAAGGCTTATCAATTTCTAAAAAGCTCTGGTGTATGATCTTTCCTTCCAGCTCAGGATAAGTGGACAATAAATAATCCACTTTTTCTGTATCAAGTTCCACCGCTTTAAAGTCAATACCGGGAATTTGTAACAGGTATTTTGTCAGGGCGCCACCACCAGGACCCACTTCAAGCAAATGTGTGAAAGGGTTCTCCTGAAGTGCAGCAACTATCCTCCTGCAAATATTCTCATCCCGCAGGAAATGTTGCCCCAACGACTTCTTAAGCGTGTACATATTTGCAAATGTAGCTTATCGCCTAGGATTTGTATCCGGGAAGTCTAGTGACTAAACATAACTTTTTTATGAAACACCTGGTCGGCCAGCTGAACTTTTATAAAGTAAACACCCCGGGGCTGGTTGGTCAGTCCCTCGACCATTATGGAGTTACTTCCCTTCTGAACATACTTGTTTGTACTATAGACAGACTGGCCGGTAGAACTAAAGATGTCGATAACAGCTCGTCCTTTGGACGATGCATTTATCTGGACCTGGAATTTATCAAATACAGGGTTGGGCCAAACATTGATGTTGTCGATGCCAGGCAAACCCAGCGATAATGAAATGACCGAACTAAACTTCTTGTTGCCTGAGTTGTGAACCATCCTTATCCTATAATACACATGAGGCGCATCGTCTGAAGTACCGGGTACATCTTCATACTTATACTCTGTTGCGGCGCTATATTCTACATTACCTACCGTTGCGAAATTCCTGCCATCAAAACTTCTTTGAATTTCAAAATATTTGAACGCTGCATTTTCTGCTACTGTCCATTGAAGTTTTGCACGCTGGTCGGCATATACGCCACGCAAATCGATAATATCAGTGCTTAATACCTCGCAGGTAGGGAAACTTCCCACCTGTATCGTATCCGTCGCATACACGGAACAACCCATTTGCAGGTATTGTCTTACAATATAAGTACCTGAATGATCTACATAGATCGATGGTCCTGTTGGACTGCTGATAATATTGCCATCGGGAGTCGACCATACATAGGTGGATGTAGAGATCGGGTTTGTAACGGTGATTTCAGCAACACCTGATCCATCATCGCAAATAAATGGCGTTTCTGTTGCTGCCAGGGCGCGGGGAGCCAGGAATAGATCCGTTGGCGCTACAAAATCCTTTAACTCGGCGGTGAATGAAGCCGATGCACGGGTCTTTATAATGATACGGTTAAAAGGCGTACCGCATACATCACCACCCAGCAGGGTAACAGGGTCGAGACCCAGTTTGGTAAGGTTGACTGAAAATTCGATAAACTGGTTGGCAATATACTTACCATTTGTAGTGGATGCAGGACCTGGATTCGTAAAGGCAAGGCTATTGTCCTGCAACACCAGGCCGAAAGGACCCGCCCAGGTGTTATTACTACTTCCGAGTCCGGTATAAAATGCCCCGGATGTATTCGGGGAAATAGCGGCATATCCATAAGCAGAGCCAGAACCTGAACCATCAAATGCGGTGCCCCAGTTGAACGAGGTAGGTACTACCGTTTGCCAGTCGGCACGGCTAACCCAGATACGGGCTTCAATTTTTGTCAGTGTACCACTTTGAAATTCGCCGTTGAAAATAATATCGCCAGGTGACACGATGTTTCCCGCTGCATCAAATTTCCAACTGGTATGCCCTGCATCGGGGCCATAGCCATAAAATTTTTTCGATGCACGGTCATAATAAATATCGGATTGATACATTTCGAAATCGAAGTATCGGTTCCCGGTTGTGTTATCGAGTGAAATTCCTCCAAACATCCATAGGGAGTCAGTTGTATTAGGCCCGGCACGTCTCACATGAACCATGATATCAAGTATATCGTTCTTGTCAGGAATGCTTTGAACACCACCTGTCCAATTAGCGGGGCTCATACCATTTTTATCGGCACCCGCGGTAAATACAGTTGTGTCGTTGCCATGGTAGTCCCTTACGAAAATCGCGTCGAGCCAAAGCCGGTTTGCCACTATACTGAACTGGGGCTTGCTCATCGTGCGATAAAATGAGCTCATTCGTTTTGGAAATGGTGAAACATCTGACAGGTACGCTGCGATCATGGCTGCCGCCCCGGTGGTGTCGATTACAAATTCACCCGTACCCGGTGTGCCATTGTTAAACCAGTCATCGTTACCCGAAGTTATTGCGCCATCAAAAAAATTTGTTCTCAGGTCGGCGTCTACACCAAACCTTGCTTTGGTAATAGGAATGGTTATTTGCGCATATCCTGCTACCCAGCCCGGGAACATCAATAAAACAATTAGTAAAATTGTTTTCATACGCTTTAATTATTCTGATGAAACGCTTTTAACTCCGGGTCCTGACTCTAACTAACGTTTTACGATCCTTAAACTTGCAATAGCTGAGTAAGTTGAACTGCCATCAGCCCTCAACGCGATAACGCGATAGTGAATGTTGCCGGGAAATACATTATTGTCAGTATACTTGAATGAACGCGCACCAGAATTTGACATGGTTGTTACGTCCTCCCAATTAGCATATTCATCATTCGGATCTTCGTAGGTTTTCTGAACCTGGAAGCCAACGATACCCGGTGTCTTGCCCACACCCCATGTAGCAGTAGCGCCTTTGCCCTGGCGGTGAACCCTGAGAAAAGAAAAAACCGTCTGTGCCTGCAAGTCAGCTGAAATGGTCTTACTCTTTGAAACAGGCGCCGGCACTGGTGTAGGTGCAGTCCAGGCTGTTACAACCAACATGGTGGTAAATCCGATAATTGAAGATTTTGCTTTCATAAGGTTGTGATTTTAAGTAATAAAAATAGGGTTGCACCAGTAAACTAAAAAGGTAATAATGCCTGTGACTTAACAGGGTTAGTATACTAATGAATTTGCAGAAAACAACATCTCGTTAATCTACTTATTAGAATATATTCACATTTAATAAGTAATTAAAAAGGGAACGACCCTATGGGTCTTATTCCCTTTTTAAAACGAGCTCTTTCGAAGAAATTGTTCCATTGAGATTGACCTGTACGACATAAATGCCGCCTGGCCATGAAGACTGGATGGGCAGGTTAATATTATTAATGCCTTTTGTAAGTTTCAGTTTTTGATTCACCATTTCTTTACCAACCGTATTCACGACACGTAGCCTTGCTTCCGGGTATGCTTTATCAGCTTTCACCGATAAGGAAGCCTGGTCTATTGCAGGGTTGGGGAATAGCATTATATCAGCAGTTGGTACAATAATCCTGACCATGCGTATATCACTATAGTGTACGCTGCCTTTGTTTTCAATTAGTCTTAAACGATACCTTGAGTTACCCTGGAATGGCTCGTTGTCAGTGAAGCGATAGTTTGTTTCGCCACCAACTGTACCGGGTACAAAACCGATCGCTTCCCAATCAGTACCGTTCTTGCTGCGTTCAATATCGTATCCGTTAAAGTCTGCACTTTCGTATGCCAGCCAGTTCAGGTTCACTTTAGAATTGTTTTCAACGATCGCATCGAACGAAATGATCGAAACCGGTAGTACTGTGTTGTCAACGATCACCCGGTAATCTTCGGTTTCTCCACCATCATAATACCCAGTCGACCTGGTAGCATCCATTCCATAGTCTGTTGATGCTACCCTGATACGGAGATAAGTATATGATCCCACCGGCAGCGTCGAAGAAATTCCGGACCAGCTGAGATAGATCGTTTGTAATACGGGGCCAACTGACGAAACTATCACTGGCACGGATGCTTCGGAAGCATCGAAAAAGCCATTTCCATTATAATCTAGCCAGCCTATAACTGTAGCGTCCTTTCCTGTATTATTATAAACCGTTACTTCAGTGGAATAAGTACTTTCTGTTGGGTTAAACAACGGCACTGTATTTATTCCGTCTTCATCTGAACCATCGGCTGTTGCATCAATCGATGATGTTTTTAGCCACTCCCGGTCGAATGTTGGTCCAAGGCGAAGACTGGTGTCCCGCTCATGCACCGCGGGTGACCATGGGTCGGGGTCGTAAGAATCCGGGGCGTCACCAAAATCGCAAAATGGCCTGAATGCCTCAGCCGCATCACCCCAGCTACCTACTACTGTTACACCATCATATGTCATGGTTTGCGCAGTACCGACATCATTCGTACCATTATATGGAGCGATCGTTCCCGCTGCAACTGAACTGGGTGAGCCCACGTTATAAAGCTGACCCATCCAGTCGACCGATACCTGGCGTGGTATCAATGATCCCGAAGGCGCATAGCGCGTTACCACACCAGTATACAAGCTTTGGTGGTGAAAATCCTTGTTGGTACCGACACCCGCAGCGCCTGCGTCGAAATCATAAAGCACGCCGTTGTTGATACCGAAATCACTCCAATCCTGTGTACGGGTACTACCTACATATGGAGGCTGTGAATAAACCTGGGCAATGCCGACAGGAAGCTGTGAGGCATTCAGATCGATACGCCAGATATTGGATTCTGTCAGGCTTGAACCACCTTCAATACCCAGGTAAAGCTTATCGCCATAGAAAGCCGCAGCCGCGGTCTCCACGCCATTCTCATAGGTTGGAATACCAAGTGTGTTAACATTTGCAACCAGCACACCTAATGTATCCATGTCATAGTGGTACCTTCTCAGGGATTTCTCATTCTGATTGGTGCCGCCATTATTACCCGACAAACTGTAAGTGTAATAAACATAACGCCTGTAAGGGTCATAAGACATCGAGTTAATATTCGTATGTCCATAATCGGTGAAAAGGTATTTGGCTCTACCAGTAGCAGGGTCAACATAGTAAAATACGTTGTTGCGGACTGTAATCACATAGCCAGGCATGCCCGTAAATGGTCGGCTGACTTCATAATAATTATCCGGGAATGAGCTTACTGTACATCCATAGATATCGGATAGCCAGAATGAACGGTTTTCTGTTCCCCCTGTACCACAACTACTGGAACAAGAACTGGATAAGGTAATAGTCATTGTAACGGATGTGACCGGGCCTGTTATCGATACATTCACGGTACCACTTGTTGACGAGTTAGCAACAGTCGTACTGTTGGCCGTTACAAAAGCTGTAGGCGAATTGTTGTTTGAAATGGTAAGCGTGGTACTGCTGACAGTAGCCAGGGAAATATTAACAGGCGTGGCGCCGTTGCTGGCTGCAAACTGAACCCTCTGGTTACGATCAATATCAAAAAGAGAATACTGAAGGTTTTGAACAGGATCGGCAAATGTAAAAGTGATCGTACCATTGCCGATAAACTGTACATCAGCTCCGGTACCACTAGTACCAAAGGAGCCTGCAGAACCTGTATGGGTTGTATTTTCTCCCGGCACATTATTACCCGTGTAATTATGTGTAATGGTAAGCGTATTGGAGCCGAAGGCAAAGGGTTGGTTTTGACAACGGGCCAGGCTCACATAAGATGTAATGGTGGTATTGTTTTGTCCAAAAAAATCGCGGTAATCCCAATCCAGCACCGTATTGGTACATTGCGACAGGGCACTGCCACGAATAAACAAACCTGCAATAAGAAACAGAATGTAAAGTTTTTTCATAGTACGGATTTAAGGTTGGTTCTTCGATCCTGATAAAACTTCTTTATTCTCATTCCTGCTTTTTGAACCTCGTTTTTTAGTTCAGCCAGCAGGGTTTCATCAGTTGTAGGATACTTGATTTGCTTATCGAAAATTAGTGCAAGACTTTATTAACTCCCATTTGCAAGATCATTTTGGAGCCGGAAAAAGTACAAATCCCAATTAGTTTTACTCCCTCCAGGAAAGGAATTTCTAAAACTTAACGTAAAAGGTGTGCGTAACCCACGCTTAGTCATTGATACTGAACGCGCCTCTAACCATGGGAATGAATAATAAAAAAGAGGATTCTACCTATTGCGATACTATTAATCTGAAGCTGAAAGGGTTGCAATTCCCAGAGACGGATTGGCTTAGAGCACTGCGTTAGTAATCAATGGAAACAGATTATCATGAAATTCACTGACGCGTATGAATCTAAAGCTTTCATGTCAGATTAATCATGATAATCCGTGTTTTCCCTATCAATCATTTGAGCAATAACCGTGGTTAATAGGTTTAATTTTCCTTGATGATCTTCTGCGTGGCTACGATCTCGGACTTCTCATTCCTGATCATGACCAGATATAGCTGCCCCGGGAGGCTGCCCAGGTCAATGCTGATCTCCGTGCCTGCAGCATTGCTGTGGATCGGCTGCCGGTAAATATTCCTGCCTGCCATATCCACGATGCTTACTAAATACTCACCCTGCATTACGCCATTCACTTTTACCCTTACAGCATTTTTCACAGGATTGGGATACACCAACACCTGTAACTGCGCGGGGTGATAGTAAACCGATACCGTCGAACTATAACTTACTGTACCATCTTTGTCAACCTGTTTGATCCGGTAAAAATTATTGCCGATAATAGGCGCTGTATCGATAAAACGATAAGGTGCGTCGGCAGGGCCTCTGCCAATAGATGCAAACTGCATTCCATCTGCTGATTTTTCCACCTCGAAGTAGTCGTGCTGGCGATCGGTGATAGCCTCCCAGTCTACCCGCACTGTTTCGTCGGGCAAAAGTTGAGCGCCTACCCGCAGAAACTGGACTGGCAGTGTCACCAGCGAGGCAGTACTTTTCACGATCTTGAAATCATCTATATAAAATCCATCATCGAGGTCATTTTCAAAGTCGTTGAACGCTGTAGCATCCGAACTAAATTCAAAACGGAAACGAACGTTGCTGCTACTATAGAAACTGGCTGGTATTTCGATCAATTCCCGGGTCCAGTTCTCCCTGATCCCCGTTAATGCCGGCATTCCTCCCAGTCGGCCCTGGTTTGTAGTGTTGCTTTCCTGCACGGTATTTCTACCCACCAGGTTGGTCCAGTTTCCATTCATGCCGTCGGTGCTATTGGTAGATATCTGCAGGCGAAGGATATCCCTGAAATTCTCTGCCCTATGCCTGGTCCAGAAACTGATATAAGCGGTTGTTGCATTTGACAGGTCGAGTGGATTTTTTGTAGCAGCAATCCTGGTACTGCTGCTGGTATAATTGCCCGATGGTGATTCGGTGAGTGCGCGTGATGAGTTGAAACCACTTGAAGAAATATAACCCCACCCGCTCGATACTTCCCAATTGGTACTCACTGTGCCGGTTTCCATATCGTCAGAAAAAAGCGTAACCGGGTTATATATCTTGGTAACCGTATCATATATCGTAATACCGCCTGTTTGCACCCGCCAGACAAATTTTATTCTTTGGCCATTCCCTAAGCCTGGCGGAAATGTAACTGGTACCGAACCTGAATAAGTATCATAATACACCGGAAGACTATTAATCGTATCCGCTTTGGTGGAACCGATATTCTGTAAAGGGATCAGGTTGACGATGACCGGTTCATCGCCGATACCGATGCGCTGGATATTAAAACGCATTACTGAATCGGTGCTACTTACTGCAATGTCATTGAGATCCTGCAGGTCGACATACGAACCTGCAGCAAAAGCCAACTGCATATTCTGAAAGCAGAGATTCTTACATAGCTCAATGATCTGTGAACTGGGCGCCCAGAATCCTCCGCCGCCGGCCTCGCCAGTCATACCATAGACTTTACCCTTTTTATTCGGCTCACCAGGATATGATTCGATATCACCCAGTAGCCACCAATCTTTTGCACCGCCGGCCACTTCGTATTGTACTGTTGCGTAGCTATCACCCGCCCGGTGTCCATTATATTTTCCCATTAAGGCTGGAATGAAAGTATAGAAATGCCGGTCGAGCGTAGGCATGGTATGATAACTTCTTCTACCAAATGGCAGAGAGTAATAGGGGCCTGAGCAATGCTGATCAAATGCTGCCACAAAATTTCTTGAATAGCAAAAATCCCTGATGGCCTGTGTTTCGGGTTCGGAAAATGCACCCGAACCCCAATAAGTCTCATAAGAAGGAACATCAGACCCACAACTCGAGGATGCACCTGCACAATCATTCCAGTCTACACCATAGTTACGATTCAGGTCTACACCTTTTTGCCCCGATATATCCGAACCTACATTCCTGCGATTCTTTCGTTGCATACCACCACCGCTCGGGTTATTCGTCTGGTTGTACACATAGCCATCAGGATTCACGCAGGGAACGATGAATATCTCACGGTTGTTGACAAGCTCTGTCACTGACTGAATGACGCCATAATTCTGCGCAAGGTATTGCGCAAAAAATATCAGGCTGGTACCTGTGATCGCTTCTCTCGCATGTTGCAGCCCGAGATAAAGCACCTCTGGTTCTTCTTCATCACTTGTTACGTTGTCGGAAATTTTTATACACCAGATATTCCTGCCTTCCACAGACAAACCTATCGAAGTCTTTTGAACAAGGTTAGGAAATGCGGTTACCAGTTCATCCATCTTGTTATTCATTTGCGAAAAAGTATAGTATCCACCCATGCTACCGGGTGGCAGACCGTTGGTTGAAAAAAAAGAAGGTGTACTGATAAAATCCTTTATCGTCTGACCCGATGTCTCGTAGGCAACACGATTACCGCTACGAGCCTGTTCAAAAAATAACTTGCTTTGCTCCTGGAAATGTTTCGTCACGTCTTCCACCATTATTTCGACATGATGTCCTGCCGCCCGCAATTTGGCTATTGCATGTTCGCTGATCTCAGCAAGTATTCCTTCAGTGGTGGAATTGAAATGGTCAGCTTCCATGAGATTGATCACAGACTGGCGTTCTGCTTCGCTTTCAGGAAGCCTGATCCTGATCTTACTGTATTTCACCTGGCTGGTGGCATGAAGTGAAAACAACAGAAGCAGGGTAAGGATAAAGGATTGAATGGTGCTCATAACATTTTGTTTTTCCGGTACCAACCGGTTTACAAATGGTAATATCTCATTTGAAAGTAATAGGTGAATGCAAATTGTACAAGGGGAAATATCCTGTAGTTATCCCGCTTTATTTGAAGAGTTTTATACTGACAGCGGACATTCGGCTCGCGGGCATATACGCGGACCGAAGGGGTATTTTACTTTTCCTAAGAAACGCGCCTAATTTTCCAAATCCCATATCTTTAACACATAAACTCTCATTCTCAACACTATGCGGTTAGTCTTTATTGTTTTGTTATTTGCGGTCAACGGATTCGCACAGCAAAAACCCAATATTATCTATATCATGAGCGACGATCATGACAACGACGCGATCAGCGCTTATAATCCACAATTCATTCAAACACCGCATATAGACAGGCTGGCGCGGGAAGGGATAAAATTCAATAAGGCTTTTGTGGGCAATTCCATTTGTTCGCCGGCAAGGGCTACTTTACTCACCGGGCAACATTCACATAAAAACGGGGTGAAAGATAACCGGACACCATTTGATTCCTCTAAAAACACTTTACCTAAGGTATTGCAGAAAGCAGGTTACCAAACTGCCCTGATCGGAAAATGGCATCTGCATTCTTATCCGTCCGGGTTTGACTACTGGAAAATTCTGCCCGGCATGGGACAATATTTTAATACACCGATCATTAAAATGTCGGGGGATACGATTCGCGAAGCAGGATATGCTACCGATGTACTGACTGATAATGCCCTCAACTGGCTGGAGACACGTGATAAATCAAAACCGTTTGTTTTATTCTTCCATCATAAAGCGCCACACCGCTACTTTTTCCCTGCACTGAAATATCTGGAACAATTTCGCACCAAAGTCTTTCCTGAACCATCCAGTCTTTACCTTGATACCAATGGGCGGGGAACCGCCTGGGCCAGGCAGACGATGGGCATTCTGCCCGATATGGAATTGTGCAGCGATCTGAAAATTGACCCGCAATACCTGATGGATATTCCTGAACTAAAACCATCTGACCTGCAGATCAATTACTACAATGCAATCATGAACCGCGTGCCGGAAGATCAAAGAAAGAGATACGAAGAGATCTTCGCCGAACGTGGAAAGTTGATTCGTGAAAAAAACCTGAGGGGAAAGGAACTTTTAAAATACAAATACCAATGGTATATGCAGGACTATATGGCCTGCATCGCGTCTATTGATGAAAGTATCGGTCGTTTACTCGACTATCTCGACAAAGAAAATATGAGTTCGAACACCGCCGTGATCTATACCAGTGACCAGGGATTTTACCTGGGTGAGAACGGGTGGTTTGATAAACGTTTTGCTTATGATGTCTCTATGCAAACGCCACTGCTGGTCAGGTGGCCCGGCCATATCAAACCTGGAACAGTAACCGATGCGATGGTGCAGAATATCGATTTCGCTCCCACGATCCTCGGCATGGCGGGGTTAAAAACGCCTGACTGGATGCAGGGAATAGATCTGTCGCCGCTGCTGACTGGAAAGCAAACCGAACTCCAGCGTCCCTATCTTTATTATCACTACTACGAATTTGTACGGGATCATACCGTCTTACCACATATTGCCATCCGAAGTCGCGACCATAAACTGATATATTTCTATACCGTAAACGAGTGGCAGCTTTATGACCTGCAAAAAGATCCTGTCGAATTAAACAACCTGATCAATTCAGCGGCACATCAAAGTTTATTTCAAAAGCTCCGACAGGAAATGATACGTCTCCGGGACAAATATGATGACCACGAACCGGCTGGCGAGTTAAACTGATAAACTTAATTGTCAAATTCTAAAGCACGCAGGGAACTTTGCGGAATGGCTGACTATTATCAAATTTCAAATTATCAGGGTTTGCAAAAAGCGTCGTGTCATTTCTTTGTGTGAGTTCACCAGTCGCGGGCAAAAGTTCGTCGCCATTTATTTTCCACGCTACTTCACGTACGGATACGACTCCCTCCGATTTAAAAAGATACCAGCCCCTGATGATATCGCCAGTAAGATCAGCCTGGACAGTGCCATCATTACGATCTTTTTCGAAGATCCGGTAAGAAAGCGAACCGCTGACGTTGTTTGATTTGGCTTCGAGCTGCAGGCTTGCTGTGTCCTTCCCATTGATCTGTGTAAAACAACCTGTAGGAACTGTATCAGTTTTTGCAAACTCTACCGCTTTGGTAGTATCCTGAATAGCGCCATTTTCCGAAGTTGCGGCTTCGTCATTACAGGATGTAAATAGGATGGCCAGTACAGTTAAAACTTTTATACGGATGGTCATAACTATCATTTTCATTTATACATGAAATAGTTATGCCAGAATTGGCCGCAATGGAAAGCTAACCTGGATCGGCAATTATTTTACTGTAAATGAATGGATCGCAAACACCGGTTGTCCGTTGCTACCGATTCCCTGCAATACGACTTTGAATTCTCCACTTTGATCTGATGTGTAAAACTGTACACCATTCTTCCCGGGTGTGAGCCAGGGAGACCAGTACAATGTACTGCGCAGGTCTGGAATCCGCTTTGAACGCTCATTATCGGACTCATAAGAAGGTGAGTAAAACTCCCGTTGTAGTTGCAGCCCTTCATAATCTACTGCAATCAGACCCGGTGTTAACTCGAAGCCATCAAATTTTCCCTGGTAGGTTTCAAAACTGGCTACTCCCCTATAATTGAGGGTTCCTACCAGGTATCGCCTGGGGACAATATCGAGCTTTTTAACTTTCAACGGATCATAGTCAAAAATCTTATTCGGGTCTGTAAAAGGTACGCCATCCACCATCACCAGCATCTGATCATTATAAACCGTTCTAGTTACTTCATCGTAGATGGTCATATAAAGCTTGCCATTTCGCAGTGTTACATTAATCGGAGCAACATATTCCCGCAATACTTCCTCCATCGTGGTGAATCGCTTATAATCGTCGAGACGATAGCTAAATTCAGCTTTACCAAAAAACGGCATTGTATCGTTTAATGCAGGTGGCTGGAAACGACGGATACTATCAACAACATACACATTCTGTGTTTGCATGGCGATGCTTTTGCCTGTCAGTTTCTGCTGGTGCTCCCGTGAAAGCCGGAGCGATGGTAGTTGGTTATTATAAGACTCCTCTGAAAATGGCGTTAGAATGTCTATACGGTAAGTGCCGGGCGCCGCACCAGGAACCTGGGGAATGATCTCGCCCGGACCATAATAATCGCGTGCATTGAAATAAGCGATGCCTTCGCTGTTTGTCCTGGCAGCAGATAAACCAAAAGGGCTGGTGGGATATGAAAGCAAACAACTAGTATTAGCAGCAGGTTTTCCCGAATTCGCTTCCGTTATCTTTACAGCTACCAGGTGTCCGCCATATTCAGGTAAAAACAAGGGTGTAGTGGTCCTGGCTGGTTGCAGTAGTTTCTCCCAGCGAAAACGACGCCAGCCATGGGTCATCAACAATCCATCAATCGCTTCGCCGGTTTTATCTTCACCGGAAAAATAATACCCCGGCGACTCCACAAAACCGCGAAGGTCTGAGCTAAGCCATAAATAACTTGCGATATCGTCATCCGAACTTTGCAATGAATCAACCTGGAATACGGAAACAGAAAAATTATTGGCAGCGATATTTGATTGCCCGGGTTTGATCGCAAGGTCTACTTTCTGGCGTTTCCCGTACTCTGCTTTATCACTCGATATGCCAACCATAGAATTTGAAGCGGGATTATTAAACACCAGGCGCTCGCAAACTGGCTGTTGATCTTTATTAAAAAGGGTGAAATGGCTTACACCATCACCGAGTTTTGATTTGTCGATATAAAAAACCAGATCAGACTCATAATTGATAAATCCAGGTTCGGCGACCTTCAACACCTGCCGTGTATGTGCTATCAAAAAAACTTTCTCGCCGCGCACACCCGGCTCGGACCCCCGGGCCTGGATACGAACTTTAAATCGTCCGTCTTTATTATCAGTTATATTCATGACATATCCCTGTGCATATACGGCAGGAATAGAATGATTAAATGACTTTCCATCTGGCAAATAAATAGTGGCTACATACTGACGGTCAGGCTGGGGTTTGAAAATAAAACTGCCGATACCAAACTTATGCGTAGAAAAATGGCTGACAGTGTCACCGCGATCATCGGCAATGATCCCACGGGCATCAAGACCTTTGCCATATTGATCAGCGACCTTGAAAGCCAGCTTCGTTTCTATTCCACTTACCAGGTTGCCGCCTTCAGGGAAAAAAGCCGCTGTTACACGAACAGAATCTACCCTGGCACCAGCCTCCACCGGTTTGATCGTATTAACGATGGTTATGCTTTTCTCAAAAAACGCAAGTGCGCCTTCGTTCTTCATCCAGTTCGTATAGGCCCTCAAAATATAGTTGTCTGAATTTAAAGAAAGGGGCAAATAAAACGACCCTGCACCACCCAATTCTGAGAGCGTCAGCTTTGCCTGGGCTACGGGCTTTTTTGTGCGATCAAGAATTTCCACATAAGCGGTCTTGCTAATATCTGAAGGAAGATGTGTTGCGCCGTCAACATAGTAAACTTTAAACCAGACGATCTCACCTGCCAGGTAATAATTTTTATCAGTATGCAGGTATATTTTCTCTTTTGCAGCATCCCGGCTGTTTGTTTCAAACTGGCGGACGATTCGGTTCATTTGTTCGTCCTGCGCTGATACATTTGCACACCATATCAAAACAGTAGGCAACAATGGGAAAAATAAACGGAGCTTAAACATTATCATCTTTGTTTGTAACGAAAAAATTAAATCTGCCAGGGATCGGTTTTTCTTACCAATAGGAAGGTTTTATTAGTGAGCCCCCTCTTGCCGGGCATTCCACGCAAACCTGTCTCGCCATTTTATAGTGAGAGATATTTCCGAAATTATCGTAAACCGCCGAATAGATAGACCCCCCGGAGTTATAAGCTTCCTGGATACTATCGACATCGTTTTTCACGAGTACCTCGGGACAGTCCTCTATAAATCTCCAAAAAGGTAATTCGTGACTCGCGATAAACATTCTTTTCTCCTCAATAGTAACAGCAGACAGGTAACCGATCACCAGTTCGCCGGGATTTGTCACGCAGTGAAAATTCCCTCTTTGCTCCGAAGGTTGTGCATCGAAAATGCTTCCCAGGCTTTCCGTATTCTTTCGCATCAGTTCGTAAAACTCGTAGCCTGCCTTATCCAGGGCATATTGTCGGACAAGGGCACTATACCGGATCGCCAGTCTCTCATCTCCATTCGCAAAAAAGCCAAGTCTGGCACGATAAATATTGTCAGTTCCCAGGCTCGCTGATGAACCGATCAGTATCTGGTGGGAAAACCCATACTTCCAGCAGGTACTAACATAATCACTAACAGTACGCGGATAAACAACACTGTCTATATACATGAACTCAGAGAAATAAAATGTCCTGATCTCCCAGGTTTCGTCGTAGTTCCAACGATAATACCGGGTATTGCCGGTTGGGTCATGGGTGTTCACATGAATTGTTACCCCATCTTCATTACGCGTCCAGCCAAGGCTGTCGATTGCTGGTGTTTGGGTTGCTACAACATAATCAGATACATATTCCTTACCATCGCTGGTATTAATTCTTACACGATACTCCTGGTTGATCGTCAGGTTTAACCCGGGTGATGCATAAAATCCGTTGCCCGTACTTGTGAGTGGCTTAACCGAATTGTCCTTCCCTTCCACTACCACAACTGCATTGAGTTCCCCACGCAGTCTCGCGCTGTCGTCGAGTTTAAATGTACGCGTCAACCGAAGTTCGGTGGGGCCAGTACCTGCATTCAAAACACCTTCTACCACCAGGAAGTTATCACTCGCAGAAATGATATCTGGTTTATAAACTTCCTTGCAACCGACGCCAACGATAATGATCAGGCAGGCTAGTATAAATTGTAAACGAATCATTAGTCTTCTTTTAATCTAAATTTTTAAAACCGGATGTTGAAATTCACAAAAGGCAGCATGCTTCCGAATATCGAAAACTTATATCCTTTCACACGACCATTCTGTGAAGTAAAATAAACTGAATAAGGGTTCTTACGACCAAGCAGGTTGTATACACCCACCGTCCAGGAGTTATGTGTCTTTTGGTTCACCTTATGATTACCGTCTATATTCAGTGAAAAATCAGTTCTTATATAATCCGGGATGCGGTGTGAATTACGTTCTGAATAAAGTACACGCTCCGAGCCGGCATAATAATATCTTCCGATCGGCAGGGTGATGGGACGACCGGTGCTATAGGTTGAATTCACCGACACGCTAAAGCGGTGATTTACCCTGAAGTTACCGGCCAGGGTCACATCATGCGGCTTGTCGTAGTTGGCAGGATAATATTCGCCTTTGTTGACCTGGAAATCCGGGTCATCCTGATTTGTTTTTAACTTGATCCTTGAATAAGTATAGCTGATCCAGCCGTTGACCTTACCCCCTGGTTTCTTGATCAATAGCTCCATGCCATAAGCCTTGCCTTTTGTATTGATCACATCTGTTTCAATCGTGTGGTTTAACAGGAGTTTCGCGCCAGGTTTGTAATCAAGGTAATTCTCAATACGCTTATAATACACCTCCACCGAAGTTTCGATGGTATTCGATTTGAAATTCTTATACAACCCAAATGATACCTGGTCGCCTTCCTGCGGTTTTATATTTGGATCGCTCAGTTTCCAGATATCCGTAGGTGCGATAGCGGTGGTGTTAGACAACATATGAATATATTGCCGTTGCGAATTGTATGCTGCTTTGGCGGAAAAACTTTGGGTGAATGCATAGCGTACGGATAACCTGTACTCTGGTCCCATATAGTTCTTTATAAACTCTCCTTTCTTGTGATTCCTGGTCTCCAACAGGTTTACTTCGGTCTTGGGCAAACCCTCCGCATAATAATTGATCGTCTGCGGCCCGAGGTAGTTGAACATGGAAAAACGAATACCCGTACTAATAGCCAGCCTGTTGGTTGGATTGAAGCGATGGGTCAGGTAGGCAGCACTTTCCAACGCCTGCTCATCTTCTACAACATCGGGTACAATTATCGAGTTGTTGTCAAATGGCGTATAGGATCCGGGTTGCAACCTGTAATGAATACTGCTTAAACCAAAATCAAATCCATGTTGCTGGCTCAGGTAGTACACAAAATCAGCTTTGCCATGCAATTGACGAATTCCAAACTGTAACTTGAAAGCCGTTTCTTTATCTTCTTCACGAAATACTTTGTACCGGTAACCATCATAACCGGTGGTGAACGCGAGATTCAGGCGATTGCTAAACTTATGCACCCATTTTACAGAAAAATTACGATTGCTGTAACCATAAGTCGTATCGCTGTCGAGGGCAAAACGGTCAT
>JAEYOL010000092.1 GCA_023411775.1 Bacteroidota bacterium | reverse complement strand
TCTTACTAATGTGTTGCTGGTTCCGTTTCATGCGTTGCCAGCTGGTACTTTGCCGTCATCAATTCGGTGATGGGCTGTTCGTTTTTGCCCCGGCGAAATTTTACTATCAACTTATCAAAGATTGAATACATCACCGGTACCACCACAAGTGTCAGGAACAGGGAACTGATCAGGCCACCGATGATGACCCATGCCAGCCCATTCTTCCATTCGGCACCGGCACCCGATGCAAGGGCGATCGGTAACATACCGATCACCATCGCAATGGTAGTCATAAGGATCGGACGCAAACGGGCATTGTTGGCATCTACCAGGGCCTGGAAGGTACTGGCCCCTTCTGCCTTACGCTGGTTGGTAAAATCCACCAGCAGGATCGCGTTCTTGGCTACAAGGCCAATAAGCATGATCAATCCAAGTATCGTAAAAAGGTTGAGCGAATTATTGGTCAACGCCAATGCCAGCAGGGCACCAATGATGGAAAGCGGAATAGAAAATAATACCACAAACGGGTATACAAAACTATTATACAATGCCACCATGATCAGGTACACCAATACAACCGCAGCGATCAACGCAATACCCAGCGATCCAAAACCTTCACTCTGGTTTTCCATATCGCCACTCCATACATAACCAACACCAGTGGGTTTGGGTAACTTATCAAATGCGGCCTGCCACTCGGCTGCTACAGTACCTGTTGGACGACCAACAGTTTGCGCCTGCACCGTTACCGAAGTGCTCTTGTCTCTTCTTTCCAACTGGCTGGGACCCGAACTCTCCCTGATATTTGCAAACTGGGATAAACGGATCTGTTCGCCTTTATCATTTACAAATAAAAGATTGCTTACGTCATTAATACTGCGACGATCGAAACTGGCATAACGGATATTGATGTCATATTCATACTCACCCTGGCGAAACTTGCCATCCGTGTTACCACTAAATGCGGTCTGCATGGTGGCACCCACGGTCGACATCGACAATCCAAGTGAGGCCATCTTATCGCGATCGACCTGTACATTGATCTCGGGGTTACCGGCTTCAACAGAAAGTTTCATTTCCGTGGCACCCTGGATGTCTTTCAGCTCGTTCATAGCCGCTTTGGCAAAGCTCATCACGCTATCCAGTTCAGGACCTGTGACGATCAACGCAAGCGGTGCCTGCTCGGCTGAACCCAGGATACTCACCGGAACGGTTTTTACTTTAGCACCAACCAGCAGGGGCTGTAATTCATTTTTTATTTTCGCTGCATAGATATTGGCTTCATCTTCGCGGTCTTTTTTCTCTACCAATTGTACGTTGATCTCCGACTTGTAGGCAGTTGCCCGTGAAGCACCCATGCCTTCGCTGGATTGACCTACTGTCGCGAACAGTTTGGTTACTTCTTTCTTTGTCTTCAGGTATTATTCAGCTTTTTGCGTCATGGCATTTGTCTGTTCGATCGACGCGTCCTTTGGCATTTCTATTTGTACCAGGAACTCACCACGGTCACTCTTTGCAAAAAACTCTGCACCAATATAACCGGCTCCGAGCAGGTAGAATGATGCGATCAGCATGGTGAACACAGCTGCAAGGGTTGTTTTTTTATGATTAAGCGACCATTTCAGTATCGAAGTCACCCAGTTTGTAAAACGTTTTAACCCATTTTCAAAACCAATGATGATCCTGCCAAAGAATGTTTTGTTGGTAATCTTTTCCAGCTTCCCAAATCTCGACGATAACCAGGGCACAATGGTGAAAGAAGAAAGCAGCGATAATAAAGTAGCGATCGATACCGTCACACAGAACTGTTTGATGATATCCGCTGCGAGACCTGTACTTAGTGCGATGGGAACAAACACCACCACGATCACCAGGGTAATAGATGTTACGGTAAAACCGATTTCTTTTGTCGCATCGTAAGCCGCACGCACGCGGTTTTTACCCATCTCCATATGCCGGTAAATATTTTCAAGTACCACGATCGCATCATCCACGAGTATGCCTACCACCAGCGAGAGCGCCAGCAAAGACATCAGGTTAAGAGAATAACCCAGTAATGCCATCCCGATAAAAGTGGCGATCAGCGAAGCGGGGATGGCCACCATAACGATAAGGGCGTTACGAACACTGTGAAGGAAGAATAACATCACCAGGGCTACCAGCAGGATCGCCAGCATAAGGTCGAAGATCACCGCATTGGCAGACTGAAGCGTGTATATTGAACTGTCATTCGCCACTTTGATATCCAGCCCCTGTGCTGCGTAGTCTTTATGAAGTTTTTCTATCGTTGCACGGATCTGTTCACTTACACCCACCGCATTGGCATCCGATTGTTTGAGTACCTGTACCGCGATCGCGCTTTGCTGGTTTACACGGGCCAGTTTTTCCACGTCTTTTTGCGCATCCTGCACATCGGCCAGGTCTTTTAGCCTGATCTGTACTCCGTTTTGATTGGCGATCACCAACTCCCTCAACTCCTCTACCGTTTTATATTTTCCAGCCAGGCGGATCAACACATCCTGTTCTGTTGTCTGCACGCTACCTGTAGGAAAATCCAGGTTGGATGAAAGAATGGCATTTTGGACCTGTAATAGGGAAAGACCATAACCTTCCAGCCTGTCGGCATCAATACTAACCTGAATCTCTCTTTCCTGTCCACCGATCAGGTTGATCTGTGCCACGCCTTCCACCCTTGACAAAATGGGCGAGATGCGCTTGTCCATCAGGTCAAAGAATGCCGCTTCATCCATATTGGCTGATGCCGACATCGTCATGATGGGAAGATCATCCAGTGAGAATTTATTCAGGGAAGGAGGATCGATATCTTCCGGCAGGTCTTTTAATATAGCGTTGATCTTTCTCTGCGCGTCATTCAACGAATAGTCCACATCGGTACCGCTGTTCAGGGTAATAATGACCGACGACATGCTTTCAAAAGACCTGGTATCGATCTTCTTGATATTTTCCATCGAAGACAAGGCGTCTTCGATTTTTTTCGAAACCGTATTTTCCACTTCACTCGGTGAAGCACCGGGATAGACCGTCGTTACGGACACAACGGAAGGACTGAATTTGGGCAGGAGCTCATAATTCAGCGAAGAATAGCTCAGCAATCCACCCAGGATCAGTACTATAAAAAGTACAATGACAAGGGTGGGGCGTTTGATAGATATTTCTGCTAATTTCATCTGTAAATATTTTGTTTGCCTCTTGGCTTTATTTGATCACAGAAATTTTACTTCCATCTGCAAGGTTCACCTGGCCACTGGTGATGATGGTCTCACCTTCTGTTAATCCCTGCAGGATCTCGACCTGGTCGCCAAACACCCGACCTGCGATCACATCGCGTAGCCTGGCCACTGAATCCTTTTCCGCGATAAACACTTTATTAGTGCTTACGCTACCGGCAAACGCGGTACGGGGGATAGTGATCACCGGTGTGGTATTGCCCGGTGTGAAGAAGGCAGTGCCATACATACCCGCTTTCAATTCGTTGCCGGGATTGCTGGCAATTTCAATTTCAACGGGGAAGTTCAGTGCTGCATCCGCCTTAGGCGCGATAAAGGAAATTGTACCCTCATATTTCCTGTCGGGAAATACACTGGCTTTTACATTTACTGAGTCTCCTTTTTTAAGGTTAGCCACCTGGTTTTCATTTACCGTGATAGCCAGTTTGAGACGTGATACATCTACCAGTTCAAAAAGCTGTGTACCCGGGCTTACCACCGCACCTGGTTCGATATAGCGTTTGTTGACGATACCATTGATAGAAGATTTGATATTGGCATCACTCACCCGGATCTTTGCCTGTGACAGCCTGGCCTGCGCATTTTCAAGTGATAATACGGCCTGGTCAAGTTGTTGCTGTGTAACACCACCGGTTTTGAAAGCGTTTTCATAACGATGCTTATCACGCAGGGCGTTTTGATAAGCTGCTTCTGCCGTTTCAACATCAATGCTCAACACATCGGTTTTGATGATCGCCAGGGTCTGGCCTTTTCGAACATAGTCTCCCTCTTTGGCCAGTACGCTTACTACACGGCCTGAGTTTTCCGCGGCGAATTTCAGTTCTT
Source organism: Bacteroidota bacterium (assembly GCA_023411775.1). GTDB lineage: Bacteria > Bacteroidota > Bacteroidia > Chitinophagales > Chitinophagaceae > Terrimonas_B. The sequence goes on along the minus strand of JAEYOL010000092.1, from coordinate 1,137 downwards.
GCCCGGGTGCAAAATTCCCATTGGCAGAAAATTCAAGCGCAACGGATTGTTTGGCTACCGAACTGGTCCTTACCGCTACATTTCCATTCGCTGTTTGTGCAACTACGGCTGTTTTTTCAGCGTTCTTTTTCTTGTTGCTGGCCAGTACAGATCCGATCAGGACAAATAAACCTGCCAGTACACAAACAGTGATGGCTGTTCTTACTATTTTTTTCTTTCTCATTGTATGTTTAGGTATTTTAGTTGATTAATGATTTTAACTGGCCGCGGCTTTTTATCAATTGAATTTCCGCTACACGATAGTTCAGCAGGGCTGATGAATAATTGTTGTTCGCTTCCGTGAGCGAAGTTTCCGCATTCAACAGGTCGGTTAACGTGGCCAGGCCATTATTGTAGTTGTTTTGCGTGTTGGCAAAAACTTCTTTCGCCAGTTCCACGTTCTTTTGCTGGGCATTCAGGGTGATTATGCTATTGTTGATCTGTGTTTTCGCATTTTCATAAGCCAGGTTCAGTGCCAGAGAAGTGTTTTCAATATCTTCATTCAGTTTCTTCATGCTGATGGCCGATTGTTTAATCCTTGCCTTTGTAGCGCCGCCATTGAAAATGGGGATACGCAGATTTAAACTGATAGAAGCCGCGTCAAACCAGTTGACACCACTGCTCTGTCCTTTGAACACAGGCAGTTTGTTGCCTATCCCCTGGTAGTTATAGCTACTCGAAAGGGACAGACTGGGATAGTATTCACTTTTGTAAGCTTCCTGTTGGTAGTGCAGCAGGTTTTCCTGTTGCTTTAGCACTTTCAGTTTAGTACGGTCTTCCACGTTGATGGTTTCACCCATGGCTACCGCCTGTGGCTGGATGGAGCTGATTTCATCCTGGGAAATACTGATCGGTGTATGGATCGGCATACCCATGAAGAACTTCAACTGGTTTTCAAGCAGCGTAACGCTATTCATCAATTGCTGGCGCTGGCTTTCCAGGTTTGAGATATTCACGGCAATACGGTCCAGGTCAATTTTTTTTGCCAGCCCGTTTTCATATTGCCCTTTCAGTACACGATGTATCTTTTTGGAGTTTTGAATTGTGGAGTCCAGTACACCAACCTGCTGGCGTTGTACCAGTACCTGGTAGTAATTG
>JAEYOL010000015.1 GCA_023411775.1 Bacteroidota bacterium | reverse complement strand
CGATTACGCATCCTTACAATATTGGTCACATCCCGCGTCGATTCCTTTACAGATTCTATTGTGGGAATTTTAGCCAGTTGATCGAACATAGCAGGCGTGACTTCGATTTTATAATCAACGGGATTGTTGTACACCATGATCGGAAGCGAAGTGCTGCCTGCAATTGTTTTGAAATACTCTACGGTTTCGCGGTCATCAGATTTATAACGCATTGGAGGCAGGACCATCAAACCGGAAGCGCCATTCTTTTCCGCCTGCTCCGCAAGCTTGACGGCAGCACGTGTTGCCTGTTCAGCAATCGTCAGTACAACCGGTACTTTTCCTTTCACCAGCTCAGTAGCATATACGATCAATTGGATCTTTTCCTCCTGTTCCAGCGTGCTGGCTTCGCCCAGCGAGCCAGCAAAGATCAGTCCCTCGGAACCTGCATTCAGTTGGGCCGATATATTCTTCTCTAAAAATGCAAAGTCAATTTTGTCGTCGGCTGTGAAAGGGGTAAGCATGGCCGGGTAAACGCCCTGCCAGTTGATGTTGCTCATAAATCGGGATGTTTTATTTCTTAAATGATAAACTTACGTCAAAAACTCGTAGACGGAAAAAAGTTCCTCCGGGCTTACTATATTTAAATATAATATGCCGGGTATTAAAATTTGGCCTGAAATATCAATACTATTGGCAATCACGCAAATTCGTTTTTCGGCAAATTATTAGCTCATTACTACCTTAAATAGCCAACGTATGAAAATTGTTGTTCTGGATGGATATACTCTAAATCCCGGAGACCTAAACTGGGACAGATTCAAACATCTGGGTGATTTCGAGGTATACGACCGGACTCCGCCTGATAAAATAATAGAAAGGGCAAAAGAGGCAACAGCCGTCCTTACTAATAAGGTTGCTCTTCCGAAAACTATAATAGCGCAACTTCCCGAGCTGAAATATATTGGCGTTTTGGCGACCGGATTTAATGTCATCGATCTCGAAGCCGCTTCAGGCGCAGGCATTATCGTGTCCAATGTTCCTGCTTATAGTAAAGATTCCGTTTCACAACTGGTCTTTTCGCTGCTGCTACATATGGTGCAAAATGTCTCAGAACATGCAGCATCGGTAAAAGCGGGACAATGGTCAGCCAGCCCGGATTTTTCCTACCAGGTAACACCACAGATTGAATTAGCCGGCAAAACCCTTGGTATTATTGGATTCGGCCAGATCGGTCAAAGTGTAGCTCGCATTGGCCGTGCCTTTGAAATGATTATTATCTTTTACAACCCCAGCCGAAAAGATGAGATATATGGCGCCAGGCAGGTCGTGCTGGATGAATTACTCAGGGAAAGCGATGTAGTCAGTATTAATTGTCCACTGACAGAAAAGAATAAGGGGTTTATCAACAAAACAACGCTTCAATTGATGAAACCATCCGCGTTTTTGATCAATACAAGCCGCGGCCCGTTGGTAAATGAAAAGGATTTGGCAGAAGCGCTAAATAATGGGTGGATTGCCGGGGCGGGGGTTGATGTATTATCTATCGAGCCGCCACCTTTAGATAATCCGCTTATTAAGGCTAAAAATTGTCTTATTACCCCTCATATAGCCTGGGCCACAGCAGAAGCAAGATCGCGATTGATGAAAGCATCATATGAAAACCTGGTTGCATTCATAAATGGTCATCCACAAAATGTCGTGAATTCATTGAAGTAAAAATTAGCTTTCTTATTTTAATACATTTCCCAAGGCCAGACATTGCATAAACCGTCCCTACAGGACGGGGTTCCTGATGCCCATTGTGATTCTACCCATAAACCGTCCCGATGGGACGGGAATTCGTTTGCTCATGGAATCCAGCCCATAATTCGTCGGTTGGTTCCGGAGATTCGATCCAATTAGTCGTCTTCGCCCCATCGGGACGGTGTAAGAGAAAAAAATATTCAAACCGATACTCCTGTGACCTATCTAGATGCTTTATGGGTAGAAAATCATTCGTACCCGAAACACCATCGCTCCATCGGAACACTGTATGAGTAGCGAACATTAAAACCAGGGACACCCGCGTCCCATCGGGACGCTTTATTGGTAGAAAATATCCAAACCAAAGACACCCGCGTCCCACCGAGACGCCTTGTGGGTAGAAAATATCTAAACCAATGTTACCCGCGTCCGATCGGAACGCCTTGTGGGTAGAAAATATCCAAACCAAAGTTACCCGAGTCCCATCAAAACCACTTAAGGGTAAAAAATATTTAAACCAAAGACACCCACGTCCCATCGGGACGCTTTATGCCAGCAATCCCGTACTTAGGCATAAACGATCTTCTCCTGGATAAATACAAACGAATCCGTTTTAAAAAAAACCATAATTACCATGGAAATGGAAAAAATTTACCGGCACCAATAACCTCCTGTTTCATTTTCTTCATTTCAACATCCATTTTATTCAATTCGAGCACGATCCTGTTCGCCGCGGAAGCTGCCATCTATAGTTTTACCCGAACAATTAAACTTCATCGCTATGAACAGAAAGATCCTGGTCGCACTTCTGATTGCCGTGCTTCCATTTACCGTAGAGGCACAACTTGGCGGTCTCATGAACAAGGTAAAAAACAAGGCCAAACAACGTGTTGATAACAAAATTGATAAAGAGATCGACAAATCGCTGGACGAGATCGAGGGTAAGAAAACCACCGCCTCCGCACCAGCATCAGAACCTGCATCTTCAGAAAACAAATCCACCCCAGCCGAACACCCTGTAGATAACGCTCCAAAGAGCTTTAAAAAATATGATTTTATACCGGGTGACCAGATCCTCTACTATGACAATTTCGAGGGAGAGGCTTTGGCGGAACTTCCCACCAACTGGAATACCAGCGGCAGTGGTGAAGTTACCACACTTGATAAATACCCCGGTAACTGGCTTCGCCTCCACAAGCCGTTTGTTTATCTCTCCTCCAACCAGAAAGAATTTGGTGAAAACTATACTGTCGAATTTGACCTGATACTACAATTGAAAAATACCGGCTGGATGTTCCCCGAATTTTATGTAGGATTGTTTTCTACTAATGGGGAACCCACCACCGACAACGCTTTCCTGAAAGGAAATAAGAAATATGCCTCGGTTGTAACTACCATCATGCCGGCCGAAGTCAAATCTTCGAAAGCCAGGGTCAATTCATTTGTGAAGGGTAACCCGCATTATTCCGGTGATCCAAAAGCCTACGAACCTCTCCAGGACTATTATGGCAAACCTGTGCATATTGCAATCCAGGTGCAAAAAGAAAGGTATCGTCTCTGGATCAACGAAGAAAAGTTATTTGATGCACCCAAAGCAGTGCCCCTTGGTGTCATCATGAACCAGATCTATTTCCAGGTGGGAAGTACCAACTATGCCGAAAACCAATATGCGATCTATATCAGCAATATCAAAGTAGCAACCGGCAAACCGGACACAAGACATAAACTAGTGGAAGAAGGCAAGTTCTCTACTACAGGTATCCTCTTCGATTTTCAATCCGCAGTCATCAAGCCCGAATCTTACGCGGTGGTAAAGGATATCGCTTCTGTATTGAAAGAAAACGGATCCATCCGTGTGAAGGTTGTGGGTCATACCAGCAGCGATGGCGATGATAATGCGAATATGGAGCTGTCGAAAAAAAGAGCCCAGGCCGTAAAAGATTTGCTGATCAATGAATTTGGTATAGATGCCGGTCGACTGGAATCAGAAGGAAAGGGTGAAACACAACCCATCGCCGACAATAAATCGAAAGAGGGGAAAGTATTGAACCGCAGGGTGGAATTTATAAAGCTCTAAAAAATCACGGGGAAACGGGATACAAACAGGCATTCTTATTCCTTAACTGGCAGCAACAATTCAGAAAGGCCATGCAACTCAGAACCATCATACTTCTTATGCTCGTTTTACCGGTTTTTACAGCAGCAACCCGTGGCTGGGAAAAAAATCACATAATCGAAAGTGTAGCGATAAATAGTGTTGAAGTAAAACCTGTTGCTTCATACCCGGAGCAGCTAAGCAAAATCCTGAGCGAACGCAAAGCAGCCAGCTTTGTATTGGGACATTCAAAGCAGGGACGGGATATTACTGCTTTTTTCTTCCCGGGTGCAAGCAACAGGAACGCGCTGGTCATAGGTGGCATGCATGGATCGGAACTCTCGTCGATCGAAGTGGCGAGTGAACTGATGCGACAACTGCAAAATAGCGACAGCATTTTCTACAACGTCATCATCATTCCTTCGCTGTTTCCCGATAACGCCGAACAGGCGAGGCAAAAACCGCAGTTGATCGGAGGAGTTGAAAATATTGGCCGCTACAGCTACAAGGGAGCCGTGGATCCAAACCGCCAGATGCCAACGCCCGGAAAACCTTTCGATGAGTATCAATGCCTGGACCATGCAGGCAGAAAAATTGAAACTGAAAATGCACTCCTACTCGAACTGATCACCTATTATCGTCCGCAGCGGATCGTAAACCTGCATGCCATTCGCAACCGGGAAAATGCGGGTGTCTTTGCCGATCCGCGCACCGATCACAATGGCATGGCGCTGGGTTATGAAAGCGACAGCAGCCTGGCAGTGACCATTGCAAAAACCATCCAGGATGAAGGCGGTTATATCCCCGGAAATAATTTAGATAAAAAACCTACAGCCCTTTATTATAAAGATCCACCTGCCGCGGCAGCAGGTATGCCTCAGAAAAGAAATTTTTCGGGCTCACCTATGCCCGGTCATCGCGGCGGTGGCGTTTCCCTGGGTACCTGGGCCTCTACAGCTGTCTGCGATGAAGCCGACCCGGCACAAAGCCGTGATGCGATTCGCATCCTTACGATGGAATTTCCGGGTAGTAAGCGTCCGCAGGATTATAATAAAGAGGTTCAGGCATATTATTATCGCCAGGTGCAACTCTATGCTTCCGCGTTAAAAACTGTTTTTCTGGGTGAGTGGTTTGTAGAAAGCTAAAATCTGTTTCTAAGTCCTCTCATTCACGCATTGATCCCTATATTGTGGCATCTTGTTTGAATGTTGATAGCTTATGAAGTTTCGAATTATTTTTTTTACAATTATTTCAACAGTTTTCATTGCCTGTTCTTCTCCGAAAAAAACACCCGCAAAGGAACCCGCGCCAAAGATCTCACGTACCGATAGGTTAAGAGGCGGCACCTCTTTCAGTAATCCTGTCGTTATAAAGGTTACAACCGAGCGTGCAGGGCTTGATGAAGAATACAGGTGGCTTTCCAATAATTATCCCGGTTATTCATTGATCAGGCGAAAACAAGCCACGCAGAACGGAAGGAATTTTCATATTGTCAGTATCCGCACCAAAAGCGGCCAGGCAAGGGATATTTATTTTGACAGCACAGCATTCGCCGGGAAGAATTAAGAAAACATTCTCCACTGCTGGCCTCATTTCAGTGTCTGCTATGCGCGCCTTGATTCCTAATCTCATCGCTTCATTTGATCAACGGCCAGCAAAGGATTTCTAATCATTGCTGTCGGGGGAAACGTTGGCCTAAGAAAATGGCATCAGGATAAGTAGGGATTAAGCCGTCTAAATGCTAAGGGTTAAGCGAGCGGTACGAATAGCTGGTAAAACGGAACTCCGTTCCGTTCTTGCTGGCCGGAACGGGAGTTCCAGCATCCATGGACACCGATGAAAAAAAGTACACAGGAGTTACGAAAATAAAAAAAGCCCCTGTACGAGTGTAAGCCATATAAGACGCGATGGTCAAAGCCTTGATAACATTCAAAAAAATTATTCCAGACAAGAAAGATTCCTAATTGAGATTTTATTAGGTTGACATTTTATCCTTTGATTTACTCAATTCAAAACAATCCTCATTGCTTTCGCATTTCTTGCGCTGCAAATTTGCCTTGCATTTAAAAAATTAAACCTTATCTCATTGCAATGAAATTTATGATCAGCTCATTACTCAGCCTGCTTATGTTAGCCGGCGTTTTCAGCAGTTGCTCGAAGGACAGCAACGATACACATCAAACATCAGGCAAAGCCGGCTTTGTAAGTGGAAAAGTAACCGATTCAAAAGGAAACGCGGTCTCTGGCGCCACGATCATCGCCGAACATACCGTTTGGTACGATACGCATGTGAATAGTGTTTCTGATGCATCAGGCCAATACAAGATTAATATTCCATCCAATCCAGCCGGATCCTGGACCGCAAAAGCGCAGATCAGCAAAACCGCATGGGGACAGACTTATGTATTTGACCTGGCAGTTGATAAAACTGACCCCTTCAATTCCTCACAGAATGCCGCCAGGAATTTTGTCTGGAAACTTCATGGCCAGCGCAACGGTGGATACTACGGTGCCCATGTAGATGTGTACGCCTTTGGTGTAAGCGTTCCGATGGAAGAAGTCAATCTGGTATTCACTCCTTATCCTGGTGAAACATTAATTGATGGCACTCCTGCTGTAGCGATCGAGCGTACCATTGAAGATGTAGCCGGCACGTTTATGGCGAAAGATATTCCGATTGGAAAATACACCGTTAAAGCTGTTCACGGCAATAAAACCCTGTTACTCGACTATCGTCACGACAGTGGCACACCTGAAACTTCCAAAACAGTCGTATTTGGCAAACATGGTTATCTCGCCGAAACCGAATATAATATTTCATTCTGGCTTTCGGAGTAATCCAGCGCATCGTATTATACTATTTCGACATTGACTTAAAAGCACACCCGGATTTTCAGACCGGGTATGCTTCTGTAGATATTGCACGGATTTGCATGGCTGTTTTCTCGCCATTTAGCTTTTATTTTGCTACACCTATATTTGCTTTACACCGCTGCGTCTCCGATACCATAAACCTGGAGGTTTGTGCGCGGGTTGAATAACAACCATCAAACAAATTATATGGCTGAGACAAACAAACCGAAGAAAAAATATTTTCCAAAAGATTCGACCAAGCTGAAACAACCGGTCAACCCAAATAGTGATCGCATACTTGGTAATCCGAAGGCGCCGATCACGCTGGTGGAATACGGGAGTTATTTTTCCAGCGTTTGTCATGTAGCGCATGAAGTGATATCCAACCTGAGGGAAGAGTTTGGTGACGAGATGCGATATGTTTATCGACATTTACCACTTCCGGGCCATGACCGTGCGAAGAAAGCCGCGATAATGGCTGAATATGCCGCCGAAACAAGCGGTAATTTCTGGGACGTACATAATGCCCTGATGGACCGGGAATCTAAAGGCGAAGTGGATATCGAAAAAATCGCCCGCGATTTCAATTTACCCATGCCCGACGCTGTGGACAATCCACAAATGGATATTGCCCGCAAGCGCGTGGAAGAAGATATTCATGGCGCACAGGAAAGCGGTGCTTTAATGGCGCCTACCTTCTATATCAACGATCGGTTATACGAGGGTGCCTGGGATGAAAGCTCCCTTGGAGAAGCCCTTGAAAGAAGGCCCGGTTATCGTGTAAAAGCAGCAGCGCTTGATTTTGTGAGATGGGGGCCCTCAGCAGGTATTGCCTTAATGGCCATGGTGATCATCGCCCTGGTATGGGCCAACTCGAGTGCATATGGCGCACAATTTTTAAGCTTCTGGGAAAAACCTTTTGGCTTTCGCGCAGGCGGTGCTTCTTTCGACCTCCCGCTGATCAGGTGGATCAATGATGGTTTGCTTTCCATATTCTTCCTGGTGGTGGGACTCGAAGTAAAACGGGAATTTACCGTAGGCAGACTTACCAAACCACGTGCTGCGGGGCTGCCGCTGGCAGGATCTTTTGGTGGCGTAGTAATTCCAGCATTGATCTATTTGGCAATCGTTCCCTTCGGGCCGCTCAGTATCGGGTGGGGAACTACGATTTCAACCGATACGGCATTCGCAATTGCCATCATCGCTTTTATGGGCAAAAAGGTGCCGGTGGAATTGAGGGTATTTTTAACCGTTTGCGCCATCATCGATGATCTTATCTCCATATTAGTAGTGGCCATTTTTTATACTGAAGAGATCCGACCTTATTACCTTGTTGGTGCAGGTGTGATCACGGGCATATTGGCGATCATGAACCGCTGGCGTTTTTATCGCCTCCTGCCATATATCGTGCTTGGTTTATTGCTTTGGTTCTTCCTGCATGAAGGCGGTATACACGCAACGCTTGCAGGTGTGATACTGGCCCTGTGTATTCCGACAAGGCCACCTGCCAACTTCAAAGCACTTAACGCACAGATGCAAAAAATATTCAAGGCTGAGACGCATTACAGGGAAGGACGCCTTCAGGAGCAGGGCCCTTCCAAGCGATCGATCGAAATGCTAAACACCCTCCACGACCGGCTGGAGTCACCTGCCTCCAAAGTGTTGCATACCGTAGAACCATGGTCTACCTATTTTGTGCTTCCCATTTTTGCGCTGGCCAACGCGGGTGTGATCATCACCTCCGATGTATTCAGCAATGACCTGCGACTGATGATGGGTATTTTCTTTGGACTGGTAATAGGTAAGCCTGTAGGCATCCTTTTATTTAGCTGGCTGGCGGTGAAATTTAATATCGCTGAAAAACCGCCGACTTATAACTGGCGACAACTCATGGGTGCCGGAGCACTGGCGGGTATCGGTTTTACCATGTCATTGTTTATCGCTTCCGAAGCCTTCCCGATCGCGACTGATTTTGCCGCTGCCAAGATCGCCATCTTTATCGCATCCATCGTGGCTGGTGTTTTAGGTGCAGCGATACTATGGAAAAAAGCGGTGCTTAAATAGTGACTGCGGCTATTTGGTCGGCGCACACGGACACCGCTGCCTGGCAGTCATTTGCAAAAACCTATGCGGCCTGGTTTTATTGACCGGCAATTCAATTGTAAAATTTTTTCACCTGGATTATTACAAGTCAGACCAGTCCATCACCACTTTCCCTCGTGTTCGCATGCTTTCAATATACCCGATAGCAGTAGGTATATCCTTATAGCTGTATGACTTTTCAATATTCGGCACCAGTTTTCCTTCCAGGGCCAGGGCCGCAAGTGTTTCGAGATCTTTTGCATTGGCAACGGCAGTGAATTGCGCAAGCGGAAAATTTCCCAGAGCTTTTCTCAACAATAAAGATCCCATATGTCGCATGGTTGTAAAACCAACCACCACCCCTCTTGTTCCCATGCGTACAAAATCTTTGTAGTAAAGATTGCCATGCACGTCGACCACCAAATCATACCTGTTTTTATGTCGGTGAATATTTTCTTTGTCGTAAGCAATCACCTGGTCGGCACCAAGTTTTTTGACAAAATCTTCATTGCGACTGGAACAAACAGCTGTGACATTCGCGCCATACGCTTTTGCGATCTGCACCGCGAAATGACCCACGCCACCCGAACCACCATTGATTAAAACTTTCTCACCCGCCTGTAATTTACCATGCGTGATCAATGCCTGCAGGGCTGTAAGTCCCGCGACAGGTAAACTCGCCATGACTGGAAACGGAAGTTTTTCGGGCATGGCTGCACAAACGCCTTCAGGTACGCAAGCAAACTCGGCGAAAGCACCGCCTTTCAGGGTTTCGCCAAATACAAAATCACCGGGCCTGAATCTTTTCACCTGCGGACCTGTATCCATAACCATCCCTGCGAAATCAGCACCCGGGGTTTTTATTTTAGGCTTTGGAAAACCCGTTACAAACCTGGCGAAAAATGGCTTTCCTCTCAGCAGGTGCCAGTCGGCGGGGTTGACCGAATTAGCAAATACTTTCACCAGAATATCACTCTCTCCTACCACGGGTGTTTCAACCTCCTCCAGTGTCAGCACTTCCGGTCCACCGTATTTTGATCGTGTAAAGGCTTTCATCGTCTGCTATTTTAAAAAACTTTCCTTCATGGCTTCCTTAACCGTTGATTCCATTTCTTTCAGGGCCGTTGCGCCGGGCATATGACCAATCAGGCAATGAATCTGCCCCGGCATACATTTCTCCCAAACCTTCACTCCTGCTTTCCGCAATTTAGCAGCATACATTATTCCGTCATCACGCAGCGGGTCAAATTCGGCATTGATGAAAACAGCAGGTGGTAAACCTGAAATGTCTTCATTTAAGATCGGTGATACTTCTGGGTTGGCCGACTGACCCGGCGCATAAGTTTCAACTGCGAAATAGCAAAGCGCTTTTGTTTGAAAGTATCCAATAGCGTTTTGCTGATAAGACGCAGAACTTTCCATGTTCTGTGGTCGCAGGTCGGCCGGCAGGCCATTCATCACCTGCAGTTTGATACGATGATGAATATTTTCCTTTTTTGCTTTTTGTGTGATCACCGCAACCAGGTTGGCACCTGCGCTATTACCCATCAGAGCTATTTTTTCCGGATCGCCGCCAAATGTTTTTACATTTTCTGAGATCCATTTAAAAGCGCTGTAGCTATCATCGACCGCGGCGGGAAATTTATGCTCCGGAGCTACCCGGTAGTCCACCGCGAAAACGATAGCGCCATAAGTCTGTGCATCCAGCCAGAGTGAGTGTTCAAGTCCGGCCACCAGCGGAGAAATAAATCCGCCGCCATGGTAATGAATAATAACAGGCAGGTTCTCCCGGTGCATAGGATTAAACACCAGCACGGGTATACTATCCTTCGTGATCTTGATTCTTTTTACATCAGCTTCGGGATATGGGATCAGCGGTATCTGCGGATACTTAAGCAAATCAATTGGCATGCCCCGGAGTTGCTCCAGGCTCAGGTCTTCGTAGCGGATCACCCTGAGGAATGCCGCAATATCCGGGTCGAGCACACGACTGCCACAGGATTGCGATTGACCGGTACCGGACAGGAGGATGAGCGAGATACCGAGCAGGAGATGTTGTTTCATGGCAGTTGTTTTGGTGTTTTTGTGATACTAATTTATTTAACTGTATCCATTCTTTTCTCAAAATCTGCCGGGCGGCGAAAATTTAATTTTCGGATCAGCATATCTATAAATGGTACGCCAATAAACATCATCCACGGCACCAGGGAAATGGTCAGTATAAAAGTTCGCTGGTAAAGTGGCAGGGAAGACAACTGTTGACCAAACAGGAAAAGAAATAAGGTAATAGAGGGATAGATCACCATCCAGATCTTCAGTGACATCATCAATTTCGCTTTCGGCTTCATGATTTCTTAATTTTTGTGAGTAATAATTTTCGCTCACAAAACTAATTTGAGATACCCCTGCCGTGACAGGACAGGTTTGAAGTTGAACAGGACTTATTTGAAATTCTTCCGGAACATATCTGGCGACTGCCCGGTTTGTTTTCGGAAAAATCGAATGAAATAAGAAGGATCCTCATAGCCTAACAGGTCTGCAATTTCCTTTACAGGACTGGACGTTGCCAGCAAATGGCGCTTTGCTTCCAGGATGATTTGGTCATTGATAAGTTCGGAAACGTTTTTATCCACCGAAGACTTCGAGATAGCATTTAACTGGTAGGATGATAAATTCATCAGCCCGGCGTATTGCGAAACCCTTTTCATCATGGAAATATGGGTCTCCAGCAGGCGGGTCAGCTCTTCAAAACGATCCTGTATATAACCGCTCTCGCTACCAGCTATGGCTTTAGGGTCGCGGCTTTGCCTTGTGTAGTCTATAAAGAACAGGTCGAGCTGCGCCCGGATCGCTTCCAGGTAGCCCTCTTGTTTATCGGTATACTCCCGTAGTATACCGGCCAGGCGAGCATCAAGTGCTTTGTAGTTCCTGGCATCCGTCCCGCAATAGTTTTTGGCGACCGCCTTTCTCCATCGCAATTCACCGATCATTGTTTTGGGCTGGTAAAACGCCAGGTCAAACTCCATCAAAAAACCCGTAGCCTTCGTGGAAAGTTCGAGGCGGTGTACCTGTCCCGGCCGCAGAATAAATACCGAGTGATCGCGTACCTGATGCGGGGTGAAATCAATCTCATGAACACCCTCTCCCTTCTCGATAGCCAGGACGAAATAAAAATTATGCCGATGGAGATCATGCACCAGCTTTTGGCCGTTCAACACCTGCCTGAGCGAACGAATACTAAACCGCCCCGCACCGCCTTTTACAGTCCCGGCCTCCGCGATCTGCCTGACAGGTATTGCCTTCATGTGCTGAAGATAGAAAATGGATTCGAAGAACAATGGATCAATCCCCTCCGTGCCCATTGGTTATTAATGAGTCTAACCCGTGGCCTCATCCGTGTAATTCGTGTAATCCGTGGCTAAATCCACATTCCGTAGGCACTCAAAATCCGTGTAATCCGTGTAATCCGTGGCCAAAAGGGATTAGCTAACCACAGCGGCCTCAGCGGTCACGGCGGGGTGCTGCCAATTACTTCGTGTTCTCCGTGCCCACTCTGTGCACTCCTTGTCCTTCGGTAAAGGCAACCAGGGAGTATAACAAAATTATCTCATGAACGAACTTTTGGTGGTCACGGAGTAATTACAAAATTCTCCGTGCACTCCGTGACCATCCTATCCAAATTTTGTAAGTCTTTGTCCAAATACAGATAACTCTTCAGTTGTGGCCACATGAATTTTTAGCGAATATTTTTTAACTCAAATTTTTTCATAAAAAAGATCTTTTGACTATTTGTTTGCAGGAGCTTACTCTTCGGATATAATTATGCAAAATCCCTGACCCCGTTTGCCGACAATGCCGCTTTCCGCTTGAACCACCACTAGTGTGTAAAAGATTGCTGATACTTCATCATAACATCTGAGTCAGTTTAAAAAATTATTTCAACCACAACGCATTTGTCTCCCGGGCTAACCGTTACAGTGCCACTTGTTTTGTGGGTGGTGTTGAAAAAATTATATAACTCGGGTGTGATGGACAGGAAAACATTTGGCCCAGTGAAAGGCTGGGTGCCGGTCTCGGCTTTCCACTGGTAGACACCCGGCGGCACCTGAAATGTTACAATGTTTTTGTCGCTGAATATACTGGCATAATATGGCGAGTTGCAATTAGCTGCGCAGGTTCTGCACCAGACACCTGCAAGGTAATCAGTTAATGTGTCCATATTGACAGTAACAAGTTTCAAATAACTTCCACCAGAATCCCATTCCATCCATTCAAACGGGCCATAATCTGATACAAAACTCACCGTGCCTGTAGGTTCACGCCAATAAAAGATCACTTCGATTAAACCTGCCTGGCCGGTCTGCGTCGTCACATCTATCCGCACCGTATCCCTGTCAGACAAACCCGTTGCATCCGTCACTGTCAGTTCAAACTGGTAATGGCCCGCCGCAAGACCTGTCACCGCGGTTATTGCCGAATCTTTTTGAACAATGACACCCGCCGTAGCCGGACCGGAAATTTTTTTCCATAAATAACTCGCAATATTGTTATCCGGATCAGTTGACGCACTCCCATCAATAATGACAGCATTTACCGGTAAAATGATGGAAAGATCCGGCCCGGCATTGGCCACGGGTGGGTAGTCAACAGCTGCTGCATTTTGTACAGTAATTTCTACCGTGTCTTTCCCCGTTAATCCGCCATTGTCTTTTACCGACAATTCAAACTGGTAAATACCGGCTTCAAATTGTTTCAGTATAGGTTTTGCGCTTTCAGGATTAATAATGGTGAATAAGGCCGGGCCGGATATCTTTCTCCATCGCCATTCTGTGATTGTCCCGTCCGGGTCTTTGGAAGCCCGGCCATCAAGCACGATGCTGTCAGCTGGCAGGGTTACCAATTGATCGGTTCCTGCATCGGCAATAGGTGGCTTATTATCGTCCATGCATCCTTCGCAGGATAGTTCCTTTGAACAGGATGCAATTAGTGTTAGACAACCCATAAGCGTTATGAGGGCAAGCAACTTTGTTAGAGAAGGATTGAAAATATGAAAGTGTTTAAGCATTCGCATAGCAGGAATCTTAAGCGGGGATGACTAGCCTATCTTAAAATTAAAACTGCTTAGACCTTGGTTCCAACCATTTCAGGCGGAAACTATTTAATGCCGTTACTTTTCCAAAAACCACGATGAACTAATTTAGACGAAAAAGCATAGGGTTCATCGAAAAACACCGTCGTCTGTCTTAAGCGAAGCTAAATAACAGAGCAGGAACAGGAACCGGGGCTACTGTTAACTAGTACCTGGTGGGCAGACAACCCTATCTATTTTATTGCCTTGTCTATTTTTAGTAACATGTACTCCAGGTGTAACCTCGTGTCACCATGGCTTTGAGGGATCAGGCGCTGAATACGCTTTTTTGATGCCAGTAACCATTGATAATAGATATGACTAATATTCACCGCGTCGGATTTGATACGGGGCAGAAACCCAAATCCGTCCGTCTCGCCTGCCTGGGTTCCTAACACCGACCACAAAGCAGGGCTACAAGGTATCTTTTCATGTTGAGGGCTATATTTATTTGCCATATGATCCAGCAACAACAACTGTTGCTCATAATATTCCATATCGGTGAAAGCGCGGGCATTGGCAACAGGGGCTTTTTTCACCTCCGAACCCGCAATTAAAATATCAACCAATGCAGCCTGCATCTCCTGGATGGAATGCCGATTCATCCTGTTTTTTGAGTTGCTCCATACATACTGAAAAATATCTGCAATCGCTTCTGCCCTGGTATACGCGTCTTTTTCATTTTTGGATTCGCCTAAGGCTGTCTGCACGGCTACCAGGCGTACCAGGTAGGGAAATAGTACTCTTCTTATATACGCGTCAGCCTGTCCATGAAAATTACTGATATTACGCTGAACGACGGGTAATACCATCCACTCCAGGCTATCCAGCGATTGAACAAAAACTGCAATGATTCTTTTTGCACCGCCTTTGGTACAGCACGATAAGCCGGGTAAGGATCACCTTCATATTTTTCATACTGATAGTAGCCCCCGAGATTGTGCACCACGCGCATCCATGACCAGTAATATTGAATATTAACAACGTAAAAAGCCAGGTTATTTCTAAAGTCAAAATTAGCGTCACCTTCTTTTTTCCATTTATCGGCATTCATCATGATATGCCGCAGGTTTTTCATCGCATAGCGGGTGGCTTTTACCTGGTCATCGCCAAGATCTTCTGTGAGTGCACTCGGATCCAGATTTCCATAGATCTGCTGCTTTCCATATCGGTAGAATGGATCAGGCATGCGGCTGGTAATTTTTTTATCCAAAACGGCCACTTCTTCCTCAGGGCTGCCGGCCGTTAAAACAGGCGCATACAACCAGTCAATAGCGTAATAATCATACACACCTAAATGCGGCGGTGTCATCTTTACACCTTTTTCGAGGTCGCCTGGCTGTGCAACAAAATTAAAACGCGCATAATCCATAATGGATGGCGTAGTGCCATATTGCTGCGTAAAACCGGGAGAACGCAAGGAGTCAACCGGGTAAGCTGAACTGGCCGCCATATTATGCATCAACCCCAGTGTATGACCAATTTCATGAGCCGACACATAACGCAATGCTTCCGCCAGCAATGAAGCGGGCACGTGCTTTTGAAGTACTTCGGGATTGGCTCCACCCATTTGTACAGCCATCCAGTCGCTCAAAATATCCGCCAGGCCATGGTATATATATACAGACGCATATAGTATTTCACCTGAACGCGGATCAACCCAACTGGGTCCCATGGCATTTTGTGTGAGATTAGGCGCGTACTTGATACAATTGAAGCGGATATTATTTGGATCGAAACTGCTGTCACTTTCGGGATACATCTGCACCTCTATCGCATTTTTAAAACCTATCTTTTCAAATGCCATATTCCAGTCCAGCACTCCTTTACGGATCGGCTCTATCCAACCGGATGGAAATTTAGTATCAAGGTAAAACACAATAGGCTTTTTTGGCTGCACCAACTCACCTCTTGCATGAGCTGCTTTATCAGCCGGCTCCAGTCTCCAGCGATTGGCAAAGAATATCTCCTTTACCGCATCCTGCTTAGGATCATACTGTACAAACCGGGTGGGGAAGACGCCGATCCTGGGATCATTATACCTGGGGGCCACGGGCTCACTGGGTAATAACACCATCGATCTCTTGATCAGTACCGTTACCGGCATATTTTCTGCAACAGAAAAACCGAAAAAGGTCTTACTGACCAGGTAGGTGAGATAAGCCGATACAGACAGGTTATCCTCGAAAGCCATTATCTCATGCAGTACAGTTCCCTCCTGCTTAAAATTAGTCTTCCGCGATGACAGACCGCCTACCGGCATAAACGGATCCATATTAGAGCTTCCGCTTAAAAACAAACTACTGATATCAAATACCAGGGCGGAACTGTCCGGAGTGTAAGCCATCACAGGATAAGCACCAATTATAGGACTGGCGTAATTTTTACGCAAAGCTTCCTGGATATTGGGATCCAGGCTTCGCACTGAAAAATCCGATCTGCGCAAAAAAACAGTGCTATCGGTCTGGGTGAAATGCACTGCCAGCGGATCTTTTGCCTGTTCCCCGGCAGCCACTTCTTCGGTATGACTGGTTTGTTCGGCAACCGAGCCCAGTAAGAAATGTCTTTCTAATAAATGTATGGGAAACTCAAAATATATTTTACCATCCATCTTATGCAGGGTAACAATACCTTTCTTTGTTTCCACCTTCTTCCCTGCAAAAAGTGAATCGTATCTTCCTTTTTGTTTTAACGTATCCTTCTGAGCATGTAGTGTTACACACAGCATCATCAAACCGGGAAGGATAAAGCATCGCTTAAGATTTCTT
This sequence comes from Bacteroidota bacterium, assembly GCA_023411775.1. GTDB lineage: Bacteria > Bacteroidota > Bacteroidia > Chitinophagales > Chitinophagaceae > Terrimonas_B. The sequence goes on along the minus strand of JAEYOL010000015.1, from coordinate 11,917 downwards.
TTCATCTCCCCCTATTTTAGTGTTTTATTTACCTGGTGCAATAACAATTGATAATGTTGTGCAGTTTCCCTGTCACTGGTGGATGTGGCAACCGTCCTTAGCAATGATTGAATTCTTTTCAATAGCCCGAAATACACTGGTTCCAAAGCCGGCATAAGATTAAACTGAACATTCATATAACCAAAACCGCTGACGGGGATATTGTTGCCGCTCACTTGTATCCGGTCATCAACGGAGCATGCTGCCATGTCATGTACGTCCTTGCGGAATTGGACAACGGGCAACTCCCGGTTGAGCGAAATGGCTTCCGCATCAGCTCCGGCAGCACCCGCGGAGCCCAGCTTTGCTTCTTTGGTTACCGCTGCTACAAACGCTTTTTGCATTTGCATCTGCACAGCAGAAAGTTTTTTCTTCTGCATCGTGGGTTTCCAGAATGCCTGGTACAGGTCATCCAATACATCCTTTGGTGTATAAGGATCTTTCTCATCTGACCGCACCGACCCTAACTGCACCCTGGCAGGCAGTTGCAGTAAAGTATTTACCATATTATTTCGCAGCGATACCAGCGGAGTGCCTGTAATTGTCATATTTTTCAATAAGGACTCCGGCTCTAACCAGTTATTGTCTTCCAGTTGCGCCAGGATGAATTGCAACGATTCCTGTTGTTTTTTTCGCGACACCACCTTATAGTGAAACACGTCGTCCCCTTCGTATTTTTCATTTACATAAATGCCACCGATATTGGTCAACACATGGTTCAGGTAGCGGATATACTGGCCCCGGGCCTGTGCGAGTATGTTTTCCCGGTAACTGTAATCCTTATCATTAGCTTTTACCCATTCGTTTACATTGGCCAATACATACCTCAGGTTTTTAATCCCATAAGAGGACGCCTTTATGGCGTCATCCCCCAGGTCCTCTGTTTGCGTGCGGGGATCAAAAGACGTCAAAAACTCATTGCCAAAACGAAAACGTATATCGCCGGATTTTTCACTCACCATCGCCTCAAGAATGTTTTTTTCGTTACTAGCCGTCACCTGCGCAGGATCAAAGTATTTGTAATTCCACTGGATGGCGTAATGATCGTATATACCGAACCTGGGTGGCGATAATACCACTCCTTTTTCCAGGTCGCCTGGTTGGGCAATGTAATTAAAACGGGCGTAATCCATAATGGAATAGGTGATGCCATTTTTCTGAGTAAAGCCTGGCGATCTTAAAGAGTCGACCGGTATGGCGCCGGAGCCACCCATATTATGACGGAGACCCAGACAATGCCCCAATTCGTGCCGGATAATGTATTGCAATCCCTCCATTTTTTTACTTTCCGGAAGTATCGTATTTCTTACGCTTGCATCGGTGGCCGAGGTCTGGATAAACATCCAGTTGTTCAATAGTTTTAAGATATCATGGAAAACGTAAACCGAAGCATTGATGATCTCGCCCGACCTGGGATCCACCCAGCTGGGACCCATGGCATTGGCAACAGGAACCGGCGCATACCGGATACAGTTATACTTGATGTTGTCGGGGTCAAACGTAGAGTCATCTACCGGGAAGGGTCTGGCAATAACCGCATTTTTAAACCCGGCTTTCTCAAAAGTCTCCTGCCAGTCTTCCACTGCCTGTTTAATGAAAGGCTTCCAGCTTTCAGGAAATGCATTATCGATATAAAAAACGATAGGCTTAACGGGTTCGGTTAATTTACCTGCGTTGTAGGCCGCTTTATCCTTTGGCTCCAGCCTAAACCGGTGTGCATAATAAACCTCTTCTGTTCGGTTCAGATGCTCACTCATCAATATTCTTTTCGAATAAAAGATGCCCACCCTCGGATCCGCAATTCTGGGGCGGGCTGGCTTATCCGACAGACGGATGATGGTCCTGGTAACAGTGGCCGTCACAGGGATCTCCTTAGCAAATGTGCGGGTACCGGCACTATAATTATTCTCGTATGATAATTGCGATTTAATAATCAGGTTATCATCAAAGGATTTAAAAGACGCTATGAATGACCTGTCCTTTTTAAAACTGGGTGTGGACTTATAGCCCATAGATGCATACACACTGAAAATGCCAAAGGGTGATAATTCTTTCATATCACTGTTGAAAAAGTCCGTCACATCGATCACCACCGATTTACCATCATTACTGAAAGCCTCCGCTTTAAATGTTTTCACAATAGCCCCCATATTATTCAACTTCAATGCACGCGCAATATTGTTATCCGGCGCATCGGTGAGATAGGAGATATTCATCTTTTTCAACAACACCGTGGTATCGACCAGGCTGAATTGTATGGGTAAAGGGTCCTGTTTGGAACCGACGATACCTTCATAGTTGTCGCTGATCTCCGAAATGGTGGAGGCCAGCAGCATATCAACATCCATCTGGCTTAAGGGTACTTCCAGGTACACTTTTCGTTTCACGCCATAAATACTGATAAATCCCCTGGACACTTTATCATATTTCCCCAATAGCTTATCATAAGGGGTGAGCTTTGCCAGGCTGTCCTTACGGGCCTTTTCCCTGGCTTCCTTCTCTTTCTTTTCCCGCTCGATACGCTGCTGTTCACGCTTTTTTTTACCCTGCCCATAACCCGGCGTAACGCCGTTTACCAGTAAGCCCGCCAGTAAAAAAAGACCAACAATTCCGGATTTTTTCATATAGTAATTCTGTAATAATATTTGATGCTTCTCCAAAGCAATTGACATGGCATTTTGGATAAACGAAAAACCAATACACTTATTTCTGAGGCACGATGGAAAGCACTTTATCGAAACCGTTAAAGGTTTTGATCCCGCCGATATTGATATTGCCTGCTCCCAGGTTGATCAATGGCAGTAAACTTACCTTACCTTCCGTTCCGTTATAAGTGGAAAGAATCAGCTGCCTGTTATTTGTACTGATATAAGATGCCTGGTTGGGATAACCATATTGACGATAAATATCCAATGTGGTAATTGACTCCCCTGCCGGCACCGTATATCTTTCTTCCACAATGGCAGTAGCGCCTGCAAATATCACCGCATATATTTTGTTTGCTGTGGCATAGAACATTACATTCTGATCGTCCAGTAATACAAATTTCGTGGCATTGGCAATATCAGGAGCGCCGGCCAGATCGATCTTTTTTATTGGCTTCGGTGCAATATAGGGTTCCCCGTAATTATTATTGCCGCGATCAAAAACCAATAACTCGTATTCACCGGTAGTTTTATCCTTTAGAACATGCAAAAAACCGCGGTCAACCGATATACCCGCTGCTATATTGACTTTCCCGGGATAGTTACCCGCATTAACGCCATTATGCTCTTCGCTGGGAGCAAAATTTTGCGTCTTGTCGGAAAAAGCAAATGGTCCCTGTATATAACCAAACTTCCCGTTTACTTCATCGTAGTAGTGTATCCTGAACGCCGGGTCGTAGGTACCGGTATTCACCGAGTTGGGATTCAGGGCAATGATCCCGGGGATCGGATTGGCATAAAGAGATTGTACGCCAATTTTCGCTGCCGTAGCAAACCAGCCATAATAGATCATATCATTTCCCACATACACATCGTTCTGGTAGCAATAATAAAAGGAGCTGGGTTTTAAAGCTGGCGGTGGCGTAACAAACAACTCGCTTTTGTCGCCTACAAATGAATAATCCAGCGTATTGTAAGCATACATATTATCACTGGTCAGTGCATACACCCTGTTGCCACCACGCACATTGGCAAAATAAAGATCATGCACCAGGCCATCGATACCTGAACCGTTTACACCGGACAATATATTCTTTTTTATAGACACTTCAGTGTAGTCCGTAGTTACTTCAGGGCTCATTACATGCGAAAAGTCAGTGGTCAAATTATCACTGGTGGTGGCAATAACCAGGCCCTCGCCCATATTATTCAATACAGTTAGTCTCCAGTAATGAATAGCCTGCAGATTATTTTCAGTGTTGGTCACATACAATTTCAGCGTATGATAATAGGTACCCGTATTGGGTGTAAAGCTTACTTCGTAATTCAGCATCTCCGACTCTCCAATGGTAATGAACGTAGTGTCCCTGGGATCGGGGTTGATCATCCAGGTAAAGCTATACTTTGTTTTATCGGCTCCGCCGTAATTAATTTTGGGATCCAGTTGCAAGGTGTTAAACTGGTAAACACTTAAGGCCTCCCCGGGAGTGTAACCAAAGCTCAGGTCGGGCAATTTATTCGTTGCGAAGGAGCTGTCATCTTTCCGGCATGCGGAAATAAGGGCAGTGACAACAAACATGACACCGAAGGAAATTATAGTAATACGTTTCATGCTATCTTTTGTTAAGTTTAATTCGTTCTACTTGTTTGGATTGAATTCTTACACTACATGACTATCCTGCATCTGTCTAGGGATACAGGTTTTTGTCCCAGTACTTAGGCACAATAGGCTGGCCTACTGCTACACCATCATCATGCACAAGGATATCGTTGGGGTGATCCAGATTCCACTGTTTTATAAAGTTTCCAAATTTCACACCCAGGGCTTCCGCACCATGCTGCTGCAGCCCGCTATATACCGCGGCCGGGAAGGTGGTTAGTCCCGTTTGTTCTACAATAAGTTTATAAGCTCTTGAGCTCGGATTTTGCGTAAAAAATATCCTGTAGTAGGTCCAACTGGGTATCACCACTTTGTCAGACCAGGTGATTGTGTGTACCTGGCTTTCTACGTTCCCTGCACCCAGATCACCTGTTCCTTTAATTCTCAGGGCCAGCTTTACTTCGCTCGTACTTAGTGTCGGTGCATTCTTTAGTTTCACCTGTAACACACCCTCGAAATCGCCGGCTTTTACCTCGCCGCCCAACACTTCATAAAGATTGGCTGGCGCGTCGGTCTTATCAGCAACAACCTCTGCCGTAAAGGTGCGGTCCTGGGCGGCAGCATGCCCGATTACCCTTACAGGTATTTCATGCACCTGCTCGCCGGTACTATTGCCCAGGAAGGTATATACGCTGGTTTGGTTGATAAAATTTACAGCGGGTGAAGCGCTGAAAGAAAGTGGTTCGCTCTTTTTGCATGACATCAAAAAGAGTGCGATAAAAAAAATATAATTTAAAATCAGTTTCATATAAACCCTTTTAAAATTGTTTCCTCGTGATTGGTTATTTACGCCGGTAGTTTCTCTATCTCTGCCATACTATTCGTGCCGCTTTACCAGCCTCTTTGGTTATTGTACCCGGTTACCTAACTCCAGTTCATTTTGCGGATAAGGCAACATGTATAATTTATCATCACCCAATATGGTGCTGGGCAGGCCGCGGAAAGTATCAAAGCCATTTCTCTTATAATAAAAGAACAATTGCCCTTCCGCAGAAAAATCCTTCTGGTATTCCTTCGTCAGCTCCAGCTTTACCTCGTCAGTGGTTGCAGACTCAGGAATGTCTTTCAAAATACCCCTGCTCCTGCGTACCTCGTTGAGTAACTGTACCGCTTTTACCCGGTTGTTGATCAATTCATACTCCGCTTCGATATAATACATTTCCGACACCCGCATCATCGGGAAAAATTTATTGGCGACCTGCCCGGGCGCTGCAGCCAGCTTCACCGGCGTTCTGCCATTGCCATCCTGCACAAACTGCACGATCTGGCGTTTATCAACCGCACCCACCTGCGGGTCGTTCAATTCAAATACGGTGTTAAACGTGGTCTCGTCAACAAACAGGGCATTATAGTCGGCCGCAGATCCACTTTTCAAAGCGCCCGACCACAAGGCCAGTTCATACACCTCCAGGTGGAAAATATGCTCAGCCGCGAAAGACCTGTCGGTACTTCCCGAATTGCTGTTGTTGATCAACGTCGCAGGACCGTTATCAATTACCTCCCTTGCTGCACTCGCTGCTTTTTGCAGATTCGTCGCGCCACCCATCCAGGTGTAGACACGTGCTTCCAAAGCCTTCAACGCATAATAGTTCATCCTGCTGTTCCGGTTATTGTAAAAGCCATCCCTGTTCACGTTGGCATAATAGTCTGCCGGGCGCGAGGTATTGGGATAAACCGGGTCTTCCTTTAGCAGTTCGGCAGCACCCTGGATATCGTTTAAGATAAGCGCGAATGTTTCGGCATAAGACTTTTGAGGCGTTACTTCTTTATTATAAGCCGTTACATAAGGGATAGCGGGAAAATTGGCAAGATCCGGCCGCCCCTGGTAATTCTCATGACCATATAAACGCAGCAGGTCAAAATGCAGGTAGGCCCGCAAAGCGAGTAACTCGCCTTTTATTATTTTATAATTGATAGGATCAAAAATACCCTGCTGGCCATCCATCTGCGCCAGGGCGTTATTAATGCCGGCAATGGTTCTGTACAAGCCCCAGAACAAGTCGGTGAACTGACGGGCAGCCATGTGCTGGTAGTTATAAGATTGCAGCTGGTAATAAATAGACAGGTTGATTAAAGGCTTGTACTGCTGCGCTAAAATATCAGTAACAACATAAGATTGCATACCTCCGTAATGTTTATTCTGACCCATGCCGATATAAACACCCATCAACGCATCCTTAAAGCCTGTTTCCGTACTTAACAGGTCCTCTGATTTGATCTGGTTACTGGCCGTAACGTCCAGGAATTTTTTGCAGGAAGTAATACTGGTAAGACATCCTGCAGCAAGTATATATATGAATATTCTTTTCATGTTGGCTTAATTTAGAAGGTAGCAGAAATTGATAAAGACATGGTCCTTGAGAACGGATAAATGGTACCCCTTTCAATTTGAATAGAGCTGAACTTGGCGATCTCATTCATATTGAAAGCTACTTTCAGTCTTTGCATACCCAATTTTTTTACGGTTCTGTCCTGGAAGAGGTAGTACACATTTACCGCGGCGATATCAAGTTCGTTGCGGTCCTGTACAAACCGGGTGGTGGCCCTGGTTACTTCCTGGAGTGATGTAACGACACCATCACCATCGGGATCGTATGTAAACTGTCCCAGCTTCTTATACAACACATCCTGGCCGGGTGCTGTCCATCTGCCCGTCAGCACACGCTTGTCAACATTGTACAGCATATTCACATTCTCCACGCGATCTACCAGGGTTTGGTTGTATACCTGGCCACCGCCTAAATAACGTGCGGTAACATTTAACCCCCAGCCTTTGATCTCCAGGTTCACACCAAGGGTTCCCTGGTATCTCGGGCTTCCGTAACCGGCATTCACCATGTTATTAGCATCCCACAAATAGGTAGTGGTACCGTCAGGATTCTGATAAACCTCCAATCCGGTGGCAGGATCAATCCCCAGCGATGGTACCGCCCAAATGGTATGCAATGAACCGCCTTCATAATAGCGCTTTACCGGTACACTGTTGCCCTTAAAGGAAGCAGAGTCTGTCATACGATCATTGTAGGCTTTCATCGCATCCGATAAGGCCAGTATCTTGTTCAGGTTGGTCTCAATACTACCATACACATTTACAAAATCGCGACCTTTTTGGTATACATTATATGATACGTACGCCTCTATACCCGTATTCTGCACTTTACCCAGGTTTTCATATACCGTGCTGAAGCCGGTTGACGGTACTACTGAAATCGGTGTCACAAGGTTTTCTGTATAACTGTTGTAATAATCCAGGCGTCCGCTAAAACGGTTGATACGAATATCCAGACCGGCATTGTAATCCAGCTTATTTTCCCAACGCAAATCGGGATTGCTTAAACTTACCAGGTAAGTTCCGGGGAAACCCTGGTACAATGCATCCGGGTAATACTCGTAAGTAGCGATAGATACATTGGTCATGAAGTTGGGATTACCCGAGGTACCAATAGAACCCCTCACTCGCAACTCGTCCACAAAAGGAAGCGCCCGCTTTATAGCTGCATCATTGTGAAGATTATAACCCAGTCCCAGGCTATAAAAAAGTCCCCAGCGCTGGTTGGCGCCAAACTGGGAGGATGCACTTCCCCTGAAGCTGAAGTCAGCTAAAAATCTTTCATCAAAGGAATAATTGGCGGCAAAGAAACCACCCAGGTCGCGGGTCACAGATGCGATACCGGTGGGCCTGCTGTTTAGTGCATAGCCACGGCCAAAGGTTACATCTTCCATCCTGTCGCTCGAGAAGCCTTCTACCTGGTGTATCACCTCATTGAACTTTCTTTCACTAACAGATATACCGGCATTTGCTCCCACTACATTGCGGCCAAATACATTGCGGTAGTTCACAGTGAGGTCACCGCTCACATAGTTGCTTTTTCCATTATTCAACTGGTAAGCGCCTTTCCTTAAACGGCCCTCATCACTTGAGTATTCCGCCCCATCAAACCTGGTATGATTTGACGGCTCAAAAGCATTGGCCTCACTGGTTTTGTTGTCCACACCAAAACGTCCCACAATCCTAAACTGGTTGTTCAGCATCCATTCCAAATAAAAGTTATTGGAAAAATTGAAATAACTATTATCGTAACGGGTATTGGTAGTGGAATTGAAGAAAGGATTTGTTACCCTCGAATTATCATACGGGTTTATCTCGGCATAGAAAGGAATGCTGCCATCCTCGTTCTGCGCTTTCCAGTATGGATTCATTTTTACGTAGTCATCAAAACTGCCATATGGCGACTCCACCGCTTTATTTGCAGTTACACTCATAATATTACGGAACAGAAAATTTCTTACCCGGTAGGACGCGGTTAAGTTGCCTCCCATGTTCTTACGGTAAGAGCCCTTCATCACACCCTGTACATCCCTGTAGCTCAGGTCGCCAATTACATTCAGGCCCTGGTTACCCAGTTCAATGCCTACAGTATGCTTATGTCCGATCCCTTCACGGAGCGGCTTTGCGATCCAGTCTGTATTCAATCCTTCCAGCGCCAGCTTTCTACGCTGGTTATACATCTGTTGGAAAATGATCGACTGCTGAATATCGTTTGCCTTATAGAATCCGTCCAATACCTCGGCATCCAGTTTTTCATTGGCATTGGCCAGGTTGTAACTGGTAAGGTCGGGGACTTCCACATCCAGCGAGCCGTTATAGTGAACAAATACACGGTTACCTACCGATTTCTTAGTTTCTACCACTACCACCCCATTAGCCGCCTTTGCACCATATACGGCCTTGGATGCAGCATCCTTTAAAATGGTGATGGACTCGATACGATTTATATCGAGGTCAAATATCCGTTCCACACTTGCTTCAAATCCATCCAGTATAAACAGCGGTTCGTTGGGGTTCTTTATATAATTGCCTTTCACGCCGTCGATCACCGTGCCCAAGTTGTCAAACGTGGAGGTACCACGCAAGCGGATATTAGGCATGGCATTGGGACTTGAGCCCATAGAAAAGTTGTCGACAAACATCGACGGCATCAGGTTCTTCAGGGCCTGGAACGTATTGGCATTACCCACCTTACGCAGGTCTTCATTATTATAGGTAACTGCGGATCCGGTATAAGTTGATTTCTTGCGGTTAAAATATCCAACAGCTACCACCGCGTTCAATTCCTGCACCCTCATCTGTAAACGCACCACAAGGCTGGCATTGCTTTCATTGGCCCTTTCCTCCACCGTCTGGTATCCCGACATGGAAATCTGCAATACACCCGGGCTGCCCATGGTGATAATAAATTCACCCCTTTCATTAGTGGATACACCTATTTGTGTTTCTTTTACAAAGATACTGGCGCCCACCAGCGGCTCACTTGTCCTGGCATCTACCACGCGGCCGCGAATTTCGATGGGCGGCTGGGTTTTCTCATTTAGCATTTCACCCGGGCTACTTACCGGCGCCCGGCTCTTTTCCCTGATGGAAATGATTTTGTCGCCCACCAGTTCCCAGGTAAGATCCTGGTCTTTAAAAATCAGTGTCAGCGCCTGTTGTACTGTTACATTCCGGATCGACAGGGTCACCGGCTTGCTGCGCTTCATCAGCTGGTCCTGGTATACGACAGCCAGGCCCGATTGTTTCTTTACCTGTTGCAATACCTTTTCCAGTGATTCCGATTCTACATGTAAACTAATCTGGCCATAACTTCGGGCATTTAACTGCAGGCTTAATACCAATAGCAGGAAAGCCACATACTTCGCGGTTCTGATGGCCCGCTTTACAGATGGCCTGGTAATTTGTTGTACAACAGCTTCCTTCGGTAGGCGTTGGAATGCTGCAGAAAAAAAAGAGAGTTGCCGTTCCTGGACTTCAGGAATCATCTTCTCACGAGCAGTCTGATGCATAGTTCAGTGTGGTTTTTTTAATGATCATTGCCTTATATATAGGTGGCGTTGTGCGGAGGTGATCACAACGTATCTCCCAAATTTTGCTAATCAGCGATTAGCTTTTTTTACATTCACTTTTCTGTTTCCAGCGTCTATTTCAAACCTGAATTCATTATTCTCCAATACCTGCAACAGTTCGCGCAGGCTTACATTCCTTGCGATGCCCTCACCGGTAAAACTCAAAGAATCTGGCACCTCGGTTTCATACACCACATCCACATCATACCATCTTTCCACGCGGCGCATCAGGGTTTTCAGATCGGCATGCCGGAAAGACTGCAACCCGTTTTTCCAGGCTGTCACCAATTCCACATCTACATTTTTTGCTATAGTGAGGCTACCATTTTTATCGAGGTTGCTTTGCTGTCCCGGCGCTAACAGTATTTCGTTGTTTCCGGCAATAAACTGTACACTTCCTTCCAGCAATGTGGTTTGAATGGTGGGTTCACCACTATAGTTCATTACATTAAACTGTGTACCCAACACTTTCACAAAGGCGTTACCGGTGTTTACCAGGAATGGTTTACCGTTGTCCTGCATCACTTCGAAATAAGCTTCTCCGTTAACAGACACTTTCCTATCTGGTCCGGTAAAGGCAACAGGATAAGTAAAACTGGTACCGGCATTTAACCATACCCTGCTTCCGTCGGACAGGGTAATATCGATTACTCTTGATCCGCGAGGATTCGTCAAGTTATTATACTGCAAAGTGCTTGTTGCATGCTCCCCTATTGGCTGGTATGCGATCTGGCCATCCGCCAGTTTTACCAGCTGCATGTTGCCCTGTTCTGCCAGAGCACCGCTTGCTTCACTATCCAGGTACACGGTGCTCCCGTCAGCCAAAGTGATCGTGGCCCTATTTGACGCGGGGGCATTTACATCACCAGCGTCGGGCAGCGCTGCCACTGCAGCCGGGGTGGCGGTTGAGTGGAAAAAAGTAAAATAAGAACCCAGTCCCAACAACAAAACCAGGCATGCCGCGATGGCCAACCGAAACCATGACTTTCTATAGATGGCCACGGGCTCGGGTTTCATCGCCAGGCGCCCCCTGATCATGTCGAAAATGCGGGTTTCCAGGTCAAGCCGGTTGTCAGGATGATACTCCTGGATCGCCTTAGGCAATTGCTCATCATCTGACAGTTCTTTCAACAGTTCCCTTCGCTCGGGGCTCTTGTGCAGCCACTGCTCCAGCCTGGCTGCTTCTTCAGTATTGATAGTGCCCTCGAGAAATTTATATAGCAAAAGCCCGTAGTGCTGGTGTTCGGTCATATTAAAAAAAATAGATGGATAAGAGGAGTAAGGTTGCCATGCAGACTACGCATGAGCGGACAAAAACCACTAAAGAACAATAGAAATTTTTAAAAAAGTCACCGATTCCCGCCGCCTGGGGCTCAGTTTTGCCCCGGCAGGTTATCTAAGAACATCAACAGGGCGGTCAGGGCCGGCGAGCCGGTTAATGCCTGCCTGAGCATTCGAATGGCATTAGCTTTATGATTACCAACCGTGTTCACGCTTAGGTTCAGTTGCCGGGCGATCTCGGCCGGCTTAAGGCCCTCGCGGTAAGATAAAAGGAAGACCTCTTTCATTTTCGGCGGCATCCTGTTCACTTTGTCGTAGACGAGGCGGAAAAACTCCTCCCTCACCTGCTGGATAGTAAAGTCTGTCTCCTTATCGTCCTGGAACCGGCGAA
>JAEYOL010000255.1 GCA_023411775.1 Bacteroidota bacterium | reverse complement strand
ACATTATATCATGGAAGGCAACGGCGGGCTGACCACGCTTACTAAAAAGGAAACGGCGAACTATATGCAGGCTGTTAAAACAGCTGCGGTTGTCCCCGAAGAAGAGGATTGTACCATTGTAAAAACCATCAACGGCCGTTATATCGCCTCTGTCATTGTAAAGCATGTAGACATGGAGATGGCGGATTTCGAAAAGATCAATCCCAATTTTGACAACCAGGTCGCTAATGCAGGAAAATATGATATGCGACTCCCTGAAGAAAAGATGAACGTGTTTTTGTCGAAAAAAATTCAAATACTTAAAGAATCTATTGATTTATTATTAAGCCCGGACGCATCGGTTTCGAGTTCCCGTTAAGCGAAACAAAAGATATTCCACCGGCTTTATGCGATGCGTAAAGCCGGTTTTTTTATCCTGTTAAAAACAGGCACAATATTTCCTATATGTACTAAAACAGTTTCTTATGGTTACAAAAAAAGCAATTCAGATCCTTCCCCTTATCGCCGGCGTTATGATCCTGGCAAGTTCGTGTTCCTCATCAAAGAATGCTACTGCAACGGCAAAGCGGGAGGATATCAAGGGCACCTGGGTATTGGAAAATATTACTTATGATGGTACGCCACAAGGGAATATCAAACTAACCCTGCTGGGCGAAGGCAATGAAAATTGCCTGAAAGGAAGCACCTGGGTTTTCCCCAACAATGGTAATGGTTCGTATACCATCGCGCAAAACGACGCGACAGACTGCACACCGGGTGAAAGAAATATTGTGTGGTCATACCGGCTGGAAAACGGCCAGACGATCCTGCAATACAAACGCCTCCCGGGTGGTGTAAAAGCAAAGGACGTGACGGATGGTTACAAGTTTGAAATCGTTTCTGCTACCGATGCTACCCTGAACCTCCGTTCCAATGTATTGTTTGAAGGAAACACGATCTATATCAATTATAGTTTTGCGAAAAAATAAAACCGGCGTTCATTAAACGAATCGTTTACCGGTGCATGGTTGAATCATCAACTGCCAACAATAAGAAGAGACTGTCTCAAAAGTATTAAGATTAATGGGCCGGGAAGGCGGCAAGACGGGAATTATTGATTACAGGAAATTTTTCTTCCCGCTTTACCGACTTACCGGCAAAACATCACTTTTGAGACAGTCTCTTTTTACTTGTATGTTATCATTCTTACTGACCAAACCTGTAACCAAGGGAAACACCAAAACCGGTGTTCTTGATAGAAGAATTTTTATCACCATCAGGTCTGTTGTTTAAGCGTGTAAGACCAAGACCTGCATTCAACTGGAAAGAAAGTTTGTTGCTGAACTCATAACCTGCCAGGAGGTTGGCGCCGGCATCAAATGCTTTCCACTCATCAGGCTGATCACCAAACTCGATATCAACATCGGGATCGGTGACTTTACCACCCAGGGCATAGGCTACATAAGGACCAAAGCCAATGATCACCTTGCCTGTACCGAGTTCGGGTTTATAGACAAAGTTGATTGGCAGTTCGAGGTATGAAAGGTTGATCTTCCGGTCACTGTTTTCAGCTTTTGCACCTTTTGTACTGAATAATAAACCGGGTTGGAGGAAGAAATCGATACCTACAGGTATTTCCGCGTTTACGCCCGCATGGAATCCCGTCTTTAAGTCATTCTCCAGTTTGTCGTCGTTGAAATCTTTACCGTTCAGGTTTTGAAAGTTGACACCAGCCCGTATACCAAATGTAGTGGCTGATTGCGCATAAATAGCACTAGAAAATAGGATTGCAGCTACGGCAATCACCAGGTTTTTTGCTTTCATAAGTGTGTTTTTGTGTTAGTATATTATTTCCTGCCTAAATCTTAATTCTTTGCTTCCTTTTCAGCATCTGCCTTCATCTTTTCATTGGCAGTGATCAGGAATTCAACACGTCGGTTCTGCGCACGGCCGGACTCTGTGTCGTTGGTATACTTTGGAGAAGATTCTCCAAGTCCCACTGTTCTTACTCGTTCAAGTGCAATACCGTGACTGGTGAGATAATTGGCAACGGTAGAAGCCCTTCTTTCTGATAAGGCCTGGTTGTATTTGTCGGTACCGGTGTTGTCGGTATGACCCTGGATCTCGAGATCGGTATCAGGATACTTGTTTAATACCTGTACCAGGTCATTCAGTGTAGATTGCGCAGACGATGATAAGTTTGACTGATCAAACCCAAACAAAACGGCGCTGCTGAATTCGACTACGATACCTTCTCCTACTCTTTCCACTTTTGCACCGGGAACTTCATTTTTAATTTCCTCGGCCTGCTTGTCCATTTTCTTACCGATAACTGCACCTGCAACGCCACCCACTGTAGCGCCAATAATTGCACCCAGTGCAGTGTTACCTGCGGCCTTACCTATAACTGCACCCATGGCACCTCCGCCCGCTGTACCGATCACGGCGCCCTTCTGAGTCTTGTTCATATTTTTACAACTGGAAAAAAGAATAGTGAAAGCCATCGCACCAATAAGCAATTTTTTGATTTGTTTCATACGTATTTATTTGATGATACCCCTCATTATCCAAACATCATACCAATAGATTTTTGTGACTGGTTTACAAAGCTTACGAGCGTAGTTGTCAATCTTTTATTACATATTGTCAGTAACAGGCAAAACTTACAAACAGAGCGGGTGCACGCAAACGACTGCGCGTACTTTCGACCTGACTTTTTGCGGGTGTTATAGAAAACATTTCTTCATTGCCTCTGCTTTCAGGAGACATTCGTCCCATTCTTTACCAGGATCACTGTAGAAAGTAATGGCGGAGCCGGTTTGGAATGAGAGATATTGCGACGAGGCATTGTACATTATACTACGTATTATTACATTGAAGTCGAAGTCGCCATTGGGAGATATATAACCCAGCGTACCGGAGAATATTCCACGCCGGGTCGTTTCATATTGATCGATCAACTCCATCACTCTTTTTTTCGGGGCACCGGTCATCGAACCCATGGGGAAACTGGCCTTGATGATGTCGCTAAACTCAGTTCCCTCTTTCAATTCACCACTGATGGTAGAGATCATTTGGTGTACCTGGGGAAATGAATAGATCCCGTACAGCTCATCCACTTTCACCGTTCCTTCGTCACATACCTTTGAAAGATCATTGCGCATAAGGTCAACGATCATCACATTCTCAGACCTGTCCTTATCACTATGCAGTAGATCATGCCGCGCATGTTCATCCGCCTGTTGGTTGTCAGCAATACGCGCTGCGGTGCCTTTTATGGGCTGGGCCATAATGTGCCGGCCCTGCTTCCTGATATAACGCTCGGGACTTGCACATAGCAACCATTTATCGTGCACGCGGTATAAAGCTGAGAAAGGGTTTGGTGAAACCTCACTGAGCTTTCGGTACACCAGCAAAGGATCGATACCAGCTTTTTCAGCAAAGAATTCCTGGCAAAAATTTATCTCGTAACAATCGCCCCGTAGTATATGCTGCTGGAGCTTCTGAATAATGGTAAGGTATTCCTCTTTTTCTAACTTTTGCCTGATATCAACCGCACTGCCGGCCCGCTCCCCATCTTCTAAAACTATATGGCTGATCTCTTCAAAGATCTGCGCTGGGTTACTGGCCTCTATCTTCAATTCATGTTCATTCAAATGCAAAACCACCGAAGGTTTGAAAAAATAGACACAGGGAAAGCCTATAGGATCCGGGTGACGCGAACTAAGCCCTTCGAGTTCGTTTTTTAAGTCATAGTTAATATGACCAAACAACCAGCTATTCTTGTGCTGGCTTATAAAATTGCGAAGCTGAGCAAGCACAGGGCCGGGTTGAACATTCAGCGAAGCACGGCGGCCGGCGGCTACCAGGCATTCCTGGGAATGTGGAGGTATCTGGTATTGGTGGTTATCTAAAAAACAAAAAGTGTCGAACCGTTGTAACCAGTTCAACACTTTTTCTTTGATCATCCGGAAATCGTCAACCGGGAATATTGTATTACTCAGAATGATATTTGCTTGATCAGGTAAAAAGGATCATTAATAATCATCGTCTTCATCACCAAAGTCATCGCTGTCACTAAACATGTCCTTAAATTCGTCATCGACTTTGAAATCGTCGTCATCGTCAGCGATCGCACCTTTCTTACCAGGGCCGGCTTTTTTTCCCTTTGATTTAGGAACATCGAATTCGGCAAAATCGGGATCCCAGTCATCCTCCTCTTCTACTT
>JAEYOL010000245.1 GCA_023411775.1 Bacteroidota bacterium | reverse complement strand
ATATTGGTGAGTTTGACCGCTTTGATAAAGCCAGTATTGGGAATATGTGGTCCACGGCAGAGATCAGTAAAATGACCCTGCGTATAAAAAGTTATTTCGCCATCGGCGAGACCACTGATCAGGTCCAGTTTATACTCATCCTTTTTTTCAGTAAAATATTTGATCGCTTCCGGCTTCGAAATTTCCTTCCTGACATAGGGATTATTTTTTCGTGCCAGTTCGTTCATCTTTTTCTCCAGGACTTCCAGGTCCTGCTCTGAAAGTTTCCGATCGCCCAGGTCCATATCGTAATAGAATCCCTGTGGATTTTCTGTCGCCGGTCCCACCCAGAATTTTACTCCGGGAAAAATCTCTTCTACAGCTTCAGCCATCAGGTGTGCCGATGAATGCCAGAATGTTGTTTTTCCTTCTTTATCGTTCCAGGTCAGCAGGTTCAGACTGGCATCGGACTCTATAGGACGGGTGGCGTCCCAAACGGCGCCGTTAACATTGGCAGCCAGAACCTTTCTGGCCAGGCCTTCTGAGATGGATTTTGCTATTTCCAGGGCCGAAACACCTTTCTCGTATTGTCGTACTGCCCCGTCCGGAAATGTGATATTAATACTCATTTTATAAACCAGTTACCGGTTACCTGCTACCGGTAGTGTTCGAATTTTTAAAAAAACCAAAAAAGCTAATCAGAAAAAATGGCTATCCGCAACAGGCGAGCGGCAGCCTTTTAAAGTGTGCAAAATTAACAAACTCTTGCCGGAGTACAATAAACCAATACGAACTAATTCGTTAGTTTTGAAACCACATGGAACGATTCCTTACAAAGAGCAGGTTTCTTCTTTTATTATTTTTCTGCGCTTTTGGTTTTACTTCATTCTCCCAGGGCGTAACCGGTATCTGGCGCGGTTACTTTATCGCAGAAAATGGTTACCAGTACCGCCTGGAATTCCAGGTTATCCAAAACAATAAAAGCTACGCGGTCTCCGGTGTATCCTATTCCTGGCAGGATGATATCCGTTTTTATGGCAAGGCTACCATGACCGGCAATTATATCGGTTCTTCTAAAAATTTCCGGATCCGGGAGATCAAAACCGTGGAGGTAAAAAGCTACGGTGGCGGCGGTACATGTATCATGAATTATAATCTTCACTATAGCCGTTCGGGAAATGAGGAGTTCCTGGAGGGTACCTACCTGGGCAAACAGGAAGTGACCGAAGGACCCAATCCTTTTGAATGGGGTGACTGTGGTGGCGGCAAAGTCTTTCTTCGAAAAGTGACCACTTCGGAATTTTACATCGAACCTGCATTAAGGCCTAAGTCCAATACTAAACCACCGGTTGCAAGAAAACCCGCTGACAAACCAGCAAATCCTCCTGTTGCGAAGAAAACAGAGCCTAAAAAAACACCAGAGAAAAAACCTGTCGCCAAAACTCCGACACCGGCTCCGGTGGACGAGAAAAAAGATACGGTAGTCAAGGCACCCGAGATCACAAAAATTCCCATAAAACCGGTGATCGTTACGCCGGAAATATTGAAAACCAGGGAAAATAAATTAGCCCAGTCACTGATCGTGAGTGATCCGAATGTAACGGTAAAACTTTATGACAACGGGGAAATTGATGATGATACGATTTCCGTCTTTCTCAATAATAAGCTGGTATTATCGCATCAGCGTTTATCAGCCAGCCCGATCAAATTAAATTTCACGATGGAAGATGGCGAAGACCAGGAACTGACGATGGTTGCTGAAAACCTGGGTCGCATACCGCCAAATACCTCACTGATGATCGTGGAAGCAGGAGACCAGCGGTTCCAGGTTCGCATTACTTCTTCTGAACAAAATAATGCAGTGGTCAGATTTAAATACAGGAAACCCAATTGACAAAAATATTCTTTGCCGTTACTGTAAATTCTATAGCTGCTCCGTGTTTTTCCCCTATTTTCATTCCTGAATGCGCAGTATAATCGTTTTATACATTTTTATCCAGTCGGCATGGTGTGCGCAGGCGCAGGACATCAACGGCTTCTGGAAAGGGCGGCTGGTCATGGAACCCGGTGGATGTTTCCCTGTTTATAATATAGAATTTCAATTGCAGACGGAAGGCACGAAGATCCGTGGCAGTTCATACCACTACTCCGATACAACCAACTATGTAAAAGAAGAATTTGAAGGCACCCTGGACACGGTCACCAAATCAATGACCATTGCTGAAAACAAAGTGTCGATATTTCGAATTCCGCCCGATTGCATCCCCTGCATAAAAAAATACACTCTCAGCTTTCATACCGATGGAAGGGAGGAACAACTTCGGGGGTCCTGGACGGGCAGGACTATGGATGGTAAAAGCAACTGTCCCGCGGGTACGATTGTGCTCACGCGTATTCAGACACCAGCTTTCAAACCGGAACTGCCACCCGTATTGATTGAAAGAAAACTGGACCTGGTAAAAGAGATCTTTGTTGATACGGGCAGCATACGACTGGATTTTTATGATAATGGTGTGATTGATGGCGATACAATCTCAGTTTATGTAGATGGGACTACGGTGGTATCAAACCAGGTGCTTTCTACCAAACCCATCACGATCTATGTTCGCATCGACCTCAACAAGCCTCGCCAGGAAATGGTGATGGTTGGTGAAAACCTGGGCTCCATTCCACCCAATACAGCGCTGATGATCGTGAATGCTAATAACAAAAGGTACCAGGTATACCTTGCTTCAGACGATAAGAAGAATGCCTTAGTAAGATTTATTTACGACCCTCCACGATAACTGCTCCATTCCCCATTTTCAAATTCTCATCCCGATAGCTATCGGGATCAATTCATCCACAACGCCCCATTTTCCCTCACATCTTTCACCCGGTAGCTGGCGATCTTACGGATCAGTTGTTTAGGTAGTGGTTTGTCGTAAGGGAACTGTATGGTATCACGCCCGGTTTTATATTCGGCGAGATCTTTCTTAAATGGCTCGAGCGTAGTACGCGTAGGCATGAAGTTCAGGTGCGACTTATGTGCGGTAAATGAAAAGAGAATACGGTTCTCCTCCAACACAGGAGATCCCCATTTGATGGTTTCAGTGGCTTTAGGCGCAACTTTTTTTAGCAGTGCACGAATCTCCCGCAGGTGAGCCTGCGCTTCTTTTGGTGCTGCGGCGATGTATTCATCTACGGTGGCATGTTTTGCTTTTGCCATGACGAT
>JAEYOL010000231.1 GCA_023411775.1 Bacteroidota bacterium | reverse complement strand
TGCTCGGATCGATCGGGTCATGGGTATATTTTGAAATTGTGCCGTCCTTTCCTATGATCGACAAACCTCCAAAATCGGTTGAAACCAGGATACTTCCATTTGCAGCCGGTCTTACTTCGGTAATGGTAGCATTAACAAGCTTCTTATTTATTTCGCCGGTGATATGATACTCCCGACTGACTTGTTTGGTAGAGAGATCAAGGATCTGTACGCGTCCATGTTGCAATCCAATAGCCAGTTCCGTTTCACTATATCGGCATAAGCTAAACACCGCTATAAAAGGCTGCTCATACACTACCTGCCCGGTACCGTAATCGACGATCATCACCAGGCTGTCGGTAGCATAGATCATTTTGTCTTCGTCAAAAGGCTCTGCATCATGAAAGCGGTTGTACTGCAAAGTCTCCGGGATCCAGTCCAGTTTCTCCCATTTCTTTCTTTTCTCGTTGAAAAAATACTGGCCGAGGCTGGTGTACAATACGCGACCATAAGTCTTTGTGTCGAGGATGGTCCGGCAGCCGAATTTCGTTACCGAATCGTTTAAAACCACGCGGTGTAAGTTGCGGTTCTCGTCTATCCATGTCACACCCTCATAAGTTCCCAGCCAGATCCGGTTGCGTTTATCGCAGGTCAGGTGAATGATATGATTAGAAGCGAGTTCAGGATATGCATCTTTTTTAAAAACGGTGACATGGTAACCATCAAAGACATTCAGCCCATCATTGGTACCGATCCAAAGGAAACCGCTCCGGTCTATGGCAATGGAAAGAACATTGTTATCAGATAAGCCGTGTGAAGTATTGACATGATTAAAAGAAACCGGCTGCGTGAAAGCGTGCAGAAAAGCAAAATGTATGATACAGAGTAAAAGAAGGGATTTTGTGTGGTATGAAGGTCCCAAAACAGCAGCGGCTTTAGTGCCTTCTATAAAATTAGTCGATTCCTGTAAGTGCTGCAAAAGCTTTGTGTAGTCTGCGAAAAACGGTAGTGGATGGTCTTTTTTATGAGTAGTTTACCAGGTGTCGCGATTACTTTTCCACCACCGGTAACCAATTGTACCGATCAGCGCCAGCGGAATGAAAGCAAGATAAGCGATGGCACCGTTCAATCCTTTGGCAGGTCCTTCACCCAATTGTTGTGCAGTTTTGGTACACATCGAACATTGGGCCTCCGCTGCCGGCAACGCAGCAAAAAACAGGATAAAAGAAAACAGGGTATACACCAGGATTCGCTTACACATCTCGGATGGAATTTGCTACAAAGCTACTAACAATATAATTGTTTTAGCTCTTGCAATTCGGTCATCGGTTGACTTTCAGTGCAATAATTAGCCATTTCGCGCCCTGAAACCTCAGAAAAATCAGTAGGGGTTTTCTCTTAAATTTTAATATTTATTTGTATTTTTCTGTATATGAGGCCCCGGCCAACATCCAATACACCTGGGAATCTACACCATTCTCTTCTGCTGCTGTGCCTGCTGTGCAGCCTTTCGTTCTATTCGTTTTCCCAAACGCCGATCAGCGGGGTGGTAAACACCTATTACAAGGTAAACGAGGTGATCCCGGCCAAAGCCTGCATACGTGTTGACAACCCCAGCAACCTGAATTACAATGATATGGTGATGCTGGTGCAAATGAAAGGCGCCGACATTAATACGAGCGCAGCATCATCGGCTTTCGGAGATACAACCAGCCTTAACAATGCGGGTAACTATGAAATTGGCCGGGTTTGTACCGTGGTAGGAGATTCTGTGTTCTTGATTTTTATGTTGCTAAACGAGTACACAACTACTGAAAAAGTTCAGCTGGTGAAAATACCGCAATATTTATCTGCTACCGTTACCGATACTTTGAAGGCAGCTTCCTGGAACAACTCGACAGGTACAGGCGGTATCCTGGCCATCAGTGTAGAACAGGACCTGATTTTGAATGCCCCTATCTATGCCGATTCAACCGGGTTCAGGGGTGGAGAATACAGGCTGAGTTCAGGCGACTGTGGTAATATTTTTCCACCGGCGGCCAATGCCTTCGCCTACAATGCGAACAACCTCAGTCCTCAAAATGGAGCTTTTAAGGGCGAAGGGGTGGCGGATCTGGCTGCTGCCATAAGTGGCGGCAAGGGCGCTCCGGCAAATGGAGGTGGCGGTGGTAATAACCATAATAATGGAGCAGGCGGTGGTGCTAACCTGACTGCGGGTGGTATTGGCGGTGGCAACTCGAGTTCGGCCGGCTGTACCGCTACGAATCCCGGCAGGGCTGGCAAAGCGTTAAGCAACTATGGGGGTTTGAAAATATTTCCCGGTGGTGGCGGCGGTGCGGGGCATTCCAATTTTACATTTTTAAACCAGTACGGCGGTGGCCACGGTGGCGGTATCATATTTATTGAAGCCGGTAATATTGTTGGCAACGGATTTAAGATTAGCGCCAATGGACAGGCAGGTTGCCGCGCCGAATCTGACGGAGCATCCGGGGGCGGTGCGGGCGGCACCATCATTTTAGATGTCGATAATTATACTGGCCCGGTGGAAGTTGAAGCCAATGGCGGAGCCGGTGGGTTGGAAAACGACCAGGGCAATACCAACCGCTGTTATGGTGCAGGTGGCGGCGGAAGTGGGGGAGCTATTTATTTTTCGGGAAGCACCCCGGCTATCTCACATACAGTGACCGGCGGTGCCATGGGACAAGAGATAGGGCGTAACGCCGGTTGCAATGCGATCGTGGCGGCGGGAAATGGATTAACAGGATTGATCTTTTCCGATTATACCTATACCGAATCATTGATACTGGAAAACGCTTATTGTGGTTTGTTATTACCGGTAGAACTAATTTCATTCACGGCGGTATATAAAAACGAGGCCGCTGTGCTGCGCTGGCAGATCGCGCAACCTGAAACAGCGCATGGATTTGTTGTTGAAAGATCGAATGACGGCCGGGCATGGACAGCCATTCATGCACAACCTGCCATCGCGTCGAAAACAGTTTATGATGCATCGGATCCCGGTCCCGTGCCTGGGATGAATTATTATCGCTTAAAGATGACAGACATAAACGGCGAGGTAAATTATTCGCCGGTGCAAAAGATATACATTCCCTCCATCCAGGAACGTGTACGGATCTATCCCAATCCGGCCAACCGGAAAATTATCATTACCGGGCCGCTCGCCACAAACGAAATAGATTTATTTGATCTGTCAGGAAAATTATTGTGGAAGCGGATTATTGACCGGAGGCAAACAGCTCATGAAATAGACCTGCCTGAATTACCAGCTGGCGTCTATGTAATTAAAGCGGGGGATGTCACAAGGAAACTTTCGATTCACAGGTAGCATCACCCGGAATGCCTATATGCGTTCCCAGTCATTGGAATTCAATTTTTGTTACTCCTTAATGAATTTCTCTGAAACCTGGCTTTTACCATGGGAAGCTACCACTGCATAAATGCCGGGTGGTAGTGAAGAAATGTTAATACTGACATTTTTTTGACCGGCATTATATTTCTGTTTAAAACGGACATTACCCAACCGGTCTGTTATCCACAGTTCCTTTACATCTTTCCTCTTGGTAATATCAGCTCGTGCCCGGAGGCAGCGCGGGAATAATATACGGATCAGAAACAGTAGCACAAATGGCATTCGGGCCGGAAATGGAAAAATTCCGATTGTAGTACTTGAAATCTGAGGGAAGGTATTCTTCAGGAACATAATCTTTATGGTGTCTCATTAAAGGGAGAGTACCCCATTTTGAGATGAACTCGTCAGCTGTACCTGTTGCTATTGCTGAGTGACCCTCATCGGCATAGGTCACTTTTGAATAATACCGTGGTTCAACTACTTCAGTATAACTTTCGTCATCCCAATAAATGGTTGGTAAAAAAGCGTTTATCCAAGCATTGGTATTGCCACCCTCAGTCAAATAAAATGAGTAAGCATGGCAATTATAGGTGTTAGAAGCATCCGCTAACCTAGTAGCATTAGGATATGTAATATCAACGTAGTCGTTGGCCGCTGCAATCCCCGCAGGTGTCATTTCTGGGTTTATTGTGACATTGGGAACAGTAGAACCATTTGGAGTATAGATGGTAAATTGAGCGGCTGCATTAGAAAAAGGTAGCCAGATTAGCCAGGTGATAAATAACTTCTTCATAGTTCTTTATTCTTTTTCCCATAATAAAATTTCATCTGTTCTTTCATTTTTAAACTCTTCTAATTCCGGCCACGATGGATATGGAATAAGCTCTGCGCCGTCACAATTAAACACAACTTCCGGCGAGTAAGATGCAGCCCTGTTCCATACATAGATCACTTGTTCACCTTTAAAGTGATAAGAGTAGATCAGTGCGCCCCTATGAAACCTGTAAGCACCATTGCCGTTAATTAAATTTCTTAGCCAGGGTAAACCAGTCAACGGGTTTTTTACGCCGCATATACTGGCAGCGGGGTCAGGTGTTTTTTGCCAGAGTAAAACCTCGTCCGTTCTTTTATTTTCAAACTCATCCCAGGCCTCATCCGGCGAATTAAACGGGATCAGTTCAGTGCCATCACAATTAAACACCACTTCCCGGGAGTCGGACGATGCACTGTTCCACAAATAGATCACCTGCCGGCCTTTGAAAACATAAGAATAAACAAATGCGTTCTCATAAATTGTGTAAGAACCGTTATTGTCTGTTAAATTTTTCAGCCAGGAAAGCTCCGCCAGCGGGCTTTCGGCGCATTTGCCATCGGAAGTTTCGCTATCAGGCTTGTTGCAGGCAAATACTGCCCATAAGGCGAAGAGCAGGATGGCCGGGCTCAAAAATTTTTTCGTTGCAAAAAATGTTTTCATGGTATAAGCGTTTCTGTCAACAAAATAACATCCTTTATATCAGGTATAGCTGTTAAATGCAGTTGTGATTTATATTTATTAAGTTTATCATTTTTCAATAATTCATCTGGAGCTAATGCATTCACGATACTGACTATGGCATAAACCAATGTCGTTTTTCCCACTAATCCATATATGTTTGATAAACTATTTTTTACGATTAGTCTATCCATCAGCAATGTGAGCAGCACTTTGTCGTTGATGGTCCTTATTTGACTAATAAAATGGTCTGTTCAGAAAAACAATTCAATAGTGCTCCAATTTTACTAAGAATTTACCTCGTATAGAAGAAATTGACATAGTATCAACACCGGCAACGTCAATGCTTTTGTAATATTTAATCAGAACATCAGCAAAGTCTGGTTTTTTAACCAAATGACTGATAACCATTAAACCCCAGGGGTTTGCTCAAACCCTTTCTTTAAATCATCAAAAGCAAACATATCCAATAGCAAAGGATAGGAAAGACAGGTTTCCAATAAAGCCGGTGTTGTAAGTTGCTGCAAAATCTCTTCCGGTACCTGACATACCTGCACCATTTCTTTATGGGTTTTTAGTGCCTGCCAGCTTTCTGACCCCGGCTTGATGGGATAATCATATGGTTGTGAGAGCACTTGTGCAAATCCAAATTTTGTTACTAAAAGAAACAAAAAAATACACATTCTTTTACTGGCAGCCATGTAGGTGTCTTTTATTGCTAGCAGGCGAAAACTTACTTTTTATGTGGACGTACCTGCTATTTATTTGTAGATTGAAGAGTAATATACAAATCTTCCTTCTTTCGGCATAATAAGATAAAAATCATCGTGCCCTTTTCTGCTAACTTGCTCACAGAGGAGACATCAGAATTTTAAAATTTGGGACACCCCGCGTTCCATCGGGACGTTTTGTGCGGCAATTAGGTAAAGAGGAATTTCGATATCAATAATTAACTCCAATCACACAACCATATACACAACGAATATCGGAACTGCATAAAAAAAGCGCCCAAATAGAACGCTTAAATATTATCAATCGAAATTCTCAACGCTCGAAGCTCATCGCTCACAGCTCGCAGCTTCATTGCTTACACCGCTTCCGCACTCATCTTCTTACTCTGCTTCTGCCTCTCGTTTTCATCCAAAATTACTTTACGCATGCGGATGAAATTGGGCGTTACTTCGATGCACTCATCCTGCTGGATATATTCCATGCACTCTTCGAGGGTCATCAATGTTTTCGGTGCAATGCGCGTAGCATCATCACTACCACTTGCGCGGTGGTTGGTGAGTTTTTTTCCTTCGGTCGCGTTGACCACGAGGTCGCCGGGTTTAATATTTTCCGCGATGATCTGGCCGGCATATACATCTTCGCCCGGATCCACGAAGAAAGTCCCGCGATCCTGTAATTTATCTATCGAATAACCAGTTGTTTTATCTGTATTTTTTGAGATCAACACCCCATTGTTGCGACCGGGGATCGGACCCTTCCAGGGTTTGTATTCGCTGAAGCGATGCGCCATCACAGCTTCACCTGTTGTTGCGGTCAGCATTTGCGTACGCAAACCGATCAGGCCTCTTGACGGAATATCGAATTCCAGGTGCTGCATTTCACCTTTTGTTTCCATGATCAGCATCTCGCCTTTACGACGTGATACCAAGTCGATCACCTTGCTGGCAAATTCCTGCGGCACATCAACCACCAGGGTTTCGTATGGCTCGCATTTTTTACCATCAATCTCTTTCACTATCACCTGTGGCTGTCCTACGGTCAACTCATATCCTTCACGACGCATGGTCTCGATCAATACACCCAGGTGCAGGATGCCACGACCATATACAACCAGGCTGTCGCCATCTTCGCTATCCATTACTTTCAAGGCCAGGTTCTTTTCAGTTTCCTTCATCAGGCGGTCACGCAGGTGACGGCTGGTCACAAACTTTCCATCCTTACCAAAGAACGGGGAGTTGTTCACGGAGAACAACATGTTCATCGTTGGCTCATCCACGCTGATAACGGGTAATGCTTCTGGTGTTTCAGCATCTGCGATCGTATCACCGATATTAAAATCTTCAATACCGACGACAGCGCAAAGATCACCGGCCACAACTTCAGTCACTTTCTTCTTGCCCATGCCTTCAAACACGTACAACTCTTTTATACGCATCTTTTTGATCACGCCATTAGCCTGCATTAATGCAATCGGCTGGTTTTCGTAGATGGTACCACGGCTCACTTTACCAATGGCTATCCTTCCGAGGAAAGATGAATAGTCGAGTGAAGTGATCTGCATTTGCAGGGGACCTTCATTCACTTTTGGTGGTGGCACATGTTTTAAGATACCATCCAGCAAAGGATTGATATTGTCAACCGGTTCCAATGAATCATTGAACCAGCCATTTTTTCCAGACCCATAATAAGTTGGGAAATCCAACTGCTCCTCGGAAGCGTCTAGGTTGAAGAATAATTCAAAAACCGCGTCATGCAC
>JAEYOL010000216.1 GCA_023411775.1 Bacteroidota bacterium | reverse complement strand
GATGATCTTGTGCTGAAGAAAAAGAAAAATGTAGTACTAGTTCTCAGAGCAAGGAGGTTCTAGATACTAGATATCAGATACTGGATGCTGGCACATTGGTTTCGAATATCCAGTATCCAGCATCAAGTATCCAGCATCAAGAATCCAGCATCCAGCATCCAGCATTCATCATCAACCATCACTACCATCCCCAGCAGCCTTCATATCCCTCGTATTTTTCTGAACTGCAATAGCTGCATACATACTTAGCACAAATGCCATAGCATAGAAACCTTTTTCGCTTTTTTCAATTTCGGCATTCCAAAGGCCGATCGTTAGCAAAACGACGGATAGAATCGTGGTGAACCATGCAAGCCCGTAGTAGATATTGGTAACGGGAATGCCTTCGAGCTGGTCGCGGACTGCTTTTTGAACCGAAATCGCGGAGAAAAGTCCGAACATCAGTACGGTAAAATAGTAGCCTTTTTCATTGAGTTCCATATCTGCATTCCAAAGGCCGATCAAAAATGCGATAATGCCAATAAATAGTGCCAGCCAGGAAGCTGCCACAAAGGCGGCTGACGGTTTTTGGTTTTGTGTTTGTTCCATGTGTAGTGGTTTAGGAAACAAATCTATAGGGGAGATACCGGGAGATTTTTGACATTAGTCAAAAACGGATGGCTGAAATGTTAAATGCGACCGCGGATCCTGCTTAGCGTTTCCTGGGTAATTCCCAGATAAGACGCGATATAACCCAGTGGAACTCTTTCCAGGATATGAGGTGTTTGCTGCAACAGGTTTTCGTATCGCTCCGCAGCTGTTTTGAAGTGCGCATTTATAAAACGCTCTTCCAGGCGCAGGTAATATTTTTCGTATGCGATCCTAACCAGTCGCTCGATCTCGTGGTACTGGTTAAACAGGTCTGTCAGTTTTTCTTTTGAAATCCCCCACAGCACACCTCCTTCCAGAAGCTGAATGTTTTCAACTGCCGGCTGTCCGGTAATAAAACTATGAAAGGAGGTCACAAAATCATTTTCAAAGCCAAACCAATGCGTGATCTGTCTTCCTTCCAGCATATAATAACCGCGCAGGGCTCCCTGTTCTACAAAATATAGTTGTCGGCAGATCCGGCCTTCCTGCAGGAGGTGGTCATTCTTCTGGACGATAATTCGTTCAAAGCAATTCTGCAGTTCATATTCCGCCGCAGCACTAAGAGGATAATAATCCTTAATATGACTAAGCAGGAATTCCAATTGTGATTGTTGACGCTAAAAATAATACGGAAAACCGTATGTCGGCGCCACCTGCCTGGCTTATTGTGTAAAAAATAATAATGCAGGTATTGGGAAATAATAATTGCGGGGTTATCTTTCGAGCCGCCTTCCTGCAGCCAGGAGGAATGAACTTGAACATGACCAAATCAGTACAGCGTGAATACGAGATGCTTGCCTTGTTCGAACTGACGCCCGACTTTGTTTGCATTGCCGGGAAAGACGGATATTTTAAAATGGTAAACCCGGCAGTCATCAAGACGCTGCAATACGAACCTGAAGAGCTCTATTCACGCCCGATATTTTCTTTTCTTCACCCCGATGATTATGAACAAACCGACCGGGGCAGACTCAGGTTAATGGAGGGTAAACCCCTGTTAAACTTCCAGAATCGCTACCTGGCAAAAAATGGTGAGACCGTTTGGCTGGAATGGACATCGGTTTACATACCCGATAAAGAGATCGTATTTGCAATTGCAAAAAATATTACAGAAAATAAATTGAGGGAGGAAGATTTTAAGGCAAAGATGAAGACCTATCAAAACATGGTTCACGAATATCGGAATCGTGCAGAGGAGGATCGCAGAACCCTGGCACATGAACTGCATGAGGAATTAGCACAGCTGGCGGCTGCTTTAAAATGGCAAACCGAGGTGGTTCAGAACCGAATCGAAGGCTTACCAGCTGATACCGTTTCCAAACTCGGAGATATTGTTACTATTTCTGAAAGCCTTGTAAAGGCGATCCGACGGCTGTCATTTTCTGTGAGCCCCTCCATGCTGTTTGACCTCGGCTTCAATGAAACTATGGAATACGCCTGCCAGGAATTCACGATGTATTCGGGGATTCCCTGTGAGTATCAATGTGACCTGGAAGAGGAAATCGAGGGAGAAGTAAAAACCAATTTGTTTAGGAATTGCCAGCAGGCACTATCCCTAATCGCCCGGCAGGTTGATGTTAATTCGGTAAACATCCGGCTCCTCAGAAGCCTTGATGGCACAGCAGTAGATATTCAGCGTGAAGGTGGCACTACAAATATCCTGCTCCTCGCGGGTAGTCATTAACCTTTAATTCAACCCAAAATCATTTTCCCTGTGGGTTGAATTATACTTTTGAATATTGCTGATATATTGAAACAATTTTTTGATACGGTCATACAGCGCTGTTGAATCGTTGACGAGACTGGTTTGTTCTTTCACCCAGGCTGCATATTCATCCAGGCAAACGTCCTGCATATCTGTAATGGCCATCCATTGTTTTCGGAATTCATTCATGTCCACATCAAAGCAATGAGTGTCTATCTCCATGCTTTCCGAATTGCTAAGCAGGGGTTGTGAGTATTCTTTCTCGAAGCGTTCTACGGTGTCATCGAAAGCTGTGAAGCGTATATAAACATCATTAAACCGGTTGTGCATGGGTACCATGATGGCCCAGTATTCCTGGCGCACCGCCTGAAACTCGTTCAGCACCTGGTTGATCTCTCCGGGTTTTACACGAAACTCCCCTTTAGGTATATCAACGGCAGGACGCAGGCCAAGCATTTGCTCAGTAAGCCTGATCTTTTCGTGTAATTTGTCAAAGGATATGCGAACGAGTTTAAGTTCGCGTGAGACTTTTCTGATACAGGGTCGCAGCTCGAGCAGTTCGTCCTTTATCATGGCCAGCTCATCATGCAACTGTTTGTATCTTTCTATGAAAGCGCGTTCGAAATCGCTGAGCGCAGCTTCATACTTGTAATTGAAGTGTATCCTCTTCAAAGGATGCTGGATCAGGGTGGGTTTCATAAAATATGGGTTTAAGCTTGCTGCTTAAAAATAGATATTATAAAAATAAAAAATGCGAGTATTACTACGTGTTTTTTCCCTATACCCAGGGGGCAGTACAGCTCAAACCGGACAGAAATCCTGATTGTTGTGACCGCAACTTTACTTTTCTCTAATTGACAGCATTACACCTGTTAAGGGTGTTATGGGTTGCATTTCCGGGATGAAATGTTTATTTTTAGTTCCACCCTAAACCCACCTGTTATGAGGAAGATTCTTGCCATCGTGTCGTTTTTGTTTTTGAGCGTATTTGCCTGGTCTCAGCAATTGAGCCAGGTCAGCTTTTCCGGGGCTTCTACACTTTCTTACTTTACATTCTCTACCGATCAGAACGTCCTGATCCGGGTTTCTGTTGATGGAAACCTTATGGAGTGGGGTACTGAGATGAGATCGGATCGAAATTCAAATTATTATGCCCCCCAACTCCAACCTTTTATGGGAAGGGTTGATTACTTTGGACCCGAAACATCCGATTCCGTTGTTCGGGGTAAAGTAAAAAATATTGGCACCTGTATGTTGACCTACTACGGTGCTTATGAAAAGGATGGTAAACCAGGTAAGCTTAAATCGATTGGTTCGATAGGACTCGATTATTACACACAGTTTGATAATGCAGCGTTAAAAGGCAAGCTCAGGTTTGCCGGAACCCTGGTGCTTGATTACTATCCTTCATTGGAGAATGAGGCTTTCCGGGGTAAACTAAAGTCGGTGGGTAATACCCGCATCCAGTACCATTCCACGTTTGACGATAAAGCTATCCGCGGAAAAATAAAAAGTATTGGTTCGGTAAATTATAACTGGGGCACCTCCCTGGATTCCAGGATGCAGGGTGCATTGAAATCCGGCTCTTATCGTCAGAATATAAATGGTGTGACCTATATTCTTCGATAGACGATCTCCTTTTAATTAATGCTGTGGATTAGTCGCTGTTCACTTGAGCTGCGTAACCAGATCATGCGTTTTGCTTTCTAACAAACTTTGTAAGGATAACAATAGTCTGCCCCTCTATTTTTCCTTCAATCTGTTCGGTATTGTCTTCCACCAGGCGAATATTTTTTACAACGGTTCCCATTTTAGCGTTCAGCGTGGATCCTTTTACATCGAGTGATTTGGTCAAAACTACCGAGTCGCCACCCTGGAGTACCTGACCATTACAATCCCGGTGAAGTTCGACGGTTGCATCACTCTCATGATCCCCTGTGGCTTTGGCCCAGGCCAGCATTTCTTCATCGAGGTACATCATGTCGAGATTGTCCATGGCCCAGCTTTCATGCCTCAGCCGGTTGAGCATGCGCCATGATAGCACCTGTATGGCCGGGATCTCACTCCACATCGTTGTGGAAAGAAATTGCCAGTGATTGTTATCGAGTTCAGCTTTCTTTTCAACTTGTTGGGCGCATTTTTCGCAAATCAATATGGTGTTGTCTGTAATGCTTGTAGTAGGGGAGACTTCAAAAACGCGAAGCGGGCCTTCGGATTTACAAAGCTCACACTGGTTTCCGCTTCTTTGCAGTAGTTCTTCTTGTTTCATATTCCTTATTTGAGAGGCGCGAAGGTAACAAAATCTACTATGATGCCACAAATGGTGGACACGAATTGCACGAATCTGATTTCCCGTGTTCATTTTGCCACGGATGACACAGATTTCACAGATTTGAAAAATAGTTCCACCTTGTTTAACCGTTGCGCTTTGAGGCAACCATCCGTGTATTCATTACAATCAAAGTTCAAAAGGATAAGTAGAAGCTCAATTCGTGTGATTCGTGTTATTCGTGGCTTCTCAATCCGTGAAATCTGTGTAATCTGTGACAAGGGGGGCATAGGCAGATTTGCTAAATAAGTCGTTTTTACTCCCCCGAATGTCGTGTCTGCCCCGCGTTTTTATGAAGGAACAGTTTCATCTTTGTATGAACAAACCATAAACAAAAAGCAGATTATCATGGAAACAAAACAAAGAACCGTCGTAACAGTAGAGGCAACCGTAAACGCGCCCATTGGCAAAGTATGGGATTATTGGAGTAAACCCGAACATATCACAGAATGGAGTCATGCCTCGGATGACTGGCACACGCCATGGGCGAAGAACGATCTGCGCGAAGGGGGCAGCTTTTCTTCAAGAATGGAAGCTCGGGATGGCAGCTATGGATTTGAATTTGGCGGCGTTTATGATGTGGTACGTCATCACGAATATATTGAGTACACCATGGGTGATGGAAGAAAAGTAAAAATCGAGTTTTCGCCCTCCGGTGATAAAACCCGCGTGGTTGAAAGTTTCGATGCGGAATCAGAAAATCCTGTCGACATGCAAAAAGCCGGCTGGCAGGCTATCATGGATAACTTCAAGAAGTATACTGAGGAAAACTAAAGTTGGGTTAGCGACTGCGATCAGTATTTTTC
This sequence comes from Bacteroidota bacterium, assembly GCA_023411775.1. Classification (GTDB taxonomy): domain Bacteria; phylum Bacteroidota; class Bacteroidia; order Chitinophagales; family Chitinophagaceae; genus Terrimonas_B. The sequence goes on along the minus strand of JAEYOL010000216.1, from coordinate 16,786 downwards.
AGGCTGCGGCTTTTTTGAAGAAAAAAAAGTATGAGCACCGCCAGTAAAATAACGCCTGCGAGGAATAACCAGACTGTATGATTGGTTGGATCGTTAAGATCCAGGGCGGGTGTCTGACCGATCAACACAAGCCCGGCCCAATAGGCAGGTGCCAGCGTTCGGCCCTGGGCCTGGTCGAGGTACTGCAGTTTAGCATTTTTTAAAGCCAGGGCAGCCGACATACCTTTCTCGAGATTCTTAACAAAGATCTCGGTTATCTGGCTGCTGGCTTTTTCATCGATCTTCCAAAGTCCCGTTAGGATGCTATTGCTGCCTGCATAATTGAATGCGTGAGCTATTGAGATCATACCTTCTCCATCCCTGAAACCTGGTTTGCCAGATTCGCATGCAGTAAGGATGGCAAGGTCCGACTTAATATTGCATTCATAAATCTCATCAAGGAATAAGGAATTGCTATCCGTTCCGGCTGCAACATCTTTGGCAAAGATCAGCCTTGACCTTTCGGGAACCAGGTTATTGAATTCAGCGTGGGTGCCGATATGTACAATTTTATGACCTGCCGCATTTTTTCGGAAGGTATTCAGTGTGGACGTATTATCCAGGTATGCCTGGCCTTTCAACAGTCGGCTTAGATTCCTCGCGGTTTTGATGGTATGCGGCTGTGAAAGCAGCGACAGGTATTGCAGATCAAGTTCGATGGAATCTTTTATTGCCTGCGCGTAATTTTTTTTGGCTTGTTCTGTAAAACCGGGTACAAAAGCGATGTAGTTATCGTTTGATTCTACCGGCAGCTCATTTCCTATCATATATAAACTGTAATGATAAGAAATGGTATGGCGGGCCAGCAGGCTATTGGAGGAAAGCTCCTGGAATGTGTTGGCCTTCTTTGGGGTCAGCATTTCGAAGCTAAGAGCAAACAAAACCCCATCGGGTATGATGATGATATCGTCATGTTTGACTGTGGCTTCAAGTGGCTGCCAGAGATCATGATAAAATTCCTGCAACAACAGACCCTGTATGCTTCCACTTGAATTTCGTTCCAGCAAAGCGTTGACCTTTTCTTCCAGCCTGTTGTTTGTGAGTTGTACCAGGTTCTTTTCTATTTTGTCCACAACCAGCGCATACAATTCGTCGCCGGAAAAGAAATAGCGGATTACAGATGTTCCAGGTGCCACGGCACTTTGAAGTTCGGTTGTAGAAAGCCGGGGTGACCCATAACGAAGATTGTAATAGGCGGGGTATTGCTGTCTTATTTTTTCAAGGTAGCTATTCCAGTTGTTTGTCGCCTGCAGGTAATTATTCATTAACACACTATCGGCTGCTCCGGTCTGCAGGGCTGCGGGGATCGCGGATCTGAGATTTTTTTCTTCTTCCTGAATGGCGGCTGGTATACCTTCGAATGCAACCAGCTTGGCTTTATCAAGTCGTCCGCGAATGCGGTTGTAAAGCCCGGATTCATGGAGATTGATGAATTTGTCAAGATGAATTTCAGCCTTCGTTTGCTGGTAGAGTTCCATTTCTACCTGCTTCGAAAATTCGATCAGTTCCGCGTTCTCCGCCACCAGGATATTGATACTTTCCTCACTATCGATCATCGACCTGCGACGCTTTAGAATTTCCATGGCTTCCTGCAACTGTAATGACACCGATCTCAGGAAAGCAGTATCGCGTTTTTCCTGCAGGGCATATTGTGCCTGCAGTTTGAGCAGTATCGCTTTGGGCTGGTATACCTGTACTTTTACAGTATCCAGTAAGTTTTTAGCCAGAGCAAGTTGCTTATTCAGTGCATTTAACCCCTGGTTGCTGTAGTCAATACTTTCATTATACAGTCTGGCCGTTTTACTTAATTCTGCAAGGTTGAGCAACTGGTAAAAGGCGGCAAGACTTTCAAGTCCCTGCACCTTCTGTATATAATCCAGGCCTCTTTTTGCCATGGACTTCGCTTTCGTATAATCGCCATTGCCGGCATAAAACGAAGCGGCTGTTCTCAAAAACTGCAGGTAGATATTGTCATATTCACCTTCGTAGGAGGTTTCAAACAATTTTTCACTTTGCTGGTAATATTTAGCGGCCTCAGCGATGTTCTTTTTATTCTCCAATGCCATGGCCATCTGGTAGCAGGCATCACCTTCCCAAAAAAGAAAATCTCCTTCTGCGGCTCTCAATTTTTCCAAACCACTGGTTAGATACTGTATGGATTTGTCATATTCATGGATATCATTGTAGTGCTGGCCCAGTAGTATTTCTGAGATAAAGACACCTGGATGCCCGGGAGGAAGTTTTTCCTGTTTTTGCTGGTAAGAATACCGGAGCAGATCACCTGCTTTAAAATAGTCGCCAATGTCCCGATACAAGCCTGCGAGATTATCCATGCCTTCAAACAAACCAGAGAGGGCATTTTGTTTTTTGGGATTTAAACCCGGGCTGGCAATGAATTTCTGGGTATTGCTGATGCAGGCTTTCATCATTTCAATGCCCTCTGTCACCTTGCCTTCCGCTCCATATAAACCGGCGAGATTATTTTGTATGATGGAAGGGCGGTAAAAACGATTTGTTTCGTTCTCGGGCATTTGACCCAATACATCCAGGGCTTTTTTATAGAACAGGGTGGCACTGTCATAGCGTGATCCGTACCACATGATAGTTCCCATGGCGTTGTAGCTAAGGTAAATATCTTCCAAGGGAGTATTCTTTGCCGTTTCACGGATCGACATGGCCTTACGATGATGTTTCGCTGACAGGCTCACATTGGCCATTCGTTGGGCCATCACTCCAAGATTATATTCGACCTGGGCTATTAGCAAGGGATCCGTTACGGAAAGCTGGTTGGCATAGCCAAGGGCATCTTCATATTTTTTAAATGCCTGTTTGTAATTCCCCATATTCGCATAATGCGATGCAACCTGTATCTCAAGCTGACTGTGAAAAGCGGGATTATTGGAAACCTGTTTAGCCTGGTCGACAAATTTTTGCAGCTCGGTGCCACTTCCCGATTCTCCATGGAGGCCGATGGCTATATCCCCGGCTAGTGACACGCATTGCAGTATGCTGTCCTGTTTGCCAGTGACATCCAATTGCCTGATATATTGTTGTAGTAATGTTTCGGCAAGTTTGAAATCCTTCGATTCAATGGCTTTCTCCAGGTCGGCACGATTGATCTTTTCCTGTTGTGCGGTTAGTGGCCATATTACGAGGCAGCAGGCGAGCGATAAGACAGAAAGGAATTTTCGGAGCATTAATTCTGGTTAATGGCATTCAATAATTCTGCTTTCTTAGGGTGACTTGATTTTTCAATTAGGGCTTTTGCGGCGGCAGTTTGTTTTTCTTTCAGGAGGATCAAACCGAGATACCAGCAGGCATCGCTGTAAAACGAATGACTGCTATCGGTGACAATTGTTTCCAGGTGTTTTTTAGCAGCACCATCTTTGCCAAGTGCCTGGTTAACCATGCCTAAAAAATATTGCAAGGTATCATTTGACTGTCCGGGTTTATTAAGCGCATTCCATGTTTGCAGCGCTTTTTCGTATTCTTCGTTTTTATATTCCACCATTCCTTTTTCAAAAGCGTAATTGTCGCTTACGCTCATGGCGGTAAGTAAACCGGGATCGGGGGTGTAGAAACCTGCATACAGTTTTTCATACCTGTCTTTGATCGGCAGAAGGAGCCAGGCGGCAACTGCAATAAGCAAAATGACGGAGGCGGCGACTGCCCAGCGCGTATTGAAACGAACAAGTTTTCCTGTTCCCGATACATTTGGGGTTTCGATAGAACGGTGAAATTTGTTCATGCTTTGTTGGAGTGAAGCTTCCTGCACACCAACGGTCAATAATTTTACTTCCGAAATCTTATTGGTCCAGTCGGGGTCGGTGCTCATCTTTTCATTAAAGGCAAGGTGTTGCTCCGGGCTGAGCTCATTCCGAAGGTAAGTTTCGATGAGTTCCAACTCTTCCGGAGCAATGTCATAATCAAGCTTCATAGAATTCATTTTTGAACTTTGTTCTTCACCAGGGTTCTTAGTTCCTGAAGGCAACGGTATTTGTTGTTTTTAGCACTAGGCTCGGTCCAGTTGAAATGTTGCGCGATCTCACGTATTGATTGCTTGTGGTAATAGAACCGGTTTAACAAATCCCGGCACCGTTCACCCAGTGACTTCATTTCATTTTTTACCGCATCCAGGTATTCCGCGTTTTCTGCAGACACCATATCCGTTGTTGTACCATTTACCATCGAATCCTCCAGGCTTACAATATGTTTATTTTTCCTGCTTCTCAGGTGATCGATCCATTTATTCTTCGCTATCTGGAAAATATAAGCCGGTAAAGCCGAGGCATCGGTTGCCTGGAATTTATCCAACTGTATATTTCGCCAGGCAGCCAGAAAGGCTTCCTGGTAGATATCTTTCGCATCATCTTCGGTGCCGCTATTCTTCTGCACATAACGCGCTACCGCGGGATAGGCGCCAGTGTATAACTGCCTGAGAACCTGTTCATCATTTGCTTTAATGGCTGGTAATAAAGTATTGAGTGAGATACCGGGAAAGAGGGTTTGATCCATTACTACTAGTATTCCAACTCAATATAGCCAAAAATCAGTTTTATCCAAACCCCGAACAGGCTTATTACCAGCATATCGTCGCTACTATTAAAAGGTCATCAGGCTGGTGATGATTTTGTTTGACCGTGCTATAAATGTTACGAAGTGATGACCTTTTCGCTCTTTCCCGATATCCCCGCAAAGCCATTCATCATTCAAAAAACATTATTCATGAGGAAAAATTTCGTACTGGTGCCTTTGATGGCAGCATTATTTATCAGCAGTTGTAAAAAGGACCAAAAAGAGGAAGAGTTTATAAATCCGCCCCGGACAGACCAGCAGGATATTGAGCCACTTGATTACGCTGTAAAAGATTTTATGTCAAAACATAGTATTCCCGGCGTTTCCATTGCCATTACAAAGAATGATAAGCTGGTTTATGTAAAATCTTATGGACAAATGTCACCCTCGGATAATACTCCAGTCACCAATAAAAGCCTGTTCCGGATAGCCAGTGTGTCAAAACCCATAACCGCTGTTGGGATTATGAAGTTGCTGGAAGCTAATAAACTCACCATGGATTCCAAAGTGTTTGGCACAGGCGGGATATTGGGTAATGATTATCCATCCAGTAATCTTTCGCAGGTAAGTGACCTGACCGTCAGGCACCTGTTGCATCATACCAGCAATCTCTGGCCGAATGATGGTAATGATCCGATGTTTAAGCAGAAGGGGTATAATCACGACCAACTTATTAAATGGACGCTCGACAACTACAGCGGTGTGTCAACAAGGGGCGTGCATAAATACTCCAATTTTGGCTATTGCCTTTTGGGTCGCGTCATTGAAAAGCTTTCCGGAAAAAGCTATGAGCAATTTATTAAGGATGAAGTATAGAAACCCTGTGGTATCACAAACATGCAATTGGGCGGCAGTACACTGGCTGAACGAAAGACTGATGAAGTCCTTTATACAGGACAGGGTTATGATCCCTATCAATTTAACTTTCCCCGGATGGACTCACATGGGGGATGGATCGCTTCCGCCACCGATCTTGCCAGGTTCCTGGTGCGGGTAAACGGGTTTAATGATAAGCCTGACATTCTACAGCCTGCCACGATAACAACTATGACTACCCGCTCGGTACCTGCGTCAAATTATGCAAGTGGCTGGGGTGTGAACAATGCGAATCATTGGTGGCATACAGGTAGTCTGCCCTGTACCGCAGCCGAAATTATTCGGGCTTCAAATGGATTTGGATGGGTGATCTTATGCAATTCCCGTAGCTATTCAAACAGTTTCGATGGAGATCTGGACGGGTTGCTCTGGCCATTTGTGCAAAATGCTTCCACGCCCTGGCAGGATATTGATCAGTTTTAGGACTGGTTTTTCTTATGTAGGGAATCATTGTTGTCCGGGAACTACCTGGCCTCAGAAAAATGGCGTTAAGAAAATTACGGAGTAAGCCGTCTTCAGAAAATGGCTAAAAATTACTTCGTAAGCCTGTCGCCGGCGAACTCGCTCCTGGATTGCATTTGAGTGTTAGCTAATCTGCGCTCGAATCCCGTTAGCCATCGGGACCGCTCCCTTACGCTGCGCTTTATGCACAAACTCGTACTAGTCCCGGGTTTGAACATATTTTAACTATTTATTCCGGACATCAATGATTGGGAATTTGGGATTAGGTATTAAATATTCATCTCAAACTCCCAGGCAGTACGATAGGTTCCATGTTTCTCAACATACGCGATAAATGCATTGTAAAAAGCATCGGAGCCTATCGTTGCACTGTCACCAATAACAACCAGCAATTCCCTGGCACGGGTCATCGCCACATTCATCCTCCTGTAATCTTTTAAAAACCCGATGTCGCCATCTTCATTGCTTCGTACCAGCGAAACGATGATAGTATCTTTTTCCTGTCCCTGGAAACTGTCGATGGTACTTACCCGCAACTCTTTGGGCAAAATTTCCCGGGCAGCAGCCACCTGGGCGGAGTAGGGGGATATAAAGGCCGAACCGGGTGGAGATATTGATTCATTTTCGATCAACTGGCGCGCAATATCCAGTTCACCTTTATTCTGCAAACTGATACCATCGTTGCCCCGTTGTTCTTCAAATCCAGTACCGGCCGTATCGATAAAGACCAGGTGTGTACCCGTATTATTTAAATGAGCTGCTGTCTGAAGCAGGGAATTATAAAAGTAATCGCTGCTAAATCCCGCGATAGATTCCCGCATCCGGTATTGTGTATTGAGCAGGTGTACCGACGGGCAGTTTGCAATCGCGACCTCCAGGATGGAACGATTGAATCCAAGTATAGCGGCTTCCGCGCTCAGGACAGTAGGTGGCAGTTGCCAGTGGTCGCCTGCCAGCACTAATTTTTTCGCTAAGGGAAAAATGGTCCAGGCCAGGGGTTCGATACATTGCCCGGCTTCGTCAATAACAAGGGTGTCAATATCCTTCTGATCAATTCCCGCATCATACAACCCTATCGGGGTGCCGGTGATAACTTCGGCTTCAGCAAAAAGCTTCTCTTCGTTGTAGGCTCCGAGTTTTTTTATTTCAGACAGAATATTTCTTACTTCTTTAAAAAGCAAGTTGCGTTGTTCGCGTTCTGCTTTACCAAAACTGCGTTTATATTTAAGGGCCATTCGGCGAAACTCGCCGGCTCTTTTTTTCAATTCTTTGATTTCTTTTTGTTGCCGGCTGTTGACCATCCGGCCTTCAGGTGTGTGGGGGAAAACCAGTTCATCCACCTTACTGGTATTACCCACCCTCAGCACTTTGATACCCTGCTTTATCAATCCTTTGGAGATATGATCCACCGCGGTATTGCTGGGAGCAGACACTAATATCTTTTCTCCTGATTTTACTAGTTGAAATATTGCCTCAACCAGTGTGGTGGTTTTACCGGTACCGGGAGGGCCGTGCACGATCATTAGATCTTCGTTGTGTAAGATGGCATTTATCGCCTGCTGCTGACTTTCATTTAGCTTCTGGTTATGAAGATGAAGGTTGGATGCATTTAAAGGTGACGACACCGTAGTCTTTAATTTAGCCGGACTATCCTGGTGAAGTTGTTCAAATAGTCTGAAAAGTGGTTTATTGTTCTCCAGTTCATGCAGTGCTTTTTTCATGATCGTGGTGGTCCGGGTATCCGGAGCGAGTTTAATGCCAACGCCATTATCTTCTATCCAGTCGGGAAAATCGGGCGCGAACAAACGAAACTCACCTGATTTGCCATCGAGGCTAAGTAAAACTCCTTTGATCGGTTGTTCCCCATGTACAAAACATTCAATAGCGGCGCCATCCCTGAAGAGGTTAGCTTCGGGTTGAAAATTTAATTTGAAACTTATCTCCGGGTAATCTGCGTAGCCATAAGTTTTCCTGGTCACAATGATGGGGTGCAACGCCAGCCCTTCAGCTTTCAGGGTTTTCAGGGTGTGTTGCTGATCAAGTTGATAACGGGTTGCCTGTTCTTTTTCCTCCAGTTCTATACAATTCAATAGCCGTTGAATATGGGGATGCATGCCGTGAAAGTAGTCAGAAAGAAGGAAAACTGACCAACGGTCTATTTAAAACTTTGCGTATTCCCGGTATTGTTAAAAAGAGGAATATAGAAATGATAGAGAAGTTGCTTAATGGATTATTCACCTATACCGATTGATGTTTGCGCATCCTCATCGTACAAGCGTAAACGTACCTTTCTCCCGGTAAGTTCGATTGTCGACACCAACGCCTTCTGCCACCCAGACGAATACCTGCGAGGCCTGCGGCTTTCCTCCGATAGTTCCATCCCATCCTCGTGGATCCGACCGCAAATCGAAGATCAGCTGTCCCCACCGGTTGTACACCCTGAAGAATTTAAAGTCACGAATACCCATGGGTATGGGCCTGAAATAATCGTTCAACCCATCGTTATTAGGTGTGAACGCTGTGGGTACGTGGATTTTTACTTCCTTGGTGATCTGAACCAGTTGCGTATCGATCGTTACACAACCCGCCAGTGTTTCAATGGCCACCGTGTACAACATGTCGTGGGGTCCGTCGAATACAGGGTCAAAAATATTGGGGTCGCTCAGCTGGGAAGAGGGTGCCCATTCAAACGCGATGCCGAAATCACGTGCCGTCAATTGGTGGGGATAATCATCGACAACATATTGCGTAGGATATCTGATACCGGGTACCGGATCTTCAATCAGGATATTTTTTTTGCCGGTCGATATACTGCATCCGTCGTTATTGGTAAGTAAGGCATAGTAAGAGCCGGTCTGTGTAACAGTAAACCGGCTGGTATTAGGAATGCTTATCGGGACATCGTCTTTAAACCACTGGATACTTGTTGTGGGTGGCAATAATAAAACTGTACTGTCGCCGGACCCAACGCAATAAGCATCTTTTCCCAGTAGTGTAAGTGTGGTATCTATGATAGAAGCGGTTACGATCACGGTATCCTTTGCACTACATCCTCCACCAAAATTAGTGGTGGTCAAAACATACTCTGTCGTAACCCGCGGACCGGCGAAGGGATTGGCAGCACGCGAATCTGACAGGTCAATGGGAGGATCCCAGTGATAGTACAAACCCGGTTTGGGGTTGGCGCCTATAAGTACCTGCGCTTGATTGCAGGATAACGTGTCTTCTCCTGCATAGGATTGAAGGGTGAGGGTATCCGTGAGTGTAGTGAATAATGTATCCAGGCAGCCGTAACCATCGTATGGCGTTACTTCTACCGCGAGTCGGGTACCGGGTGGTGGCGGGGGTGAAAAGCCAATGGCCTGGTTGGTGCCTAATTCCTGGGTGAAATTATTATTAAACCACTTATAGTTCTGATAACCCCAGGGTGCTGAAATATTGATAGCAGAATCACCAGGGCAAAACGCGGCGCCCACAAACTCACTGCTGCATTCGGTGTTGACATCAATATATGCATAACCAAAATGGCGGATAAATGTACAGTCGCCGGTTTTAAACATCAGCCTGATCGTTTTTCCTGCATGGCCGTTTAGGTTGATCGAAACTGCTGTCCAGTCTTTGCACCAGACACTGGTACTATCGGCCACGATCGGGGAAATAAAAAAACCGGGAAGCAGTGAACCAAATGGAAAGAAGGTAAAGGAAGAGCAATGAATAAGTTGGTTGTCCGTAACATTTGTGATCTCAATTTCCAGTCGCGGTTGTTGATATATCTGGTGATTCGGATCCTGGAACACAACGGCGTAGTGGTAAATCAGGGAATAGAAATTCTGGTTGGCGGGTATTGTAAATTGGTAAGCAATACCTTCTCCCTGCCCGCCTGCTTCATCATTGCCCAGCCTGACGGAATATCCACTGCCGTTTGGTGCCGTTGTAGGGAATCCGCCGTATGGGTCAATCTGGTTGCTTTGCCTTGAATGGATGGTATGCCGGTTGAAGCTCGGGCCATTTGAAGGAAATAAATTAAAAACATGATCGCCGTTCACCGCCGCAACATTACCGTTATAACACATCCAGTTGTCTAGCGTACCTGATTCAAAATCGATATTAGGCGGGCACTGGGAGTAGCCGGTTCTGTTTACAAAAATTATCAAGTAAAGACAGAGCACAACACGTACGAGAGAAGTGATTAGCCAACTCATTTTCTTATCAGAGCCAGAAATGTTGAGCGCACGTGTCATCAAAACAATTAATATAATATACTATTAACAAATCGTGGACCGGAGGATACCGGTTGCCATGATATTGCCTGTGTTTAATCTTATCTGGTTCGGATGTCTTACCTGGAATGAGTGAGAGACAATGGCGTAAACTACCCTTGAAAAAGTCGTCTTATCCCCTCCTGGCAAAACTGGATTCGTTGCATTTTTACGGTGCGTTCGTCACAGGTATGGGATAGTACCGGAATGGAACTTTAATTTAATAATAAAAATTCAAAATTTACTCATTATGCAAAAGATCATGCCTTTTTTATGGTTTGATGGTAAAGCGGAGGAAGCGATAAATTTTTACGCCTCTATATTTAAAAATTCTAAAGTGACCAGTATCAAGCATTGGGGAGAAAATAGCACCTTCCCAAGTAACCAGGTCATGACCGGCATTGTCGAACTGGACGGGATCCAGTTTTATGCTTTTGACGCGGGTCCCGTGTTCAAATTTACTGAAGCGATATCCTTTTATGTCAATTGCAAAGACCAGCAGGAGGTGGATTATTTTTGGGAAAAGCTGTCAGAAGGTGGCGAGGAAAGCATGTGCGGGTGGTTAAAGGATAAGTTTGGAGTGTCGTGGCAGATTATCCCGGAAGCATTGCCCGGCTTAATGAATTCACCTGACCCCGAAAAAGCTCAACAGGTAATGGGAGCACTGATGAAAATGAGAAAAATCATTATCGCGGACCTGCAGCAGACCCACGATGCAGCCTGAGAGGGATAAAGTTTGTAATTTCAAATGCCGTTTGATTTTACGGGAATAACAAACTTTACCCATCCATATGTATAGTACATCACGAAGGCAGTTTTTGCAGACAACAGGACTGGTGTTCGGTGCAGCTATTCTCGCACCTTCCCTGCTAAAAGGAAATAAGGAAGCTTCCCTGTCTTTCTCCACGCTGGGATGCCCCGACTGGGATTTCCAAAAAATTGTATCTTTTGCTTCGCAACATGGCTATAAAGGAATCGAGGTACGTGGACTGCAGCGTCAGCTTGATCTTCCGCAATGCCCTGAATTCAACAACCTCTCCAACATAAAGGCGACGATGCAGATTATGAAGCAAAACGGCCTGAGGTTTATTGGGCTGGGTTCGTCGGCAACCTTACATTTTAAGGAAGGAGAAGAGCGTCGGAAAAACCTGGCGGATGGCCGACGTTTTATTGACCTGGCGGAAAAGATCAATTGTCCCTATGTTCGGGTTTTTCCTAATAAACTTCCGGAAGACCAGGACAAGCAGGAAACCCTACAGCTTATTGTCGATGGTTTACTTGAACTTGGGGAATATGGCAGGAAAAAAAATGTTACGGTGCTGATGGAAACCCATGGCGATGTTGTCAGGATTGCCGACCTGGAGCAGGTCATGATAGCGGCACGTCACAGTCATGTTGGTTTATTATGGGATGTCTCTAATATGTGGACCGTAACAAAAGAACCAGTTCAGGAGGCATATCAAAAATTAAAACCGTATATCAGGCATACACATCTCAAAGATGCGGTGTTGGTGGAAGGCAAACTGCAATATAAATTATTGGGAAAGGGAGAGGTGCCCATTTTTGACGCCATTGGTGTTTTGGATAGAGGCGGGTACAAGGGATTTTACAGTTTTGAGTGGGAGAAGATGTGGCATCCTGAAATTGCGGAGCCGGAAATCGCGCTGGCTGATTATCCCAGGGTGATGAAGGAGTTTTGGAAAAAGTAATTGGGGTAGAATTATTGAGCCTGGATTGCGTGAATAAAAAAACTTTTTTAGCACGTGATTTACCCATGGTTTTCTCCGGAATTTGGGTTACTAGATGTCAGAAGCTTTAAGTGTCTGACATGGATTCGGAAACCAGCCTCAAAAAAGAAACTTTTTTAGCCTGTGACTTACCCACGGTTTTCTCCGGAATTTGAGTTACCTGACGTCAAAAGCCTCAAGTATCTGACCCCCTTTACACATGATATGGTAAAATAACCCGGATTGCCTAAATTGGCTTTTTGATCAAACCCATACGAAAATGCCCGGAGATCCCCATATTATCAATAAATCAAAAAGTAATAACACCTATGATGCCATCGTTGTGGGTTCGGGCATCAGCGGTGGCTGGGCCGCTAAAGAACTCTGCGAAAAAGGATTAAAAGTCCTGTTGCTAGAACGTGGCCGTCACCTCGACCACGGAGAATATCCCACGGCTACCATGCAGACCTGGGAATTTCCTCACCGGCTTAATCTAACACAGGAAGACAGGAAACGGAATTTTGTTCAAAGCCGTCACTATTCTTTTAGGGAAGATAACAAGCACTTTTACATCAATGACCAGGAGAACCCTTATGAAGAACGCAAACGATTTGACTGGATAAGGGGGGATATTGTCGGAGGACGCTCCCTATTGTGGGCAAGGGCCTGCTATCGCTGGAGCGACCTGGACTTTGAAGCTAACCTGCGCGATGGCCATGGCGTGGACTGGCCGATCAGGTATAAAGATATTGCGCCATGGTACGATTACGTGGAATCATTTATCGGCGTCAGCGGTAATCGTGACGGTATCGGCGTGGTGCCGGATGGCATTTTTCAGCCACCATTTGAAATGAATATTGTAGAGAAACATTTCAAACAACAGGTAGAGAGAAATTATATTGATCGTCATGTGATCATGGGGCGGACGGCTAACCTGACGCAACCGGTTAAAGGCCGCGGACAGTGCCAGGCTAGAAATCTTTGTCACCGTGGTTGTCCTTATGGCGCATACTTCAGCACCAATGCCAGCACTATCCCGGCTGCCTATGCCACTGGAAACCTCGAGGTCAGGCCGCATTCTCTTGTAAACAGGGTTTTATACGACGAGCAAAAACAGAAAGCCACGGGCGTCGAGATTGTTGATACAAACACGAAACAAACTGAAGAGTTTTATGCCAGACTTATTTTCCTGAATGCGTCTACGGTGGCGACAGCATTTATTTTACTCAACTCCACTTCATCCCATTTTCCAAATGGGTTAGGTAACGGCAGCGACCAGGTAGGGCGCAACCTGATGGACCATCATAAAGGTATTTCTGTTGTAGCGGATGTTGATGGATTTGAAGACAGTTATTATTATGGTCGCAGGCCAGCGCCTTTCTATATTCCCCGGTTCCGGAATGTCAGGGAAAACCAGGAAGCTTTTCTTCGGGGCTATCATTTTGGGGGTAGTGCATTCCGGCCCAGGCGAGCGGGGGAAGCCAAACTTGGTGAAGCTTTGAAAGAGTCATTATCGGTGCCTGGTAGCTGGCAGGTCGGTCTTTATGCCTTTGGCGAATGCCTGCCTTACTCTGACAACAGAATTACACTCAACAAGGATAAAAAAGACCAGTGGGGGCGGCCGCTACTCGCTATTGATTGCGAATTCCGCGACAATGAAAAGGCCATGCACGAGGATATGAAGGTAACCGGTGCGGAGCTTTTGGACAAAGCAGGATACAGGAATATCCGGGTATCAGCAAGTATATCGTTTCCTGGCAATGCCAACCATGAAATGGGTATCGCCAGGATGGGACACGATCCCAAAACATCCGTTTTGAATAAATACAACCAAATGCATGAGGTGCCCAATGTCTTTATCAGCGACGGTTCCTGTATGACCTCGGGATCCTGCGTCAATCCCTCACTCACCTATATGGCTCTTACCGCAAGGGCATGCGATTATGCTGTAAAAGAACTTAAAAAGAATAATATCTGATCGGCATTGCGACCAAAGCTGGTGCCGTTTATTGCTGGGAGACATCCGCTTCGTTGTCATCATCGCCATTTACGTTGACCGTATGCCTGAAACCAATGGGCTGAAAGGGCAGTTTGGTTTTAGGATCATCATCGTCATAGTCTTCCCATTCAGTAATGTCTTCCAGCAGGTCTTTTACATGCTGATAGATTGAAGCGGTAAGTAGTTCGGAAGGTCTTAATATTTCAAGGCTGAGTGGCCTTTTGGGTTCGCCATAACCTTCTATATGCGGACTGACCAGCATCACCATGATCTTTCCATTGAAAAGTTGCTGGTAGATCAGTGATCCGTTATTTTTAACCATGATACGTTTTACGTCAGTATCATCCAAATTTTCTGCAATACCACTACTGCTGCGGCCAAGATCAAGGACAACAGCTTCAAGATTTTCAATATTGTTTTTTTCTGTCACCGAAGCCTTCAACCCGGTTTGCTGTACAATATCGCGAAGTGTATCTCCGATAAATTGCCTGGTCTTATCTTTCCATTCCTGCCGGTAGTTGATCGTATTTTCCAGCACCCTTTTATAAGCGGTTACTTTTTCATGTAGTTTGGCAATATCCACGTTCATAGTTCTAAATAATTTAAATACAGTTACGCGGTAGCGTTGTAAGTTGATTTATTCGCCGGGTAAAGCATCATGAGAAATACAAGCAGGGCGCCCACACATTCGAGCAGTTCGGCCCTTTTACCATCCGGGATCAGCGATGTAGCAATAAAGACGATTAAGAAACCGATCACCTGGTACCATTGTGGTACTGGTATGCCCCAGCGATCAATGAGTTGCCTGCTGGCCTGGTGCCGTTGATACAAAATAGGGACAACGACCAGGTAGATGCCCATTACACTGACAAGTACAATAGAGAAAAGAAGTTTGTTCAGTTTTACGCCCCCTACAACAAGATTGTGAAGGTTTGTTTCTTGCTGTGCATTATTTTTCTGGAAATACGCTGGAGTTTCAATTCCGATCACACGCTGGCCCCAGGATATTTCTTCACCAGCAGCAAAAAATAAAAACAAAGCCAGGAAAAAAGTGACGAAAAGGAACCAACGGGTTTTCTGCCGGAATAATTTTAAAAAGCGGAGAAAACACACGATTGAACCGCCCAGTAAACCCAGCACGGTAATCCATTCAACCAGCCCGTCTTCTTTTATATACTCATCGAATTGCGGTTTGTCCGTATAAAAAAATATGAAACCAAGGGCAAGAAGAATAAATCCTGCCACGAGGATGAACCATTCAAGTGATGTAAGTCTGTGTTTTACCATAGTAATGAGGCTTGAACTATAATATACAAAATTAAACCTGCTGCGAAGTTGCAGTAAAATAAATTATTAACGCAAAAATGCCGTGACAGGAGATATGCTGAAATAAATTACATTTAACGATAAAACCACCAAGATGAAAAAAGTCCTCCTTCTATTTGCTGTTCTCTTTTTTACTATAACCATCACACAAGCGCAGAAAACTTATATCTGTTGCGGCATTTTGATCGACGCTATTTCGGATACTCCGCTTAAGGACCGTACCATAGTGGTCGAGAAGGACAGGATTATTGCTGTTGAAAATGGATTTTCAAAACCGGGTTCCAATGACAAACTTGTCGACCTGAAAACAAAAACGGTTACTCCCGGCTGGATTGATATGCATGTCCACCTGGAATCGGAGACCCGTAAAGGCAATGCAGCTGATCGGTTTACCCTGAATATGCCTGATATCGCTTTTGAGTCGGTGCGATATGCGAATATTACCCTGATGGCGGGGTTTACCAGCGTACGCGACCTGGGAGGATCGGGTGTGAATGTGTCTTTACGCAACGCGATCAACAGGAATTCGATAAAAGGTCCGAGGATTTTTACAGCTGGTAAATCCATTGCCACCACCGGTGGTCATGCCGATCCTACCAATGCCTATCGAAAAGACCTTGCAGGCGATCCCGGACCAAAAGAGGGTGTCATCAATGGTGAGTCAGACGCATACCAGGCCGTAAGGCAACGCTATAAAGATGGCTCTGATCTTATCAAAATAACAGCAACAGGTGGTGTACTCAGCCAGGCAAAGGATGGTGCGAACGCGCAGTTTACGGAAGCCGAGATCAGGGCTATCGTTGCCGCAGCTAAAGACTATGGTTTTAAAGTTGCAGCACACGCGCATGGCGCAGAAGGCCTCAAAAGAGCTGTACGCGCTGGTGTGAGTTCAATCGAGCACGGCACTTTCATGGATGATGAAGCTATAAGCCTGATGAAGCAACACGGCACCTGGTATGTACCGACGATTATTGCAGGAAAATCAACTGCCGATAGCGCAAAGATTCCCGGGTACTACACAGAAATTGTAACTCCGAAGGCCCTGGCTACCGGGCCACAAATACAATCCACTTTTGCCAAAGCCCATAAAGAAGGTGTAAAAATCGCATTCGGCACGGATGCAGGTGTATTCCGGCATGGCATGAACTGGCTGGAATTCGGCTATATGATCGAAGCAGGTATGAAGCCGATGGATGCCATCAGGGCCGCGACAATTAACGCTGCCGAATTGTTAGGTGAACGTGATAGATTGGGCAGTATTCAGCCCAACAAACTGGCCGATATTGTAGCCGTTGACGGCGACCCATTAAAGGATCCAAAAGTTTTTGGGAGAGTGGTGTTTGTGATGAAGGGAGGGGTGGTGTTTAAAGGAATTGGGGATTAGGAATCATTGTTGTCCGGGGAAAACCTGGCCTCAGAAAAATGGCGTTAAGAAAATTACGGAGTAAGCCGTCTTAAAGCGCAGCGTAAGGGAGCGGTCCCGATAGCTATCGGGATTCGAGCGCAGATTGGCTAACACTCAA
>JAEYOL010000211.1 GCA_023411775.1 Bacteroidota bacterium | reverse complement strand
GGGCTAAACGATATCACCATCGATAATAAAGGCGTGGTCTATGTATCGGATTCAAGGAACGCGAAGATCTGGAAGATAGAAAATGATGCCGCTACATTATTCCTTGAAGATATGAAAGGCGTTAATGGGCTCAAAGCTGTAGATGATGGACTGGTCATTGCCTCCGGTAAATCACTGGTGATAGCATCCGCGGACAAAAAGATCACACCGATAGCCGAATTGCCCGAAGGTGGTGACGGTATTGAACCCATTGGCAATGGCGATTATATAGTTTCCGCCTGGCCCGGATATATCTGGTATGTGTATGCTGACGGGCGTGTGGTGTCGCTGCTTGAAACGCACCAGCAAAAGATCAATACCGCGGATATTGGGTATGATCCTGTCAAAAAAATTGTTTACGTACCGACGTTTTTTGCAAAAACTGTCGCAGCTTATCAACTGAAATAAGGGATTAGTGTTAAGTCAACCATATTTTACGGGTTCTCTTATTTTAGCTGCGAGCTGCGAGCTGCGAGCCATGAGGCACAAGGCTTCAAATTTCGTAGTCAAACCATCGGTCTCTTAGCTCATCGATCGTAACCTTTTGAAGCAGCAGTTTAACATTGACACGACACTAGTTAATTTTTCGTCCTGTTCTCCAAAGCAGATTTTATAAATTCGCAGAAGATTTTCGCTGTGCTCGCCGTGCCCGCCGTGGTTTATAATACTCCGGAGTTCTCCGGACAATAATGATTACTAATCCCCAATTCCCGCCACTCATCAACAAATTTTAACTTGCTAAAATGCACTGCCATAGGGTTGTCAGTACCCCGCATTTTCTTTGCTTTATTAAACAACAAAAGCATTATGGAAAGTAGTACAACTCAGGCACAGCAAACAAAACCGGAACTGATCAGTAAGGATGCATTATTGCATCACTGGCAGGGGCACCGCGGACTTACCCGCAGGGTAATTGAGGCATTTCCTGAAAAAGAATTATACGAATTTTCAATTGGCGGTATGCGTCCTTTCTCCGAACTGGCCATGGAAATGATCAATATGGCGGCACCGGGTGTGAAGGGACTTGCCACCAATGAATGGAGTTATTCATGGGCAGATTCTGAAAAACCGCTACCAAAAACAAAAGCGGAATTGCTTGCGCTTTGGGATGAAACCACAGAACAGATCGAGACATACTGGCCGCAGATCCCCGATCACCGTTACCAGGAAGTGGTGAATGCATTCGGGCAGTATGAAGGACCGGGGCACTGGATATTATTTTACTTTATCGACAATGAGATCCATCACCGCGGACAAGGTTATGTGTACCTGAGATCCCTGGGTATTGAACCTCCCCCGTTCTGGGACAGAAAATAATTTCTACCCTTTTTTACATAGAGACAGTAGTATACCAGTCACGAAGTATATAAAAGATACACGTTGGAACCCGGCGTGTATCTGCGTCTTCGTACGCAGACTCACTAGACATTACATGCAACGAATTCATGAATTATCCTCGCGAATACTTTTCGCGTCCTTTATCATGACAACAGTATCAACATAATCTGGTATGAAACCTGGCGGGATTTCTGAGCTGATCTTAAAACCGCATTTTTCATAGGCGCGGATCGCATTTTTATTTCTCGCCGATGGCGCCAGGATAAAGCGCGGGCAGTGAAGCTGAGTTGCAAGATAGTGGCACAGTGTTTCAATAGCATCGGAACCATATCCCTTATTGCAAAACCGGCTGCCAGCCATCCAGATATCAAGTTCTGCTGTATTGGTACTGCGTTCAATCTCGTTGTAGTTGATATGTCCCACGCTTTCACCATTCACCTGGATGATATAACTCCTGCCCTGGTCGGGATCCTCATCATTAAAAAAATCGGGATTGTAATCATTTTTAAAAAACTCCCACTCCGGTATAGGGTTATCTTCAAATTCAGGCGGGCCCATCATTTGACAGGTGATATCAGAATGGGCCATCCAGTCATAGATCCGCCGGCGATCATCGAGGGTGGCAGGGGTCAGCATAATTTTATCTCCTTTTAATGTAACCATGTCAATACACAAAAATATTCGCTCTACAATAACTTATAACTAGCCATAACTTTTCTCGGTAACTTAGATAATGAAGTTGAAATATGTTCTCATATTGACGTTCACTGGCCTAGTGTTATTTGCATTAACTATTTCCAGTTCTTCGTAGTCTTCCCGACCAAAAGTAAAAATTTAAGTTATAGGATTGTTGTGGTGAGTCTGTGACTCACCATCAGCCCCCAAGGGCTGTCCACCCCGGCTTAGCTTTCATTGACCAATAGAAGGCATTCCTGTGGCATATTGGTTAAAAAACGGATTTTTCGGTGGAATTTGTCATTTGAACGTTCTAAGGTATTACTTCCTTTCCTGCAAACGGATACAAAGTGATCATTTCAGGTGGGTATAAGATCCGAAATCAAGACGCAATTCATTTCATGACCTTGACAGTGGTTGACCCGATAGCTATCGGGTGGGTAGATGTTTTTACCAGGAAGATTTATCGCGACATCTTGTTGGACAGCATACGCTTCTGCCAGGAGAATAAAGGTCTATTGCTTCATTGTTGGTGCCTGATGAGTAATCATATTCATTTGATTGCATCCACCCGAAACCATGACTTAAGCGATGTATTGCGGGATTTCAAAAAGTTTACAAGCAAAACCCTAATCACGGCCATTACTGAAAATCCACAGGAAAGCCGTAAAAGTTGGATGCTCGAGATTTTTCAAAGCGAAGGTGCGAAAAACAGTAGAAACAAAAACTACCAATTCTGGCGACAAGATAACCATCCTGAGGAACTGTACAGTCCGTCGTTCGTCTATCAAAAAATCAACTATATTCATTAAAAAGGGGCGGCGAACCTGTCCAAAATGGGAATCAACTATTTTATTCTCTCAAACTCCTTACTAAACTTTTCCATCTCGCCTGCTGTAAGTGATGTACCCGAGTGGATGATGACCCGGTACCGAAATGTAACAGTTTGGCCGGGTTGTAAAGAGAGATTTAATTCTTCCGCACCTTTACTAAATATTTTTCTGCCCAGGGGATTGATGGAAAAAAGCCCGTAACCTCTCGCATGCCAGTAAGCCGGGTAACCGGGATTAGAAGGATGATCAATAATACCTATACCGATCTCTCTCCCCTCCTTCGTTCCTTTGAGCATGGCCCATTTTCCTTTGGTGCGCCACACTGAATCGCCTTTCAAACCTGTGCTGCTATGATACAGACCTGTAACATCTTTGCCGGAAGCTGCTACCGGGGTGATATTACCCTTGTCATCCACAAAAGATGAAGGTTCATTCGAGACCTGCTCGAGTTCCCTTGCAACACGGATCGCAAAGAACCCGTCTTTTACATCTTTAAAAAGTACCGGGATATCCATCGCCTTGAGGCTGGTCGATCTGTCGATAATAAATGTATTGCCGGTGACCTGGAAATCATAATGAGTTTCTTCCTGTAATAACGCTACCCCATCGGGCCGCAGCCATTTTGCACTGGTAGTTAACTTAGCTTCGTTGCCCGTTGCTGACTTCTCCAATACCTTTTCATGAACAATAGTGCCATAGCGATCGCGTTTTTCAGGTGCAATGGCAGTAGAGTTATTCCAGAAATCGAGACCATTGACCGATTCATAGTTCAGCCAGATCCCGGTATGATGCGGGTGATCGGTTCGTTCGCCAGCAACGGGCTGAAAAGGGAAACCACGCGTTACGGTGATACCATCCGTGGTATTGACGGGAAATAGTACCGGCTTCCTGGAGGAATCGTAATAACAATACGCGGTCAACAATTTGTTATTATATAAAATGTCGACCTGCTTTTTTGATTTATTTTCTACAATGCTGAATCCCGATCCTTGTGCAAACCCTTTCGATGCGTTCACTATAAATATGAGTATGGTAAGCAGACGCATCATAAACCCAATCAGTATTTAAAGGGTTTGCCACCAGCCATCACTTCCTGCTTTGCTTCATCAAATGTCACTTTCATGCCGGTTCTAGCTGCCGCATTGGTCATAATTGTTGCGATCGAATGGGTATAACCCGCTTCCACGGGTGCATTGGTTTGTTTGCGACTGCGTACGCATTCCATAAAATTCCGCATATGACTACTGGTAAGCCGGTCGCTGCCCGTATTAGCTGAGGCCACGACTTTCTCTGTGTTGTCGGTCAGTTTCATTTTTGGCAGCAGGTTTGGTTTCATGTTCATCGCTTTCGCATGATTTTCTTCGAG
>JAEYOL010000132.1 GCA_023411775.1 Bacteroidota bacterium | reverse complement strand
AACTGCACACAAATCTATAATCCTGTTTTTAATTATGCAAGTGTTTTCCCAGGTATTTTTTCAATAAATCTGTGTATTACTACGTGGCGAACTACTACATATTAAAAAATATAACTACCCGTTCGGCGATTGATCAACACAAGCTGTTTTTGTCATTAGAAATGATTCAAACTTCTATGAGATACTAAAAAAAAAAGCCGGTCATTGCTGACCGGCCTGTTCTCTATTGATAATACTTTATTATTAATGAACAATGAAAGTCCTCGTTTCGCGGTAGTCTGCGCCAGTGATTATCATGTTATATACGCCTGGTGCAATAGTTGTCGGAAGATCGATAGTTTGGGTCATTGTGCTACCCTGGCTATTAATTCTTTGCTTCAACACATCCTGGCCGCTAACATTTACCACGCGAAGGTCATACTGCCCGCTTCTAACATTCGACAGGCTGATATTAACCTGGTTGCCAGTTACAGGGTTGGGGTACAGCCTCAGGCTTTGTGTAGTCGAACCAAGGTTTACACTAAGTATCTTGCTGTAAACGATCTTACCTGTTGTTTCTTCAGCTTTGATACGGTAGTAGTTTGTACCAGATTTAGGCGATGCGTCGAAGGCTGAGTAGTCAGCTTTATCATCCTGGTTGCTGGTGGGCAACTGTTGTGCAATCGCGCTGAAATCTGTACCGTTTGAAGAACGCTCTACTATATAATGGTCGACATCTTTTTCAGTCAGGTTGCTCCAGTCGATTTGAACGCCGTTATTCTTTTCGAATGCTCTAACATTAGCGAATACAACAGGCAGTGGGTTCTCATCCTCAGAAATGCTTGCTAAGGCGAAAGGACTGAAAGTGTTAACAGCATTTACCGACCTGATGGTACCTTCAACGTTTGTACCTGTGGTGCTGAAATTACCTTCGCTGCGCCAAGCACCTCCTCTCAGGTGACCAACCCTCAATGTTGCCAGGCTGGTAACATAAGCAGTAGCTGAAGTGCAGTTGCTGTTTGCAGCCCAAGACAATGTAATAAAAGCAGCGCCACCGCCACTTGTCCTGTCGATATCCCAATACTCGCAGCTGCTAACCCTTGTAATACCATCCTGCAAAGGCGCTGCCGCTGGAGTTGCCCTTATGAATTCTGCCCGGAAAGTAGTAGTACCACCACTAGTATTAGGACGCTGAAAACCGGCAATTCTCAAACCTGCATCAACCTTTCCAACCGGGAAAATAAACGCCTGTGTGTTGTTAGAAACTTTGCTAAGCGGGCCATTTACAAAAGCTCCATTCTCCGTGGTAGCATTCCCTGATGTATTAACGGTAATAGTACCGGTAGCGGGTGTAAGATATCCGTTGCTAAGACCCAGGATGCCATTTACAAGGAATGTCCTGTTTGAAACCACTTCTCCGGATGTAGTATTATTAATGATCAAATCTCTTACCTGATTGCCTGTAGTAGTGAAATCCCCGGTTGAAGCGCCGCGGAATTCATAGTCTGCACCACTGGCATAGCTTCTGTTGCTTGTTTGAATAGCTCCATTAGCGCCTGTTGATCTCAGACCCTGCGGATGGGAAGTTATAATTTTAGCACCGGAAGAAAGTGTGAAAGTACCATCTGAGCCATCTAGTACTGATTCACCCATATCCAGGGTTGCACCCGTGTTAACTGTAAAATCAACTGTTCCAGAAATCGTAGCGCTGCCTGT
Organism: Bacteroidota bacterium; assembly: GCA_023411775.1. GTDB lineage: Bacteria > Bacteroidota > Bacteroidia > Chitinophagales > Chitinophagaceae > Terrimonas_B. The sequence continues at coordinate 20,692 of JAEYOL010000132.1, read as the reverse complement.
TTTTGAAAACTCCTGTACAGAGTTGCCGGAGAAGAGAACACGCGCATATCCAATTATCGGTACAATTGCTCCACTCGCCGTAATAGTTCCACCACTCTGAATAAGACTTCCTTTCAGATCCAAAGTACCTGTAACAAGAGCACCTGAATTCACATCCAGTATACCGCCAGATACAATTGTATTACCTGCCACGGTAAGTGTTGCGCTGACTCCACCTAAAAAGGGAATACCGCTTGCGATTTCAAACCGACCTCCGTTCATAAGGAAGTAGCTGGCCGAAAAAGACTGGCCCATTCTCAATCTACCTGAACCAGTGCCGTTGATAACCAGTGCACCGCTGATAGTTGTTCCGTTAGAACCGATGTATTCATCTCCGGACTGACTAGCGTTTTCCCAAACGAAATTTCCGAATGTCTGACCCATGCCGGAAGGTGCAGTGCTGGTAACACCAATGACCATAGCAGTGGAAAGAGAATTCCAGGTAGCAGTTGGGATCGTACCTCCGTTGGTTCCGTGCATATAAGTGGCATCAGCAGCAAAAACAAGCCTGTTTGCATTAGTTGAAGTAACACTACCCGCACTACCAACACGCAGTAAACCTGTAGATTCGACAGTTGTGATTGAGTTGGCTGCATTCGTGCTATAATTATTGCTGCCTACGTTAAATTCGCCTGCAATACTAGCACGAACCGGGTTGCCACCAGTACCGTTTATTATGCGAATGTCGATTTGATTACCCAGGGTTAGTGTTGAACCTTCTGAAATAATAAATTCATTTGCTGCACCATTATTAGTAATGGATAAGGTGTTAGTACCACCTGCAGGCTTTGACAATATAATGCTGGCACCATTGGAGATCACCAGGCCTGCGAGGTTCATATTCGGCACATTGTTAATAGTGCCGGAAATACCTACACCAAATTCAACTACATCGGCAGCTGTAGGGATTGTATTTCCACTCCAGTTTGCCGGAGTAGTCCAGCTACCACCGTTGGCCGGACCCTGCCAGGTTTTGTTTTGTGCCCAGGCAGCGCTTGTGAAAACAACTGCCGTTAGAAGCAAAAAGTAAAGTTTTTTCATTGTTTCGAGTTTAGAGTATAATAGAGGATGAATAAACCTGTTTAGGCTTACACGGAAACTGGATGCAACAGTTTTCTTTAAGAAGATTGGAGTTTGGCCACCTACTGCGGAGAAATAAATATTTTACCCTTACAAGGCCAAATATTTACCCAATTATGTAGTGTGGATGATTTGGGTTCGGATTTCAGAAGAGGTTGGATGTATATAGTTTTTTACAACTTAACACAAATCTATACTGCGGTTTTTGATTATGCAAGTATTTTCCCGGAATTTTTTCTGGAACTAAAAAGTAATACTACGCGTTGATTTACTAGATATTACAAAATATATTCAGCTGTTTGACTGTTCCGGGCCTTGCTAATACCCAAAGGCTTACCGGAATATACGAGGTCGCCACCTCCATCACCCGCACCCGGACCAAGATCAATTAGCCAGTCAGCGCTTTTTATAACATCAGTATTATGCTCGATAACAATGATCGAATGTCCCTGCTCGATCAAAGCGTGAAAGGAAGTAAGTAGTTTCTTTATATCGTGGAAATGCAGACCTGTAGTAGGTTCATCAAAAATAAAAAGCACTTTATCGGTGTTACGACCTTTGCCGAGGAAAGAAGCCAGCTTTACTCGCTGCGCTTCACCGCCCGATAATGTATCAGATGACTGTCCCAGTTTTACATATCCCAAACCCACATCACTCAATGGCTGAATAGCCTTCGCAATGTTGGCAGCGTCCTTTTCGGAAGAAGTAAAAAATTCGATCGCTTCATCAACACCCATTTCAAGTACGTCGTAAATATTTTTATCCTTGTATTTTACTTCAAGTATCTCTTCTTTAAACCTTTTACCATTACATGATTCACATACCAGGTGTACATCGGCAAGAAATTGCATCTCCACAACCTGCTCGCCCTCGCCTTTACAGGTATCGCAACGTCCGCCGTCCACATTGAATGAAAAATGTTTCGGTTGAAACCCGCGCATCTTACTCAGCGGTTGGCGGGCAAAAAGATCCCGGATCTCATCATAAGCTTTTATGTAAGTAACCGGGTTACTGCGTGACGATTTTCCTATCGGGTTTTGATCGATCAGTTCTATTTGTGCGATGCTATCCATATCCCCTGTTAGTGCTTTATGAAATCCAACCTTATCACCCAGTTCACCCTTCAACTTTCTCAATGCTGGATAAAGTATCTGTTTCACTAAAGTTGTTTTTCCGCTACCACTTACACCACTTACCACGCACAGTACGTTGAGGGGAAATTCTACCGAAATATTTTTCAGGTTATGTTGCCGGGCGCCTTCAACTTTGATCGAACGATTCCATTTCCGTGTAACTTTTGGTGGTTCGATCTTCAACTCGCCCTTGAGGTATTTACCGGTCAGGCTGCGTGAATGCGAAATGATATCATCATAGGTGCCCGCCGCAATGACTTCACCACCCAGGTGAGAAGCCAGCGGACCCATGTCAATGATATGATCAGCTTCACGCATCATCATTTCATCATGCTCCACTACCACAACGGTATTACCAAGATCCCTCAATTCTTTCAGTACTTTAATAAGATTTGCCGTATCCCTGGCGTGCAGCCCGATCGAAGGTTCGTCGAGTATGTAGAGGGAATCGGTCAGGTTGCTACCGAGGCTACGTGTCAATTGTATCCGCTGGCTTTCACCACCGCTCAGCGTGTTGGCAAGCCGGTTTAAAGTAAGATAACCAAGCCCCACAGCCAGCAGGGTTCTCAACCGATGATGGATCTCGAGTAATATTCTCCGGGCAATTTGTTTATCGTGGGCACTTAGTTTTTTTTCTACCTCTTCAAACCAGGAAGCAAGATCCTTTACCGGCATCTCCCCGAGCTGACCGATATGTTTGCCTGCGATCTTTACATATAATGCTTCTTTACGAAGACGGAAACCTTTGCACTCCGGGCAAATGGCGCGACCGCGGTAACGGCTCAGCAACACCCGGTACTGTACTTTATATAAATTCTGTTCTACTTCTTTAAAGAAATCGTTGATCCCTGCCACATGCTCATTACCTTCCCACAAGATCTCGTATTGCTTTTCGGTAAGATCGGCAATGGGTTTATGTACCGGGAAATTGAATTTTTTCGCGGCTTTTATAAAATGATCTTTCCAAAGTCCTAACTTCTCACCTTTCCAGGGAGCCACGGCGCCCTCGTACACACTCAGCCGACGGTCGGGTATTACAAGGTCAGCATCGATTCCCAGCACCTGGCTGAATCCCTCACAGGTTGGGCAGGCACCAAAAGGATTATTAAAGGAAAACAGGTTTGGTACCGGCTCTTCGAACTGGATGCCATCCATCTCAAACCGGTTGTTGAAATGAAGCAGGGAAAAACCTTTCGCCGTATTTTTTTTCCGTGCTGGTTCTGTTCCGGCTTCGGGCTGTGTAGTTTTATTTTCCTGTATGAACAGGTACACATCGCCCTCTCCTTCGTAAAAGGCGGTGCCTACTGAATCGGAGAGACGGTGAATATCATCTTCATCAAACTCCTTAACAACGATCCTGTCCACCAGGATATAAAGCGTCGCCTTCTTGCCGGTTATCTTTGACTTCAATTCTTTATCCGTTAAACCGAGCAGATCTTCAATATTAAAAACAGTTCCGGGTTCGCTGGCACTGTTATCATGCAGGTACACCCGGGTAAAACCTTTTTGTACCAGTATATTCAATTCTTCCCTTATATCACGGTTACGGTGCTGCTTGAATAAGGCCAGGATAAAAACCCGGGCGCCGGATTCCCGATTTTTGATCACTTCCACTACATCGGTGACATCATCCTTTTTAACCTCTTTACCCGATACCGGCGAAATTGTTTTGCCGGCACGGGCAAATAACAAACGGAGATAATCATAAATCTCGGTCATACTCCCCACGGTACTGCGCGGCGTACGGGTTATGACTTTTTGCTCGATGGCGATGGCGGGACACAGGCCTTTTATAAAATCCACATCCGGTTTATTCATCCTGTTGAGGAACTGGCGGGCATATGCGCTCAGGCTTTCAGCATAACGCCGCTGACCTTCAGCATATAATGTATCTATAGTAAGCGAAGATTTTCCAGAACCTGAAACACCTGTCACCACCACCAGCTTATTCCGGGGTATCTCAACGGTAATATTCTTCAGGTTATGTACCCGGGCGCCCTTGATCAGTATATTTTCTGCGGGAATTACGGTCTTTCTCTCAAAGGGTTTTTTCCCAATTATTTTTGTTTCCATTATTCAGATAATCAAAGTTAAAACCTTATCCAACGCAAATTTCAGCGTTTATGATTAACATTTCTTTGACAATAAAATCTAAAACTTTTTTTCGCAGGTGCTTGGAAGATCGGCGAAATAGTATATTTTTATTATCCAATATCCAAAAAATGAATAACCAAAAAATTACCCCGCCTATCGCATAGACTTCTACTCTGTTTACACAAATCACCGTTTTTTTTTAGTTTTTAAACCTATCCCATCAACCACCTAAACTGTAGAAGTTTTATGAAAGCTTTTATCGACAAGACCGACCATGAACTTATCCATCTATTCCGGGATGGAAACCTCGACGCACTCGAAGCCTTAGTGTTACGACACAAGGATAAACTTTACACATCAATCCTGTTTTTGGTAAAGGACAAATATCTCGCCGAGGATATTTTCCAGGATGTGTTTATCCGTATCATCGACACAATGCGCGGCGGCCGCTATACTGAAGAAGGCAAGTTCCTTCCCTGGGCAATGCGTATCGCTCACAACCTGTGCGTAGACCATTTCCGTAAAGTAAAAAGAACTCCCACCATCCGTAACAGTGAAGACAAAGACATTTTCGAGGTTCTTAACTTCGCTGATGACAGCGCGGAAACCGTGATGATCAAAAGGCAAAGCCATCACCGTGTACGTGAGATGCTGGAAAGGTTACCGGAAGACCAGCGCGAAGTGATCATACTTCGTCATTATGCTGACATGAGCTTTAAAGAAATCGCCGCTACCACCAATTGCAGTATCAATACAGCTTTGGGCCGGATGCGGTATGGCCTGATCAACCTGAGAAAACTGATGGTGCAAAAACAAATTGCCCTGTAGACTTTGTAGTTTGAAATTTATCTTTATATCTTTGACGCAGTTTTTTAAAAAGATATTGTCATTCTGTTTCTCCCGCTGCACCTGGAAAAGTTCTTATTATTGAATTTTTCTCTTGCTTGCCCGGCAGCAGGCTGTTACAGAATGACACCAAATTGAACCGCTCCGATAGAATTGGGGCGGTTTTTTTTATTTTATACTTTCAGGAAATCAAAAGATAAAAGCGAAATCCAACGGCTCCCGACTCCCGACTCACGAATCCCAACTGCATACCCGCGTCAGACGGGGACGTCAGACGCTTGGGCTACCGACTACCGACTCCCGGCTACCAACTGTGTCTTCCTGAATGCCTCCAGCCCACACTCCAGCCATTCGGCAAATTCGTCCGCATCCGGGGTATAGTATTTTGTTTTCGTCAAAACCTTTTCGTCCGCACTGATGATCGCGTACTGGGGTTGCGAGGTAGCCCCGAAGTTTTCGGTTTGGAAAGTGGACCATTTATCACCCACCGTTATAATAGATTTCTCCTGTCCGTTGCCGGCTTTGTAAACAGTTTGCTCGGTTAAAGGCAGCTTCTTTCTTTCATCCACATACAGGGAAAGCACCACAAAACGTGTCCGCATCAGGCTATCCACCAGCGGATCTGGCCATACTTTTTCTTCCATCCTGCGACAGTTCACACACGCCCACCCCGTAAAATCGATCAACACAGGTTTATTTTCCCTTTTTGAAATCGCAAGGGCTTCTTCATAGTTATTGTGGATCGGTTCTAAACGGCTTTCGACATGGTAAATACTATAGGTACGCGGAGGGGGAAATCCACTGATCAGTTTCAGGCTGGCCCAGCGTGTATTGGTTAGACCGGGAATAAGATAAATGGTAAATGAGGCAAACAGGATGATAAATGCCAGCCGGGTAAAGGATATTTTTCTAACCGGGGAGCTATGCGAGATCCTGATCTTACCCAACAGGTATAGCACCATCAAAATGCCAATCACGATCCATAAACCAATAAAAATTTCTCTTTTCAACAAACCCCATTGTTCCACCAGGTCGGCATTCGATAAAAATTTTATGGCCAGGGCCAATTCCAAAAAGCCCAGTCTCACTTTTACATCCGTCATCCAGCCTCCTGATCTTGGCAAGGACTGGAGCCAGTGAGGAAACATGGCAAAAAGCGCGAAAGGCAATCCGAGTGCCAGCCCGAAACCCGCTGCACCTGCTGTTAGTGGCCAGGCCCCCTGCTCAGCCACACCTACCAGCAGTGTTCCCAGGATTGGCCCGGTACAGGAAAACGAAACGATCGCCAGCGTAAACGCCATAAAGAAAATTCCGCCCAGGTTGCCCAGGCCCGACTTGGAGTCCATTCTATTGGCAAGTCCTGCAGGTAACCCGATTTCATAGAGTCCAAAAAAGGACAAGGCGAATGCTACAAAGACGGCGAAGAAAAGCAGGTTCAGCCATACATTGGTTGAAATATTATTAAAGATCTCAGGGCTGATGGCTTCATTCGCGATATGAAATGGAATGGTAATGATCACATAGATCAGGAATATAAAGGAACCATATAATATCGCATTCCTGATGCCCTTTTTCTTATCCTGTGATTTTTTTGTAAAAAAAGTAACCGTCACGGGTATCATTGGAAATACGCAGGGTGTAAGCAAGGCGATGATACCACCTAATAAACCCAACAGGAATATTGTCAGGATACTCTTGCTTTCTGTACCATCGTCCCCACAGTTATTTACCGGGTTGGCAAGATTGATCGAAGCAACTTTTATCGCCGAGCCAGTAATTACGCCGCCCTCCAGGGACACATCAAAGGTATACGCCGTGCCGGGGTAGAACTCGTCGTTTTTGCCGTAGGTATACAAAAGACTGCCCTGTAATTGCGCGGGTACGGTTCCCTGTATCCGTATATCAGCCTTCCACTCTACATCACCTGCATGCAGTCTTACATTTGTATTTTCAAAAATAGTACTGCTTTCTTCCTCAGGCTGCTGACCCGAAATAACAAAATCACCCGATTGGCTAATTGCGGAATCAGCGAAATTTAATTCGGTGGTCTTTACATCCAGCAATACCTGGTTTGGTGCATATATTTTCCAATCACCGGCTGCGGATGCTGAAAAAATAAGCTCATACCTGCCCTCTTCTAACTTTTTACTTTCAACCTTCCAGCTATGTGGCAGCGATGGCTCCTGCGACCAAGCGGAATTTGTAAAAGAAAATAAGATGGCAAAAAGAAAAATATGAGCGTTGAGCTTTTTAAGCATGTTATCCGGTTTGATAAAGAAACGGGTTCTAAAAAAGAACCCGCTAATTATATTATGTTACTCGCCGCTTAGTTCAGGGGAACTGTGAAGTTGACGGTCTTCGGCGGCAAACATTTTTTATCATCGCAGGTCTGGTATTCAACACTGCCGGTAAGATTTGTTTTCGCGTTGGCTTTAAGTTTCACCACCTGAACGAAATCCACTTTGCCGGAATACTGGTTGGCGGAAACCTCCAGCTTTTTATCGTGAAATTTTTCCATTTTTCCCAATTCCCGAATAGTGCCTTCCAGGGATAGTAAAGGATTACTGTTTATTTTAAACCCGGTGGGCATGGCGATCGCGTCTTCGGGCTGAACCTGCGAATACAAATGCCAGCCTGCCGCCATAGTAGCCGTCAGGTGCACTTCATATGTTTTGTCGGCTATTTTTTTTGATGAAAATGACCAGTTTACGGGGTTCAACTGGGCGGTTGCTGCTGCTCCGGTAAGGACCAGGCAAAAAAGCACGAGTAGAGGTTTGATTTTCATTTCCTTAAATTATAAAACCGGGTCAAAATTAACCAGATTTTCCCGTTTTAATAATTATAAAACGATAAAAGGATGCTAATTCCCCCAAAAGCTGAAGGCTAAATTTTAAATGGCAGTATTTAATTGTAAGAAAGCTCTTATTACTGGTTGATCAATTCGCCCGCCATCAGCAGATCCTTGATGATCTGCCTACCATCGGTATTGCCAAGTGCCTGAGAACAAGCCCTTTCGGGGTGAGGCATCATACCAAATACATTACGGGCCTCGTTGCAAATACCCGCAATATTCTTGACGGCTCCATTGGGGTTTGACTCGGGCGTCTCTTTCCCGTTCTCGTCGCAATAGCGATAGATCACCTGGCCATTTGCCTCCAGTTGAGCGAGGGTCTGCTCATCGGCATAATAGCGGCCTTCGCCATGTGCGACGGGTATTTTATAAATATTAGAGGATTGGTCTTTTATGAACACATTCTTGCAGACAAACTGCTGATGGCTGTTTCTTAGCAGGGCCCCTGGTAATAAATGCGACTCGCAGAGGATCTGGAAGCCGTTGCAAACACCCAGTACTTTACCACCGGCATTGGCAAACTCGATGATACTTTGCATAACCGGGCTAAACCTGGCGATGGCGCCGCACCGGAGATAATCTCCATATGAAAATCCACCTGGGAGAATGATACAATCATCTGTTGTAAGTTGTCCCAGGTCACTGTTCTTATGCCAAAGCATCGTAACATCCTGGCCCAGATCATACTTCAAAGCATCATACATATCCCTGTCACAATTAGACCCGGGAAAAACAACCACACCAAATTTCATATATCAGTATTTTGAACTGCAAAGATAAAGAACAGCCGTGAGTTTGCTTGTTAGTAATTCTCAGCCCGAAGACACTACGAACTACGAACTTCGAACTACGAACTTCGAACTACGAACTCCTCTACCACCCCGGACCATAGTATTGATAGGTAATAATAAAAGCCACGGTGAGCCAGAATAAAAGCAATGGGAAAATACGAAGCGTTGAATGCAGGTATCCAAAACCGTGAAAGGCGGCCATCGGCACCATTGCCATGATCCAGTTTTCAAAAGTGTCGCTGGTGTTGACAAAGGGCAAAAGCAGGGCAGTAAGCAGGTACAGTAGCAGGAGGCTCCATCCTTTCCTGACATTGATCAGCATTCGCCTGAGGTTCTCCTGCACATAATAACCACCTGCCAGGAACGGTACGAGTATTAGGAAAATACTGGCTCCCAGCCAGGCCGATTGTTTCAAAGAGGGGAAACCCAACTGAATAAGTGGCACAAACTGATCCCACCCAAAATCGCCCGCGACAAAAGTGTAGATCGCATAGAAATAAAATGGTGTTGTGATACCCAGCAGGCAGATCAGCCATTCGTTTAAACGAATGGGTCGCATCACCGCCAGGGCAAGAAAAACCCAGATCACAAAAGTGAGCGACGAAATAAACAGGTAAGCGGCAATACCCAATGCCAGGCCAATATTGAAAATACTGCCTTTTGCATTGGGCTTATTATAAACGCCGAATAACGCAGACAGTATATATAATAAAATCGTATTGCAGATAAGTGGTGCCGAAAAATAATTCCATTCCGGTAAAAGCGAAGTAATAAGCAGGTAAGCCATTCCCGCCAGGTAGTTGGGCTTGTTCATCATGCGCTGGTTGTTGATAAACCGCGTGATCATGATAGCCTGGGTGATGAGCAAAATAAAAGCGAGCACCGGGTACATGATCGGCGAAGTCGCCGCCATTTCTTTAAAAAAACGAATGATTGCCTCGTAAAAGATACCATCGCTTTGCCTGACGATGGGTGCGTGCGGCTCCATAAACATAGGTAACTTGATAAGTATACCTAATATCAGGAGGAGAAGCAGGTTAGCTGGGTTTTTCTGTCTAAATATTGCGATCACGGATATGGAAATTACTACATCATTCAGTTATATTCAAGTTTTGCAAAACAAATATAATTTCTGTAAATACAGGGAATGATCACCTGGCGTGCACTCACCTGTTTGGCGAATTTGGGCATCAGCTCATAACCGCGATCCAGGTTCTTTAAAGTTGGATTGCGTGTGATCTTTCCGTCTGGTGTCAGGCTGAAATCATTTAACAGGTTGGCTCTTCTTTCCAGGTTATTGAAGAGAAAATGCAATTCCCCGCCTGTATTCATGATCTGGTACGATAACAATTCATCGGACTGATCATCGAATTGTTCTTTTGTAATAATACTGCTCCATTCACGTTTCCCGTTCTTATCAAACGACATCACCGCGATATTGTCGGCCTGGTACCTGACGTTCTGGCCATAATTCCAGCGATTGCCCCATAAACTATTATATGAATAAGGAGAATAATAATAGTAGTCGTAAGTACGCAGGAAAGGGGATCCATATAAATTATTCCAGCGATTCCATCCGCCGCCACGCGAGGAGGTATAATATGCTTCACTGCTGATTAAAAAACCTCCATCCCTTCGTGTAATGATATTCCGGATAAAATAATCATTGAAAGCTGTTCTCATGCTGGAATTACCCCGGGCCTCCCGACGCAATTCGTCACTAAAACTAACTGTGTCTTCTACAACAGGCTGAGAGGTCTGTTTGTCCCATATATAAAAATAATACCCGTCGATATTACCTCTTCTTTGCTTGTAATAAAACGAAGTGACGAAATATCGCTTATTATAATTGTCGGGTTTGATCCGGATCTCATCAAGGTATTTTTTCTGGGTATCCAGTTCCTTTACCATAAAACTATCGGCCTGGGCATATTTGATGATCAGCGACGCATTGCCTATGTTCTCATTATTCACCCGGTCAAACTTTGAAAAGATCAGGTCGCCGTCATTGTCGAGCTGGAATTCATTTAGGTAATCATTACGGTCATCCATGGGCATACTAAGCCTGCTCCTCTTGATCTCATTAAGCTTATCATCAAGCAGCAAAGTAGTGATCATATAGAGTTTCTTGTTCTTGCTATTGATCTTAAATACCATGATCTTACTCTTATCCTCGCTGGTCAGCACAGAATATATTTTATTGTCGGCGCCAAAATTCACCTGTGTGGTATCCAGTTCCACCAGTTCATTCATTTTATTTCCATTGCCGTCGATCTTAGCGGCAACACAGTAAATGATATTCCTTTTCCGGTACTGATAGATCATATACACAAAATCGGTATATGGGAAAAAGTCAACATTGATCACCCTGTCATTATCCGGCAGGTAATCCTGTTCTACCCTGGTTACTTCCTTCATATCGTTGTCCAGGATCGAGATCCAGTTCTTGTTCCGGATACTTTTATAGATAAGAAAATTATTATTGATCTTGCCAATGATCTCAAAGTTGAGCCGGCGGGTATCATCCTTGCCAGGCTCTGAATAAACAAGCCTTTGCGCTTCCAGGGAAAACGACGCGAACATTACAGCCACTACCGACAACAACAAGCCCCTTTTGTACATAATAATCTGATTTTTTGCATATTAAAGTTAAGAACGGTTCCCCAAAACTGAGCAGTTAATTTAAGTGTCGGGTTTAAAAGACCAATAACACAAACGTTCAGTTGCATGTGAAATTGCTACCCGGTGATTGGTGATAATCTTTTAACAGACCAATCGTTGTAAATGATTTTTGCTTATACCTTTGCAGGCAGTGCCTTGGAATTACAGATGCCTACCAGAAAATATTAATTTCAGCTCGTGAAAATACCGACTAATAAAGTCACAGCAGCGGGACTACTCATAGCTTTAGGAATTATTTACGGAGATATTGGAACATCCCCTCTTTATGTTTTCAACGCCATTATCAGCAACAGGGTCGTCGATGAATCACTGATCCTTGGTACCCTGTCCTGTATTATCTGGACTCTCACCTTACAAACTACCATTAAGTATGTCATATTGATCCTTCGCGCCGACAACCGTGGGGAGGGTGGCACATTCGCGCTTTATGCCCTGGTGAGAAGGCGAAGAAAATGGCTTGTGCTGCCGGCCATGTTAGGTGGTGCTGCATTGCTGGCCGACGGAATTATCACCCCTCCTATTTCGATCACTTCTGCTGTGGAAGGATTGGGAAAGTTGCCGGCGCTCCATGGTATTACTGATGATGCCCTGGTCATTATTGTTTTGATCATCCTGTCGCTGTTCTTTTTCCTGCAGCAGTTTGGAACCGCATCTATCGGAAAGATTTTCGGCCCTATCATGCTTACCTGGTTTACCATGCTGGCGATTCTGGGCGGGATACACGTTTTCGACGATCTTAGTATTTTTAGATCGCTCAGTCCCTACTATGCGATCGAGTTTCTAAGGACCTACCCACAGGGATTCTGGCTACTGGGGGCCGTTTTCCTTTGTACTACAGGAGCGGAAGCGCTCTACAGCGACCTCGGCCATTGCGGAAAAGGAAATATCAGGAATTCCTGGATCTATGTTAAGACATGCCTGTTGATCCACTATTTCGGTCAGGGAGCTTACCTGCTTTCGGAACATACCGGTTTGCAAATTACTCCCGAGATCAGGAAGACGATGGGGATTAACGCCTTTTACGATCTCATGCCGGAATGGTTTATCATCCCCGGCGTTGTGATCGCTACCACGGCCGCGATCATCGCCAGCCAGGCCATGATCTCTGGGGCATTTACGCTGATCAGTGAGGCCATGCGGCTCAACCTATGGCCAAAAATGAAAATACGTTACCCTTCTGAAGAAAAAGGACAGCTATTTATTCCCGGGATCAATCTGCTGCTGTATATCGGCTGCGTAGGCATTGTTCTATATTTCAGAAAATCATCCGCTATGGAGGCAGCTTATGGACTGGCCATCATCGTCACTATGCTTGCCACCACCATGTTATTTGCCAATTACCTGGTATTACACCGTTATAAAAAATACAAGATCTATATTTTCCTCGTCGGTTACCTGATTGTGGAAGGCGTATATTTTGTAGCATTGATGGACAAATTTGTTCACGGCGGCTATATCACTTTATTGATCGGCGGCTTCATGTTTGCTATCATGTATGTTTGGTATCGCGCAAGAAAGATCAAAAACCGCTACGTGGAGTTTGTGCGCATGGAGCATTATATCCCCAAGATCCAGGAGCTGAGTAATGATAAAGCCGTTCCCAAGTATGCTACACACCTGGTTTATCTTACCAGCGCCAATAATCCCAAAGAGATCGAACACAAGATCATTTATTCCATATTGAACAAAAAACCCAAGCGGGCCGATATCTATTGGTTTGTACATGTAGACACACTTGATGATCCATACACATCGGAATACAAAGTGGAACATATCATTCCCAACGATATTATCCGTATCGATTTCAGGCTAGGTTTCAGAATGGAACCCAGAATCAACCTGATGTTCCGTAAAGTGGTGGAAGACCTGGTGGCCAACAAAGAAGTGAATATTATCAGTCGTTATGAAAGCCTTGCGAGCAGTAACACAGTGGGCGATTTCCAGTTTATGGTGATGGAAAAATACTTGAGCCAGGACAATGAGCTGCCCTTTATAGAGCGGGTGATCATGAAACTACATTTCTGGCTCAAGGAACACAGTCTCTCCGAGGAAAAAGGTTTCGGTCTCGACGTAGCGAATGTTACTGTTGAAAAATTCCCATTGATCGTAGCACCGGTTACTAATTTGAGGCTGAAAAGAGTAGAGGATTAGTCGGGAGTCAAGAAGCGTCTGACGTCCTCGTCTGACGCAAGTGAAGCAGGGGCTTGTAATTAGTAATTGGTAATTTGGAATTGGGGAACACCCAAATTCCTAAATCCCCAATCCAAATACGGCCATTATAAAAGCAAAAACAAAACCACCTTGCCTCCCTTTATCTGGTATATCCTCCTTGGTATCGTTGTGCTTTCGATACTTATCTACCTGTTGCAGGAGAAATTTATTTTCAAGCCCGAGAAACTGAAGAAAGATTTCCAGTTTAAATATGATATACCGTTCAGGGAATACTTTTTCGACATCCAGCCAGGTGTCAGTATCAACGGCTTACACTTTTATAGGGAAAATCCCTCGGGGCTTATCCTGTATTTTCACGGTAACTCCCGCAGTATTAAGGGTTGGGCAAAATATGCCAGGGATTTCTATCGTTACAACTACGACGTAGTACTGGTCGATTACCGGGGTTTTGGCAAAAGCACCGGGAAGCGAAGTGAAAAGGAAATGCTGGCGGATATGCAGTTCGTTTATACTAAGCTGAAAGAAAGTTATGACGAACAGCATATCATCGTTTACGGACGGAGCATCGGCAGCGGCTTTGCTTCAAAACTGGCTTCTGACAATAACCCGAGGTTCCTGATCCTGGACGCACCGTATTATAGTTTTTTGAAAGTGGTGGAACGCTTTGTACCGATACTTCCGGTGCGATTTGTATTGCGATACCACCTGCGTACCGATCGCTGGGTGCCCCAGGTAAAATGCCATATTTATATCCTGCATGGCACAAAAGACTGGCTGATCCCGATAAAGCATAGTGAACGATTGCAAAAGATCAACCCCCAAAAAATAACTTTGATCCGGATCCACGGCGGCGGGCATAATAACCTGCCCCTGTTCGACGAATACCATAATTTCGTTCGTGATATCCTGAAGTATTAGCGGGGTGTTAAGATTTCCGTAAATAAGCAGCCGGCTTTTAACAAAATTCCGGCTCCATCGTCCAATATTGAAACGAACCGATATGAAACCGAAACTCTACATTTTATTCTTTCTCCTGTTCTCAACAGTATTGTTTTCGTGTAAAAATGCACAGAAACTTTACAACAGCGGGGACTATGACCAGGCCGTACAGGTAGCAGCAAAAAAACTGCAGAAAAAGCCCAACGATACAAAGACGATGTATGTCATCCAGGACGCATATCGTTATGCAGTTGATGACCACGAAAGCAAGATCCGCAATCTTTCTACATCGAGCAATGAGTTGCGTGCTGAGAAAATCTATAGTGAGTACCTGCAGTTGCAAAGCCTGTATGAAACTATCCGCAGAACCCCTGCGGTATTCGATATCGTAAGGCCTACCGATTATTCATCATTTGTATCAACATACCGGGATGAAGCCAGTAATGTTCGTGTAGAAAGAGGTCTCGACCTGATGGAAGGCAACGATAAAGCCAGCTTCCGTGAGGCATATTATGAATTTCAAAAAGCACTTGCTTTAAAACCTGGCGACCTGTCCATCAAACAAAAAATGGACGATGCTTATGCCTTTGCCGTTACGAATGTGGTTATAATGCCACTCACACGTGTAGGTTTGCAGTATGGCTCCTATAATTTCGACTACCAGAATTTCAATTATGACCTGGTACGTTACCTTGGCAATAACAACCGCTCCAACTTTACCCGGTTCTTTGCTGAATCTCAGCCGGGCTATCGCGATATCAGGGCCGATAATTTTGTCGAGATGCGTTTCAGTGATGTTAACATCGGTCGTTACAGCGACAGTCGTGAAACCAGGGAAGTGAGCAAGGAAGTTGTCACCAAGGAGATCGTAGTAGCGAAGGATTCGGTGAGAAAGGAATACAGCACCGTAAAAGCAAAGGTGACGATTACAACCCGGGTCATCCGTGCCAATGCGGTTCTCCAGGCCACAGCCCGCGACCAGTCAAACAGAAGACTTTGGAGCGACACTTACCGCGGTGACTATAACTGGGTCTATAGCTTTGCCACTTATACCGGTGATGAAAGGGCATTGACTGAAGAAGATAAAATGCTGCTCAACCAAAAAGAACAATGGCCTCCTTCCAATGATGAGATCATTCGTATCATCATGGACGATATCCGCCGGCAAACAGAATGTGGTATTAGTGAGTACTACAATAGGATGCAATGGTAAAAGAGCCGGTCTGCCCGGAGTATATAAGGGAGATGTTTCTATAATTTTATTTTCCCTAATTTCATAGCTACTATTTTACGTATGAAAGAATACAACCGTCGTCAATTTATTGCTACTGCCTCAGTACTTGCAGCTTCACCAGCGGTGATGGGTGCGGGCGATAACCAGGAAACCGGCGTGGTGCACCATGTTTTTTTCTGGTTGAAAAATAAAGGGTCTGAAGCTGATCGGAAACAATTGATCGAAGGTTTGAAAACTCTGAAGGGTATCCCGGAAGTAAAAAAACTGCTGGTAGGCATACCCGCCGCGACCGAGCAACGTGGTGTGATCGACAATAGTTACGATGTTTCGGAACTCATGTATTTCGATAACGCAAAAGACCAGGATGCCTACCAGGTACATCCAATCCACAAGGCATTTGTTGAGAAATACAGCCATCTCTGGGAAAAGGTGATCGTTTTTGATATGCAGATAGTCTGAGGACCAGGCGCGATAAAAATCGATTTACAGTAATGGAAAACACCATTATAAAGAAGCTGAAGCGCTGGTTTAAGATCATTTTGCTGGTGTACATTGTGGCGGGCCTGGCTTTGTATTTTTTACAGGAAAAAATATTATTCCATCCCCAAAAGCTACCGGCTGATCATCAATTTAATTTCGCAGCTCCCTTTAAAGAGATCAATCTGCCGGTCAACGAGGAAAAAAATCTCAATATCGTTCAATTCACGGTACCTGATTCATTGTGCAAAGGCGTAGTCCTGTATTTTCATGGTAATAGGAACAATATTGAACGCTACGCTTCTTACGCCGAGCATTTCACCCGGAATCTATATGAAGTTTGGATGATGGACTATCCCGGCTTTGGAAAAAGTACGGGCCCCCTTACTGAAGAAACGATCTATAAAGATGCGGCGAGGGTATACCAGATGGCAAGAAGCAGGTTTGCCAAAGACAGCATTATTTTATACGGTAAATCCCTGGGCTCAGGGGTGGCATCACAGCTTGCATCCATCAAAGACTGCAAAAAGCTAGTCCTTGAAACGCCTTATTATAGTGTCGTAAACCTCTTCGGGCATTACGCATTCATATTTCCTCCCCGACTGATCTCTAAGTACCGTTTTCCTACCTTCCGCTATCTTGAAAAGGTAACTGTCCCCATTGCCATATTGCATGGCACCAGCGACGGTATCATACCTTTCAGTCAGTCGGTAAAACTGAAAAATAAATTTCCCCGCATCCAACTTGTTGGCATTAAAGATGGAAGTCACAATGACCTAAGCGAGTTTCCCGCTTTTCAAAATAGCCTGGATTCAATCTTGACGAATTAGCTTGCCATTAAAACGTATTATTCTTCCAAAACTACTTTCGACTTACCCACTTTCAGTTTGTAGCCTGTGCCTATTTTCAACGCGTAGTTTTCTTTTTCATGACTCACCGGGAAGTTGAAGCAAACAGGATAGTCATATTCCTTGATTACATCGTGGATAATTTCATAAGCCTTTTTACCAAAAGGCCGGTCCGTGTCTTTTACTTCTGAAAAACCGCCGATGATTAGACCTGCCAGTTTTGAAAGTTTACCACTTCGCTTCAACTGGTACATCATTCGATCAATATTATACAGGTACTCTCCAATATCTTCCAAAAACAGGATGCGTCCCCTGGTTTTGATATCGGAATCCGTCCCCACCACTGTGCTCAATAAGGAGAGGTTTCCTCCCACCAGTTCCCCAATGGCTTCCCCGCTCCTGTTGAGTTCGTGTCCGTCGCAGGTATATTTCGCCCATTTACCTTCCAGCGCATGCCTTAGTGATTGCACATAGCGATTGATATAGCCTGCATCGTTGAATGCAGCTGCCATCGGGGCATGAAGCGATGAGATATAATAGTTGGAATAGAGGTGCGTGTGCAGCACGGTGATATCACTGTATCCGATGATCCATTTCGGTTTCTTTTTGAATTTCTTAAAATTGATCTGGTCAATGATGCGACCCATTCCGTACCCGCCCCTTGCGCATAATACCGCCTGTACTTCATCATCATCCAGCATATTCTGAAAATCGCGGAGCCGCTCTTCATCGGTGCCGGAGAAATAAGTTTCGGAGTTGCTGCCAACCGTGGCGCCAACCTTAACCTTATATCCCCATTCTTCTTCTAATACACGGATACATTCCGCGCATTTTTCCAGGGTCATAAATCCTGCGGGACAAACAAGTCCAATCGTATCGCCTTTCTGCAGATAGGGAGGAGTCTTAATCATTACATTCTATTTTATCAAATGTTGTTAGTTATCGTTGCTAAAAATCGCGGGGATTTTCTCTTTTTTGATGCCTGCTCAAAAGCGTAAGCGATGCTTAATAACTCAGCATCTTTATACGCACCTGCCATAAACGAAAGCCCTACAGGTAATTCGCGCACTTCACCCATCGGCACCGTAATATGCGGGTATCCGGCCATCGCCGCGGGTGGACAAAAATAAAAACCCGTGGAATAATCACCATTCACAAGATCTGTGAGATTGGCCGGGCCGATACTGGTCGCCGCGATGGCGTCAAGATTATTTTCCCGCATCAGCTCGTCGATGATCCTCCGGGAACTTAAGGACCTGGCGACAGCATCCAAATATTCCTTCGTCTCAAGATTGCCTTTTTTTTCGCTGCGTTCCAGGGTTTCCTGTTTGAAAAATGGCATTGCCCTCGCTTCATTGGCTTTATTAAAAGCGATCAACCCTGCCAAATCGGTGATCCCGGTATTAGTGCCGGCAAGATAGCGGTTAATACCGTCTTTGAACTCATATAATAATACCTGGTATTCCGCTTCTCCCAGTTCGCGGGTTTGTTTCAACAACTCAATCTCAATAATTGAAGCGCCATTTGCCTTCATCAATTCAATCGCCGACTTATAAAGATCAACGACTGCTTCATGACCTTTTAAAAATGCTTTTTCGATCCCGATCCTTTTACCCTTCAATGCGTTTACATCGAGGAAACTGGTATAATCTTTTTTTGCGCGATCCTTAGTTTCAAGTGTAACCGGGTCAGTTTCATCTACGCCGACCATAACGGCCAATAAGATCGCCGCATCCTTTACCGTCCTGGTCATCGGCCCGGCCGTATCCTGTGTTTTGGAAATAGGAACTATTCCGGAACGACTCAACAATCCTACTGTGGGTTTCATTCCGACAATGCCGGTGAAAGACGACGGCGCTATAATGGAACCATCGGTTTCAGTACCGACAGCTACAGTACATAAGTTAGCAGCCACTGCCGCCGCCGAACCTGAACTTGAACCACAGGGATTTCGGTCGAGCACACAAGGATTCTTTGTTTGTCCACCACGACTGCTCCAGCCACTCGAAGAACGTGTGGACCTGAAATTGGCCCATTCACTCAGGTTTGTTTTTCCAATCAACACCGCACCGGCGTTTCTTAATTGCCCAATGATAAAGGCATCCTGTTTTGCTTTATGACCCTCCAGCGCAATAGAGCCTGCGGTTGTCATCATCTTATCAGCCGTGTCAATATTATCTTTTACCAGGATTGGTATGCCATGAAGAGGCCCTCTTAGTTTACCTTCTTTTCTTTCACGATCCATCTGCTCCGCGATCACCCGTGCATCGGGGTTTATCTCGATCACCGCGTTAAGGGCGGGTCCATCCTTATCTACCACCGCGATTCTTTGCAGGTACAGGTCAGTAAGCATCGCCGATGTATAAACACCGGCCTGCATTTTCTCCTGGAGCTCATCGATAGTCATCTCGTTCAACTCAAAATCGGCGGGATTCCCGGCCCGGACAGAATCTTTTTGTTTGCTCCCGTTTTTTGTTTCGCAGGCAGCAAGCCCAATTGTCGTCAGGGCCAGCCCCGTGGCCGAGGAGTTTTTCAAAAAATTTCGACGGTTCATGCTATAATTCGGTTAAGCTGCATTGCTGCAATTCTACAGTGAGGTTATGGTTTACGCCGCATTTGAGCGCGAAATTGTTTTTCTGATGGCCTACCGGAAAATCAAAACAAACCGGATAGTGATACGATTTTACTTTCTCCATCACCACATCCTGTAATGTTTTACCAAATTCATCACCACCTTCATCCACTTTTATTTTGAAGCCGCCGATCACAAGAGCTTTCAGCTTTGATAATTTGCCACTACGTTTGAGATTCCAGAACATGCGGTCAATGCTGTACATGTATTCACCTGTATCTTCAACAAACAGTATTTTCCCGTCAGTATTTATATCCGATCCGGAGGCGGCCAGCGATTCCAGGGTTTTCAAATTTCCGCCTACCAGTTTACCCGAAGCGCTGCCCGGCCTGTTCCTTGAGTTAAAAGGGAAATCGTACTTC
The DNA here is from genome assembly GCA_023411775.1 of Bacteroidota bacterium. GTDB lineage: Bacteria > Bacteroidota > Bacteroidia > Chitinophagales > Chitinophagaceae > Terrimonas_B. The sequence goes on along the minus strand of JAEYOL010000132.1, from coordinate 512 downwards.
AACTTTTCTCCCGCCAGCGCTTTTCTGATAGAATGAATAGTGGCCATTTGTTCCGCATCGGCCTTGCTCCAGTCCTGCGGGAAACTATTACACATCTTTGAATGAATGGTCGCCACACCGGTATTTTGATGAATATGGGAATGCAGCACGGTGATATCACTAAACCCGATCACCCATTTCGGGTGTTTTTTAAATTTTTCCCATTTCAGCTGGTCGACGATGCGTACAAGTCCGTACCCACCGCGGGCACACATAATTGCCTGTAAAGAGCGGCTATCCAGCATGTGTTGCAGATCAGCCGCACGGTCCTCATCGGTACCACCAAAAGTGAAATCCCTTTTGCCGATCGTATCTCCAATTTCAACCTTATAGCCCCAGCTTTCCATTTGCTCAATGGCGGGCTGTATTTCTTCCCGGGTGATATAGCCTGCGGGCGAAGTGATGCCGATCTTATCACCCTTTTTTAAATATTCAGGGATCATGGCTGATACGTCAATATTCAAATCTGACGG
>JAEYOL010000102.1 GCA_023411775.1 Bacteroidota bacterium | reverse complement strand
AAGAGAGCGCCAAAATGACACGGAGATCGTCGCGAAGAATTTGAAGTCTTAGAGCTTTTATCTTTAAAACCGCTATATCTGCTTTTCCGTTGAACTTAGGGGTTCAATTTTTTGTTGCTACAGGGGCATTGCCTACCTTTATCCCCTCCAGATTATCAGATTTTTATAAACGCATTTTCATGGGAATTTTAAAAGAAAGGTTTAAAGTAAAGGCCGATCAACTGGGTGCAGAGATCAAAGAAATATTGAAGGAACATGGGCAAAAAGTGATCGGTGAAGTACAGCTATCCCAGATATACCAGGGAATGCGCGGTATTACCGGGCTCGTTACTGAAACCTCGCTTCTGGATGCCCAGGAAGGCATTCGTTTCAGGGGTTATACTATTCCTGAACTAAGAGCAAAATTGCCAAGAGTCCCGGGTGGTTCAGAACCGCTGCCCGAGGGTTTGTTTTACCTGATGCTGATAGGGGAACTGCCTACAGAGGATGATGTACATCATGTTACTTCAGTGTTGCAAAGGCGAAGTCATGTTCCCAACCATGTTTTTGATACTATAGAAGCTTTGCCGGTTACGGCTCACCCGATGACACAGTTCGTGGTAGCCGTGATGGCCCTTCAGACCGAAAGCCAGTTTTCCAAGAAATATGCAGCCGGCCTAAATAAAAAAGATTACTGGGAGGCGGTTTTCGACGATTCAATGGATCTGATCGCCCGGTTACCCAGGGTAGCAGCTTATATATATCGACGCAAGTATAAAAATGGTGATCATATCCAGCCAAATGGTCTTCTTGACTGGGCGGGTAATTTCGCGCATATGCTGGGATACCAGGACAATACTTTCAAGGCTTTGATGAGGTTGTATATGACCATACACGCCGATCATGAGGGAGGTAATGTATCCGCTCATGCTACGCACCTGGTGGGATCTGCGCTAAGTGATCCCTACCTGAGCTATGCTGCCGGAATGAATGGGCTGGCAGGCCCCCTGCACGGGCTGGCCAACCAGGAAGTGATCAAGTGGATCTTCGAGATGCAGGAGGAGTTGAAAACAGAAGCGCCAACAAAGGAACAGATCGAAGAGTATGTGAAGAAAACCCTCAGCGAGGGTAAAGTAGTGCCAGGGTATGGACATGCCGTACTGAGAAAAACGGATCCACGTTTTATCGCGCAGATGGAGTTTGGCAAAAAACACATGCCGGATGACAAACTGGTCAATACCGTATGGAATATCTACGAGGTGGTGCCGCCAATTTTGCAGTCACTGGGAAAAGTAAAAAATCCCTGGCCAAATGTTGATGCTCACAGCGGTGCTTTGCTGGTGCATTTCGGTATGAAGGAATATGAATATTATACTGTTTTGTTTGCCGTAAGCCGGGCACTCGGTGTATTGAGCAGCCTTTGCTGGGACAGGGCTTTGGGTCTTGCATTGGAAAGACCCAAATCGGTTACAACCGACCTGGTGAAGAAATGGTTGAAAGGAGAAGAAAATATTTGGGGAGATTAAACCCCATTCCGGTTCATATTTTTATCGAAGCCCTTGAAAACAGCAGGGGCTTTTTGTATTATAATACCGAATCTGTTGCTATGAACCATGTATAAGCCTTTGCAGTAGAAGTAAATGTCAATTTTTAGCCTTAGATGTGCAGGGTTATTCTGGTACGGTTTTTATACATTTTTGTATTACAATTTTATTCCTTAACTCTTAAAATTTATCACCATGAACACGAAGAGTAAAGTTTTACTTGGTATCCTGGGTGCGGCAGCCGCCGGGGTAGTGATAGGTATGCTGATCGCTCCCGATAAAGGTAATGAAACCCGTAAAAAGTTGAGAAAGACAGCAGGTGACTGGGCCGATAGTCTGGGTCATTTATGGGAGAGAGGCCGGCAAGCAGCTGAAGGAAGCGCACAGGATATAAAAGACAAAGCACGTTATGCCAAATCTGCAGCCGAGGAAAAAGTTGGCAAAATGAAAGAGAGTTTCAGTTAGAATCGGCTCACTACCGGAGAAGGATTTCACAATACTTCTCCGGTTTTTAATACCTGGGTTTAATGATGGAAGAAACTAAGGAAAAAACTGCAGATCTGTCTGATCATGCCAAGGATCTGGTGGATCATTTAGAGGACCTGGCCCAAACATACTACAGGCTTGCCATAGTGAACGCTACTCAAAAAGCTTCTGAAATTGCTTCGGGGGCTGTTGCCATGATCTTATTGATAGTATTTGCGTTTTTCATATTATTATTCGGCGGTCTTGCTTTGGGCTGGTGGCTGGGCACACTTCTGGATAATCGCGCACTCGGGTTTGTGCTGGCAGCCGCGTTTTTCCTTTTACTGGCGGTTTGTGTTGTGGTACTGAAAAAGAAGACGATCGTACCGTTGATCAGGAATATGGTGATAAGAAAATTGCATGAATAAGTCCATTAGTTCATACGAGGAATTGCTGGAAGAAAAAGCCAGGTTAAATGCGCTACTCAGCGCGCAAAAGAACCTGGTGAGGCAGGATATAAATATGATCAAAGCCGAACTGGTACCGGTGCGCAAAGCGCTGAACGTTGCAGGCAAATTTGCAACCAAGGAAAACCGTAATGATATGCTCACCATTGCTGCCGATGCAGTGATCGATATGGTGATAAAACGCATTGTTCTATCCAAAGCCGGGTTTATTACCCGCACTGTGGTTCCATTTCTGATGAAAAACTTCTCATCTCATGTTATAGCCGACAATAAAGACAAGATCATCAACATGATCACTTCCCTGTTTAGTAAAAAGCATGAAAACGGCACATATGAAAATGGGAAAGCCGCCTTCGAAACGGACATAAACAGCCCGCTCAACGAAGAAGAGGAGGAAGACTAACTACCTTTCATTTTTATTTCAAATCCCTTATTTTTGCTGCCCCTTCGGGGAACTAGATCAAGTTGGCTAGAGCGTCCCGATGAAATCGGGAAGGTCAGTTGAGATCAAATATTTCGGGGAACTAGCTCAGTTGGCTAGAGCGCTTGCATGGCATGCAAGAGGTCAGGGGTTCGACTCCCCTGTTCTCCACAAAAAAGGAGTCTGCTTTTTAGCAGGCTTTTTAATTTGAATCAACCGAGATTTTGCGGCAAGAGCGTCCCGATGGTCATCGGGAAGGTCAGGGGTTGACCCCCTGTTCTCCACAAAAATAAAGTCTGCTTTTAGCTGGTTTTTTGTTTCATCCCTTGATATTTTGTGACCAGAGCGTCCCGATGGTCTGGAGTATTTTTACTTTTGAAGCCTGGGTTGGCTTATATTCCGGTTTGGTGGATACGCCTCCAACTGCGGAATGTAAATTTGTGACCGTTACTAACAAATTTCTTAGATATACCAATGGTCAAGAAATTACCATTTTTATTACTTGCATCGCTTGCCTGTATGGTTGGAGTTTATCCAATTATCTATTTACTGGTCGACGGACGTTTTGGATTGCTCAATCAGAAGAGTGATGCGGTGTTATCCAGCACAGTATGGAATGTAAATTTCTACACCCATATTACGACGGGTGGCATTGCCCTGCTGATCGGTTGGAGCCAGTTTGTTTCCAAGTGGCGAGATCGAAACCAAAGCTTACATAGAAAAATTGGTAAGATTTATGTTATATCGGTTTTGGCCAGCGCAATCACTGCAATCTATATTGCCTTCTTTGCAACAGGTGGAGTTGTTCCGGCCGTCGGATTCGTCGGAATGGGTGTCACCTGGGTTGTGACGACGTTCAAAGCTTATAACGACATTCGACGTAAGAAAGTTACTAGTCATCAAAGGATGATGGTTTATAGCTATGCTACATGCCTGGCCGCCGTGACGCTACGCATTTATCTTCCTATATTTATCTCCATTTTTGGTGATTTCAACACAGCATATGGGATCGTATCCTGGCTAAGCTGGGTACCCAATTTAATTGTTGCCTACCAGATTAATCAGAAATACTATCCGGTTGATCTCACCCGGAGCCAGGCCATCCTCACACAGAAAGTCCGGTAAATTTTCACCTACCGGGAGCAATAGTTTGGTTCCTGAAAAATATTTCTCAAAAAAATTGCAAGTAAGCTGGAAAGATAAATAAGCTGACGTAATATTTGATGTTTAACAAATAGTGGTGGCTGACTGGAAGAGGGTAATCAAGCGACCTAAATTAATGAAAAATGAAAATTGGCATCGCCCAGGTAAGACCCATAAAAGGAAATGTATCGGCCAATGTGGAAGCACATGCGAAGCTTATTGACTCTGCATTGACCTTTAAAGCGGATGCTATTTTCTTTCCTGAACTTTCGCTTACGGGTTATGAACCTGAGCTGGCAAATGAACTGGCAACCCACCAGGATGATACCCGGCTCAACATTTTTCAACAGGTCAGTGATCAGCATAACTTCATCATTGGGATTGGTTTGCCGACAAGACCGGCAACGAATCCCCGGATCAGCATGATAATTTTTAAACCTCAACAAGCAAGACAAACCTATTCCAAGCAGCAACTGCATTCCGACGAATTACCTTTTTTCGAGGCTGGCTCAGGGCAGGTGATCATTGAATCAGGGACGGCTAAGATCGCACCGGCGATTTGTTATGAAAGCCTGCAGCCCTCACATGCGGCTAAGGCATTCGATCTTGGCGCAAACATATATGTTGCATGCGTAGCTAAATCCGCGAACGGTGTCGAAAAAGCGTATCAGCATTTTCCGGTGATAGCCAAACAGTATGCAATGCCTGTCCTGATGGCCAATAGCGTAGGTTTCTGTGATAATTTTTTAAGTGTGGGCAAAAGCGCGGTCTGGTCGAAAGATGGTAGTTTAGTCGGACAACTTGATCAACAAACCGAGGGAGTTTTAGTGTACGATTCAGAAACTGGGGAATTGTTAACTTAACGAAAGTTACGGTGTCTTGGAAGAAAAATAGGGAGGGAGTTGTTGAGGAATGGGTATCATTAAATTTTTAATTTTTTCAGATGGCTGCTAAGATCAAAACAGACTGGACGGGAGAAGATGTAAAAAAGTTTATAGAAACTTCCGTTGACGATGAACAAAAGAAAGCCGACAGTTATCAGCTGATCGCCCTGATGAAAAAATGGTCAGGCTTCAAGCCTGAAATGTGGGGTCCAACCATTGTTGGTTTTGGCAGGTATCATTATAAATATGCCAGTGGTCACGAGGGCGATGCGCCAATCATCGGCTTTTCACCACGTAAAGCAGCGTTCTCTTTATATGTTTATTCGCCTTCGAAAAACAGTGATAAGCTTCTCAAGAGTTTGGGTAAATACAAAATGGGGAAAGCTTGCATTTATGTAAAGAAACTTGCCGATATTGATATTACCGTATTAGAAAAACTATGCAGGGAGTCCTTTGACTTTGTCAAAACAAAATACCAGGAAAAATAAGTTTTGTTGAATCAGTCGGCGATGATCATGTGGACACCTGTCTTCTCAATCTGCGCTACGGTGTCGCGACTAATATCGCTGTCGGTGATGATATAATCGACCTGGTCGAGGTTGCATATTTTGCCCAGTCCGCGGCGGTTGAACTTGGAACTATCAGCCATCACGGCCACAGTTTGCGCGAGCCCGATCATTTTCTGGTTCAGGCTTGCCTCGAGAAGGTTGGTGATCGAAAGTCCATGTTCGAGATCAATTCCATCCACTCCCAGGAATAATACACCACAGGAAAGCTCGTCGAGAATTTTTTCAGCAAAAGAGCCCGCGGCAGAAGAAGAACTTTGGTGTACCAGTCCACCCAGTTGAAGTACTTCAACATTGGGCCGGTTACACAATTCCAGTGATACTTTCAGGGCGGGTGTGATCACAGTTAATCTTTTTTCGGGATGCAGCTGCCGTGCCAGTTCGAAGACGGTAGTACCTGACCCGATCATGATCGAATCATTTTGACCGATCAGGGGAAGGGCCGCCTTTGCTATGCGCTTTTTTTCATCCGACTTGATAAACTCTTTCTCATTGATGGGTCGCTCAACCGCATAAGGGTTGTTGATGGAGCCGCCGCCCCGGGTGCGAAAAAGCAATTTTTTTTCTTCCAGGAGTTTAAGATCCTTTCGCACCGTCACCCCGCTCACTTTCATTTCCTGTATGAGCTGGGGAATGCTGACTTTACCCTTTTCCCGCAATTTGTTCAGTATAAACTGGTGGCGTTCCGTTATTGTTTTCATGCGATAAAGCTTGGTTTCACAAATTTGTAGTTTTTCTCAACATTTTCAAAGACTTACAAAATCTTTCCATCCCCAGCCCCTAAAACGGCCCGAATTGGTTATTTTAGGTTGCAAACTATTTCTTTTTGTTTTATTTTGTTTAATAAAATTAAATTTTGTTACATTTGGTTACGGTTAACGGCTAAAATTTCCTTCGTTTAAAATTTTCTCCGTAAACGGTTGCTCTTTTTCAACCTTGATTTCCTGAGAATTTACAAGATGGCGGCTTGGTGATTGCCAGTGCGGCCTTCATTCTATTAAAGCATTTTGCTAACAAATGGAACAAGTTGTAAGGGAATGGTTGAAAATTTAAAAATGTCAAAAACCAAGCTGATATGAAAAAAAATCACTGCTGCGATTTTCACCCCAGTCAGGCCAGACTGCGGATTCTACCCCTTTCTTTATTTCTTTTTTTATCCATTTTACTATCACCCTTAGTTTTTTCCCAGGTAACGGGTCGGGTAGTGCAGGGGACAGTAACGAATGAAACGGGACAACCCATTCAATCGGTCTCCGTCAAGTTAAAAAATACTGAGACGGGAACTTCTACTGATGAACAAGGAAGATTTTCTATCCAGGTTCCTTCAGACAAAACTGTGCTGGTATTTTCATTTGTGGGAATGATCACACAGGAAGTACCTGCAGGAGGTAACGGCGAATTGCATATTGTATTGAAAGCAGAACCACAAAGCCTGGGTGAGGTGGTTGTAATCGGATACGGAACACAAAAAAGAGCCAATCTGACCGGCTCGGTTTCAGTTATCGAGACCAGCGACCTGGCATCTCGACCCTTCGCAAGTACATCAACAGCTTTGCAGGGTGTTGCCCCGGGTGTAACCATTACCAATTCATCTGGTGCTCCCGGTAGCAACGGAACCATACGGGTGCGGGGTATTGGTACGCTCAATAATTCCAACCCTCTTGTTTTGATCGACGGAGTGGAAGGAGATATGAATTCGATTGACCCCAATATGATCGCAACGATCAACGTACTTAAGGACGCCGCATCATCAGCTATCTATGGTTCCCGCGCTGCCAATGGGGTCATATTAGTAACCACTAAAAGAGCTTCAGGGGGGTTGAAAGTAAATTATCATGCTTATGTAGGTGTACAGGATCCAACTGACCTGCCCCAGAAAGTTGGCGCCATCGACCACATGGAAATGATCAACCTGGCACATACTAACTCTGGCGCTTCACCACTTTTTTCTGATGCCTTTATCCAGGAGTACAGAACAAATATGGCTTCCGATCCGGACAAGTATCCCAATACGGACTGGCAGAAAGAGGTGCTACGCGGATCAGGAGTGATGCACAATCATAATCTATCGGTAAACTCAGGTAGCGGCAAAGTACGTTTCCTGACCTCTGCAGGTTATCTTGACCAGAAAGGTATAGTTGAAACCTCACGGTTTAAAAGATATTCTTTCAGAAATAATACAGATGTAAGATTAAGCGATAAAGTAAGTATACAGGCAGATGTACAATTTATCAAGAACATCACTACCGAACCCGGGCCGGGTTTGACTTCGGTCTTTCTCCAGATGAACCGTATTCCTGCCATACAGCCGGGACAATACTCAAATGGTGTGTATGGTGAAGCCTGGAATGGTGAGAACCCAATCGCCTTTTCAGGTCCTGCGGGAGGTTCACTCGTGGAGGAGCATATGAAATTATTGGGAAGATTCGTGTTGAACTACAAACCTTTCAAATGGCTTTCGGCAGAGTTTCTTGCTCAACCACGTTTCGAAGAATTGTATAACGACAATTTTAACAAGGCCATTCAGACGTATCAGCTTGATGGAAGTCCCTTGTTTACTCGTCCGGAGCGCTCCACCCTGGCACAACGAAGTGTTCGGTCAATGTACGGGAATTATTATAGTTACTTAACTGCCACCCAGGACTTCGACCGTCATGGTCTGAAGTTATTGGT
>JAEYOL010000098.1 GCA_023411775.1 Bacteroidota bacterium | reverse complement strand
GTCTTGGCGGCTCCTTCCACCATTTTAACATCGGGATCAACAAAGATGGAAACCCGGATGCCAGCGTTTTTAAATACACCGATGATTTCTTTTAAATAATCCTTGTTCGCTAAGGTGTCCCAGCCATGGTCGGAAGTGAGTTGCCCCAGAACATCGGGTACGAGTGTAACCTGGTCGGGTTTGGTTTCAAGTACCAGGTCCACGAACTTCTGTTCCTTACAATTGCCTTCAATATTGAATTCGGTCGTGATGATCTTTTTTATTTCCCTTACATCATTGTACCGGATATGCCGTTCGTCGGGACGGGGATGCACCGTGATGCCATCGGCTCCAAATGCCTGGATATCGATTGCCGACTTTACTACATCGGGATTATTTCCACCTCTTGAGTTGCGCAGGGTTGCAATTTTGTTGATATTGACTGAGAGTTTGGTCATGTGGCAAAGATACGAGTGAGTAGTGAGTGGTGAATGGTGAGTGGTGAATAGTGAGTCGGGATTAGCTTTTGTCTAAATAATTTTCCTGCAGTTGGGGGCGCCGCATTGACAGGGGAGTTTCCCATCGTGATGGGTTTCGCCGTAATCGCAGGTGAGTTCCTCACCCTTTTTTATGGGTCGCTTTGTATAAAATTCAACTTTCTGATAAGCTCTGCGCATAAAAGTATTCGGGTCGCAGGAATGATTGATGTATCGAAGTTCGTTGCTATTGACGCTGGCATCAAGCGCGATATCATCGTTGTCAAATTCGACCATAAAAAGGACATTGCCAGGCTGCTTTTTTACCCTTTTCTGTGCTTCGCGGTACGAAATAATTTCACCACCCATATTACCGAGTTTCCTGCGGGCGGGAATATCCTTCATGGCAAAAGCGCCACGCCCCGCGATTCTGCTTTTGCCAACTTTCAAAGGAAAATTCAATTCCATTTTGATAACAACTTTTAAATATTAATACAATTCCGCGATCAAGCCTCACCCAACCCCTGACTCCCGACTATTGACTCACGACTGCATCATCGCGTCAGACGTGGACGCAAGACGCTGGTGACGCTGACTCCTGACTACAGACTACCGACTACATCTCCGCCCAGGTATGATCCGCCAGCAACTTCACCGCCGATATAAACTTTTTAAAAGGCCCATTCGAACCCCATTCTTTTGGCGATACCAGGGACAGGGTGTGACTGCCGTCCTTTTTCTCATATAAATAATAAACCTGGCCGATATTAGGCTTAAAAGTGAGCTTTGCGTTGTAGATAAGCATCGAAAGCTCCTTTCTTTTCTGTATTTCCTGGGCCTGCAGCGCCAGCAGCTCGATCTGTTTACGGATCTGCTGCAGTTGCATATTGGTTTGTTCCTCCATTGCTGTCAGCGCCTTGTGTTTGATCATGCCTTCTTCGTTGGCCCTGATCACAGCGCCCGCTACGGAAGCGGAATAGGGAAGAACACTTAATTGTTTGTGGTATTGCTCGGTATTGGTAAAGCGGGTGCCGTCGTTCCTGAATCCCTGCTGGATGATGCGCAGGTAACCATTGGGCATGATCTCGTGTACGATATGCAGGACCACCTCGCCCTTACGGTAGAAGTGAATTTCGAAACTAATGCTGTCGATAAAATTGACCTGTGCCTGGTCCGCCAGCTCGTGCTGCTCGAATGGATTTAATGCTCCATCGGCAATAACATGGTATTGGGAGGCAAGGGCCTGGTTTTCCAGCGTCACCCAATGGTGGTTGATGATCAGTTCTTTTTTGCCTTCGGGCGACTCGATCTTGTAGATACCGCTTTTGGGTCTATCGCCGTGTTCATAGATCCCTTTCTCAGGAAACAATTGCCAGGCTGCCAAAAAATTATAAGCTTGTACCATACTCTGATCAATAATACCTTGCCGGTGGGCAAAGATTTTATTTTCCAGTCATATAAAAAAAATCAATTAGTAGATGAATCAGGGCATAAAAAAACAGGATGCCTGTAAAAGCATCCTGTCTTTTATAAACCGTCCAATGATTTACTGATGTTGTTGAAGTTCGTTCAGGATATGCTCATTGAGCTGGCTTTCGTTCTCAGTCACCCAGGTTGGCAGTGGCTGAGGTGAAATGGCCCAGTTCGAATTATTATCTCTTCTCATATAAAATAAGATCCTGTTGCCACGGTCGTCTACCGTGTCAACAGAAAAAATATCTTCTTCCAACTGGCGTAATTTCCTGAAATTAAACTCTCTTAGGCGGCCACCGGCTTTGATCAGGCGGGTGAAGTGTACTACTTTGGTGAAATGTATTTGCATAGTTGTTCGGTATTATAGCCTTTCTTATCAATTTCTGTGCTAACTATGTAAATGAGCGTTATAATTTGTTCACAAAAAATGAAATGTTTTGAGAGATTGAATAAAGCCTCATTCTTCGGGTTTTGGGTCGCTATTTCTTAAAGATGATCAGTACTTCATGGCCAGCGTCAACACTGCGGACAACGCCATCAACCCATCCAGTACAAAATAATATAACATATCCTGGAAATTTCGGCTGGCATACCGATACAGCAGGGCTGTGATGAGCCCGGGCAGGAGGAGGATAGCGACTATACCAACGGGGTATCCATAATTCATCAACATTATCGTCAATACAGCAAAAACCAATAAGGATGCGGCAAAAAGACGGGTGATATTTTTTAAGCTGAGCCAGGTGATAAGGCTCCGGATGCCCAGTTGTTTGTCATATTCCCGGTCGCGATAGTCAAAAAGGATGCAGATGGCATAGATCAGGAAAAACCTTCCTCCCGCAAACAGTAAAAAATCGGTCCGCCAGGGCGCCCCGCTGATCTCGATGGGCAGGCAGGTGGTCACATACATCCAGACAAATGCCAGGAAAATGGTTTTGGCCAGCGCTACCTTGCGAAGCGACCGGAAAAGGGGATGGGGAATCTTGGGAGCCGAATAAAAAAAAGTAATAATAGCTGCCAGCAATAGCCAATGCCAGTGATCCAGGAGGAAAAGTGCCGATGTGCCCGCGCCGGCCAATCCTATAAAAAAAAGGAACAGGTGTACCTGTTTGTTCCGGCTTAGCCATTGCTCCCTGGGCGTGTTTCCAAAATCCCCCACAGGTGTAAGCCACCAGTGAAAACTGTAACTACAGACACTGGCAAAAAAAATGAAAAAGATTACAGGAACTGTAGGACGATCATGAAGTAAAAGCTGGTGCGTTTGCGCCACCATCAATACCGCACAACAGGCAATGAACAGGTTGCTATAGACAAAAAAACGGAAGGTTTTTAATAAGAAGCTCATTAGCTTAAGGCAGATAGATCACTATCTGGTCGCTATCGACGGTATCGCTTTTATTGCCGGCCAGGTCTTCCACTGCAAAGCGGAACATGATCGTATCATTTTCTACCAGGCTTTCTTTCAAAAAATCGTAGGGAAGCTCAAAGCTGATCTCGCCATTATCCTTTGAGGGAAAATCTGGCAGCGTGTTCCGAAAAGTATCGACCTTGTCTTGTCCAATGGGAAGCGGTAACTGGTTAAGGCGGCGTAAAATGCCAATTACTGGAGATCCATTCAAATCGCCTTCTTTGTCGAAATAATTTATGCGAATAAGTAAAGACTGTCCGGGGAAGATATGTTTTTCGCTATAGCTTTTTATTTCCAGCCTGGGCTTGGTTTCAAACTTATCTTTGCCACATCCAAACAGGATCATGACCAGGGAGATCGCAAACATTGCCGGAATCACTTTCATGAAATGTACTTTTCAATGGTTAATAGCATCAAACCTAAACAAATATAACACCTTTTAGAGTAATGCATGGGTATGCAATGTCAATGGAAAGATAAAGTTTTAAGCGTTACGGACGGGGGATTTACCGAACTGGCCCTGGAGACATTCCGGTACCAGTACCAGCACAACGAAGTGTACCATCAATACGTTAATGCGCTGTATGGAAGCGGTGACGGGATAACAACATTGACCCAGATCCCATTCTTACCCATTCGGTTTTTTAAGTCACACCAGGTAAAGACAACCGATTTTGGTACTTCCGTCATTTTCGAAAGCAGCGGTACGACAGGCAGTATAAACAGCCGGCATTTTATCAAGGACCCCGGTCTCTACGAAGCTGGTTTTATAAAAGGATTTGAAATGTTTTACGGGCCGGTCAGCGACTGGTGTATCATCGGGCTTTTACCATCATATCTTGAAAGAAAGAATTCGTCGCTGGTGTATATGGTCAATCATTTGATCAGGCTGAGTGGTCATGCTGAGAGCGGCTTTTATCTTGACGAGTTTGATGCATTACTGGAAGTTTTAAAAAAGCAACGCCAATCGGGGCAAAAAGTCCTGTTGATAGGGGTCACTTTCGGGCTCCTCGATTTCGTCGAAGCCTATCGAGTAC
>JAEYOL010000009.1 GCA_023411775.1 Bacteroidota bacterium | reverse complement strand
AGCGGCTGTCGATGGAAGCGATGACGGCAGGCGATATTATAGACTCGCTTGGAGAAGCGTTTATTAATGTGCATGGATTATTTTTTAAGTAAATTGTTGAATAGTTGTTTAATAATAGTTGAATGGTAGTTTAATTGTTGTTGCGATTCACAACTATTAAACCATCTTCACAACATTCAACAACATTCAACAATATTCAACAACATTCAACAACATTCAACAACATTCAACAACATTCAACAGTTTCATCACATTCTTAAACAACATTCAACAACATTCAACATCTACTTCATCAGCTTATACGTGATCCCAAACTGCGGCGTACTTCCCAGATAGGAGCTTGTGAAAGAAAGTCGTCTTTCACTGATATCTTTGTTTTTGTGTACATGGGGAACCAGAATGCCCGACAGGACCCCTACTAGGGTGCCCAGCGCGATATCAGAAATAAAATGCTGCCCACCCCGGTAACGGGCCCATGCGGTGGTGCCTGTAGCTATCCCGGCCAGGGTAAAAGGTATCCATTTTGCCTTCCACTCCGGATGATAGTCGTTCAACACTTTTGCAATAAAAAAAGTGGATGTACCGACCAATGCCACATGCCCTGCAAAGAATGAGTTTTTAGCCCCACCCCTGGTACGACGGTCCATCGGTACCTCAGGATTATAAGCATAAGGCCGAAAGCGATCGTTGAGGTAGACCGAGCCCGTGTACAGTAATCCCGTTACCGACATGGATTCAAGGTATAACAAAGCGACCTTCAATCCATCTTTCCTGATCTCCTTATCCAACATCAGGATGATCGGCAGAGGCATGGAGGAATAGAAAAGCATATCCCCTACATTATCCGCTTTCGGATGATACACACTTGCTCCACGCCGGTCGAAGGAGGGAATATTATTCTTATCAAGGCTCAGGATCTTTTCAACCGGGGACCTGTCCTTACTATATATTTTGGAGAATGCATAGAGACTCCACCCTGTTCCGATGGCCGTGATAGGAATATCCGAAGCCGGCTTTAGTTTATAAACTTCGGCGCTATTTTCTATGGCCACGCTGGCGGGCTCAGTGCTTACAACGGTGTCGTTATGGCTAAGGCTGTCCGTTACTTCCTGGGCTATTACCTGAATGCCCGGTAATATGATTGATGCGAGTATAATTATTTTCTTCATACAGTGCTATTTGCAAGTAGAATGCCATAGCAATGAGCGCTGTGCCGACGCTGGTTTTCCGGCTTTAAATATGGAAAAATGGGTATGGGAGTGGAACAAGTTCCTCATTAGCTATCAATAACGCCGGGCTGGGGCAGGTTTCTCAAGCTAAATCATTGATTCAAATATGTTTTGAAATATTGGCCTAACTACTATCTTTGCCGTCCTCCGAATCCTGGTTTCGGATTAAACACATAGAAGCTACGCTTATGGATAATTTGATCTATCTCGTCCCCGTCATGGGTATCATTGGCCTGCTTTATACCCTCGTTAAATTTAACTGGGTTGGCAGGCAGGACGCGGGTACAGACCGTATGAAAGAGATCAGCAATTATATTGCTGAAGGTGCCATGGCTTTTTTAAAGGCCGAATGGAAAGTGTTGGGATATTTTGTTGTGATCGTTGGCATTCTGCTGGCGGTAATGGCCCAGGCCAACCCCCACTCTCACTGGTCGATCGCCCTGGCTTTCGTTGTTGGCGCAGTATTGAGCGCCCTTGCTGGTTATATCGGTATGAAAGCAGCCACTAAAGCCAATGTACGCACGGCACAGGCAGCCCGCTCAAGTTTGAGCAAAGCATTGAACGTTTCATTTACCGGCGGCGCTGTGATGGGTGTAGGTGTGGCAGGCCTGGCAGTGCTGGGTCTCGGTGGCCTGTATATCGTTTTAAAACAAATTTTTGCACCCGGCTCTGCAGTTAATTCCGACGAGATGCTTCGCACGATCGAGGTATTGACCGGTTTTTCGCTTGGAGCAGAATCTATCGCCCTTTTTGCCCGTGTAGGCGGTGGTATCTATACAAAGGCAGCCGATGTGGGTGCCGACCTGGTGGGTAAGGTGGAAGCAGGTATCCCGGAGGATGATCCCCGGAATCCAGCGACTATTGCCGACAATGTGGGTGACAATGTAGGTGATGTGGCTGGTATGGGTGCCGATCTTTTTGGTTCCTATGTGGCAACCGTTCTGGCAACGATCGTACTGGGGCAGCAAACAACTACTATTGATCCCGATACTTTAGGTGGATTTTCACCGGTGGTACTTCCCATGCTTATCGCAGGCGTAGGTATCCTGTTCTCTATTATTGGAACCTTTTTCGTTCGTATTGGGGAATCTGCTGGCATTAATACCAGCACCGTACAAAAGGCCCTTAACATGGGTAACTGGGGATCTATCATCCTAACAGCTATCGCAGCGGGCATCCTGGTTTACTGGTTACTTCCTGAAACCATGGAGCTCCGTGGTACCCTGTTTACCAAATGGGGTGTTATGGGTGCCATTGGTGTAGGTCTGCTGGTAGGTGCATTAATGAGCATTATCACGGAATATTATACCGCCATGGGCAAACGCCCGGTGCTGTCCATCATTCGCCAGTCTTCAACCGGTCACGCTACCAATGTCATTGGTGGATTGGCGATCGGTATGGAATCAACTTTCCTTCCGATCCTGGTACTGGCTGGTGGTATCTGGGGTTCTTATGAGTGTGCAGGTTTGTATGGCGTGGCGATCGCCGCTGCAGGGATGATGGCAACAACTGCGATGCAACTTGCTATCGACGCGTTTGGCCCAATTGCCGACAATGCGGGTGGTATTGCTGAAATGAGTGAACTTCCTTCAGATGTAAGGGAAAAAACAGACGTACTCGATGCAGTGGGCAACACTACGGCCGCAACGGGAAAAGGATTCGCGATCGCTTCTGCAGCACTCACCGCGCTTGCTTTATTTGCGGCATTCGTTGGTGTGGCCGGCATTACCGGTATTGATATTTATAAGGCTAATGTTCTCGCCTGTCTTTTTGTAGGCGCCATGATACCATTTATTTTCTCATCTCTCGCTATTCGTGCAGTCGGCCAGGCAGCTATGGCCATGGTGGAAGAAGTTCGTCGCCAGTTTAAATCAATTCCCGGAATTATGGAAGGAACGGGTAAACCGGAGTACGATAAATGTGTGGCTATCTCTACTAAAGCGTCGATCAAAAAAATGATGCTGCCCGGAGCTATTGCGATCATCTCTCCGCTTATAATCGGGTTCGCGCCCGGATTAGGTGCCGAGGCACTGGGCGGATTCCTGGCTGGTGCTACCGTGAGTGGTGTACTGATGGGGATGTTCCAGAACAACGCCGGCGGCGCCTGGGATAACGCCAAAAAATCTTTCGAAAAAGGTGTTGAGATCAATGGCGAGATGTATTACAAAAAGTCTGAGCCGCACAAGGCATCCGTGACCGGTGATACAGTGGGTGACCCCTTTAAGGATACATCAGGACCTTCGATGAATATCCTGATCAAATTAATGTCTATCGTTTCCCTGGTTATCGCCCCCACCCTGGCGCAAATGAGCGGCGGCGATGAAACGGCAGCCAGAAGTAAGGAAAAAGAACAGCCGGTCGAGACAATAATTAAAGCCCAGCCAAAGGCAACCCTGGCAAAAAATAATACGGTTCAATATAAATAGTATATTTAAGAGCTTAATCAGAACCATTATCACATAGTCCCGCTGTTTCTACAGTGGGGCTATTTTTTTTGTAACCTTTTTGAGCCCCAAACGTATCATATCCTGGAAGCCCAAAACGACCGTGATTTCAATAGACGCAATTTTTCTAACGGGTTAATCAACGTTAAAAAAAACTAAATATCGTTAGAGGGTTTGGTCTATACGAAATTAGTCGTATATTCGACTTGCAAAACTTAACACCCATGTCAACCATCAGAAGTATAAGACCCACTGAAAGTGAATTGGAAATTCTGCAGATCCTTTGGACAAAAGGACTTGCCACAGTCAGGGAAGTACACGAAAGTTTGGCAGCAACAAAAGATGTGGGCTATACCACTACGCTCAAGCTGATGCAGATCATGAATGAGAAAGGGTTGGTGAAAAGAGATGATTCGATGCGTACCCATGTGTACCAGGCCGCCGTGAACAAGGAGAAAACACAAAAACATTTACTGGGAAAAATGATCGACAGCCTGTTTGGCGGATCCCCTACCCAACTTGTGATCCAGGCACTCGGCGAGCATAAAGCGAGCCCGGCTGAACTGGAACGGATACAGGCGCTATTAGATGATCTGAAAAAACACTAACGCATGTTTGCTATAGGGCAATCAAATTTTCTGCAGGCATTGGGATGGGCTGTATTAAACAGCCTGTGGCAGATGGCTTTGTTGTGGGTGGTCTACCAGTTAATCATTTCAAGTTTTAAAAATACAAGCTCTTCCAAAAAGAGCTTACTGGCAACCACGATGCTTTTTACCGGGTTTGCCTGGTTTCTTCTTACATTACTTATTACTTTATCTGACGCCGCTGCTGTGCAGCAGAGTTACCCCGCATTTGTAACCGTAACGGGCAATGAAGCGGTAAACTCGGGCTTACAGAAATTCCTGCCCTTCGCATCCCTGGTATACCTGTTATTATTGATAGCTCCCATCCTGAATTTTATCAGGAATTACCGCTATGTACAGGTGATCCGCAGCCAGGGGCTGAGGAAAGCAAATGTGGAGTGGCGGATCTTTGTGCAAAATATGGCAGCGCATATGGGTATCAAAAAGCCCGTGCATGTCTGGCTTTCCGAACTGGTGAATTCACCTGTAACGATCGGTTATTTCAAACCCATCATCCTGCTTCCCGTGGCTGCCGTCAATTATCTTAGCCCCCAACAGGTGGAAGCGGTACTATTGCATGAGTTATCACATATCAGGCGTTTTGATTTTCTGATCAACCTGATATCAAAAGCAATACAATCCCTGCTTTACTTCAACCCGTTTGTAAAAGCTTTTGCCAGGATCATAGAGTCAGAACGGGAGAAGAATTGTGATGAACTAGTATTACAGTTCCAGTATGAACCGCATGGTTACGCCAGCGCGCTGCTCACCCTGGAAAAAGCGGCTCATCCTATACAAACCCTGGCAGTAGCGGCTTCCATGGGATCAAAGAAAGACCTGTTGTCAAGGATCGAATCGATACTGGGTATCCGCAAGCAACAAACATTTTCTTTTCAGCGGCTGGCTGGCATCGCCGCCGCCCTTCTATGTTTTGTTGGGATCAACGCGTTGCTATTATTGAGCAAACCTAATGAATCTAACCTAAGACCGGGATTACTGACCGACCTGAGCGTACCATTTCACCTGTTCTCACCAACTGGCGATCAAAGAATGGTGAGGGGAAATGAGAAACCGGAAGCAGATGATGAAATATTGGTGGAAACAGAAATAGAAACTATCACAAACAATCCTGGCAGCACGGAGCCCGTAGCGGATCTACCTAAGGCTGACCTGGCAAAGCAATCGGCGAAACATGATGATCCGGATGAAGTCAGTTTGCCAACACCTCCCGCCCCTCCCGCCCCTGCACCAGCATGGACATATAATTATGTAACTGCGGCCGAAAAAATAATTCCTGAATTGGAACCCGAACAGGAAAAACAAGTTCAGGAAGCGCTGAAAGCTTCGCAAAAAGTAATGGCGGAAGATCATTGGAAATTGATGGAGAAAAATATCGCCGATGCGATGACCTCAGTTGAAAAGGAGAAACTCAAAGCCGAGTACAACGCGCAAATGTCGAAAATGGATTGGGAAAAACTGGAAGACCAGTTGAAACTGACCTACGAAAAGATCAACTGGAACCAGGTCAATTCTCAATTGAACAGCGCCATGGCTGAAATAAAGCTTGACAGCCTGCAAAAAGTTTATTCATTAGCTGTAGCTGAACTGGCAAATCTTGAAAAGGAACTTAAGGAAAACAAACAGCCAGGCATTCCTGATACTGATATAACTTTAAAAACACTGGCAGAACAGCGTCATCAGGCACAGAAGGTGATCAACACGATCAAGGCCGCTCGCAGTCGTAAGATCGTACACCTGTAGTTTGCATATTACTGGTCAGCGATGGAGGATCATCTGGAAACTTCCCGCAGCATTTAGATCAGGCTATTTAATACTGAAAGTATATTTCCGTTGCTCCCCATCCAAATTGCGGATGGTACTGGTTGACGAAGGATTTCACTTCTCTCCGATGGCGCAACAGATCATGTATTTCATCCCGCAGTTTTCCCGTTCCCAATCCATGTACAACGATCAGCGAAGGTTGCATATGCGCCAGGGCAAGGTCATAATACTTTTCAAAAGTCTTTATCTGTAGTCCCAGTATCTCGTAATTGCTCATAGAAGCCCAGTTATCCGTCAATTTTTCAATATGGAGATCGATCACACTTCGCGGTGACTCCAGGTGCTGACGGGTTTCTTTAGCGTTATATATTTTATAACCCCGTGCTGCCAGTTTGCCTAATTCCAGTTTATCCTCTACCAGTTTATCGGGATATTCGTCGAATAGCTTGTACCTGAAAGTTGCCAGGTTGTTTTGCTTTACTTCTTCGATCTTCGCGAATAGTTGTTTTGCTTTTAATTTGAGAGAAGCTTCATAATATTCCGCTTTCCCTTTCTCCGGTTGCAAAAGAGAGAATTCAAATTCGAACGAGGGATTGTCGTTCATGTCGGCAAAAGGTATATCGTGCAGGTAAAAATCCTCAAAGGGATTGATCCGGTTCTTTAGTTCGAACTCTGTTTCTCCAAAAAATATTTGCCGGTATTTAAATTGGTAACCTCTTTCTGTATGATTGACCAGGTGCAGTTTTAGTTCCTCAACAACCAGATCGCCGAACTCATCTGTGTCCATCACGGGCAGGAAAGTAAGCCATACGCCGTCCACTACTTTTTCAACGGGAGTTGGTTTCTCTTTTTTTAGGTTGTCAACATATTTTTTTGACCGGTTAGCCGGAACGGTTTTTTTTTCAGTAAATCGTTTGAAATAGGGAAAATCGATCTGATCCATGTAAACGGGAAATCGCACGCCTTTTACCTCAACCATCGCCATTTTATCGTTGATAAAATCCACGATCTGGCCCTCCTCCTCCGAATGTAAAATGATCACGGTATCACCTACCTGGTACTTCATACAGCAAAGATAACAAGTCGCCCTGGCGCCTAATTACAAATTCCCAATTCCTAATTCCCAAACTCTTCATTACTCCGACCCACGCGACAGCCTGCTGTTTCTATATCCATAAAGAAAATAGATCACCAGTCCCAATCCCATCCAGGCAAAAAACCACAACCAGCTAACCGCCGGAATTTCGATCATCAGGTACAGGCAAGATAATACACCCATAATAGGTATCAGGGAATAATTACGTAGCACCGTCAATACCGTAAGTATGGCTGCAACAATGATAAACACAAGGAACAAAATTTCCTGGTAGCCTTCATTAGCCAGGTTTGTGACGGCATCAATGAGCCTGTTGCGGAACAGGAACACAAACACCAGGTAAAAAATCGGGATGAAGAATCTACCGTTGATATAAGGCAAACGGAATTTGCCTGCTTCTTTTGGCCGGGGTGGCAACAACAACACACCTCCCG
The DNA here is from genome assembly GCA_023411775.1 of Bacteroidota bacterium. GTDB lineage: Bacteria > Bacteroidota > Bacteroidia > Chitinophagales > Chitinophagaceae > Terrimonas_B. Next base: position 14,835 of record JAEYOL010000009.1, on the reverse strand, counting down.
AAACCAATACAAATGCAAACAAGGTTCCGATACTGGTCAGATCAGTTACCAGGTCACTCTGCAGCAAAAGTGCTCCCGCTCCAACAATGACACCGGTAAGTATGGTTGCAAAAGAAGGAGTCTGGTAACGCGGGTGAATTTTTTGAAAGATCTTTGGTAAAAGACCGTCCCGGCTCATGCTCATCCAGATCCTTGGCTGCCCAAGCTGAAACACCAGCAACACCGATGTAGTAGCGACCACAGCACTTACAGAAACGATCTTTTCAATCCAGGGAGCGCGTTGCTCAAATACAAAAGCCAACGGATCATTCACATCCCTGAATGCTGTTGATCTTTCCATGCCCGTCAGCACCAGGGCAATCAGAATATACAGCACAGTACAGATCACCAGAGAATAGATCATGCCACGCGGCATATCACGCTGCGGGTTTTTACATTCTTCAGCAGTTGTGGAAATGGCATCAAAGCCGATATAGGCATAAAAGACCGCCGATACCCCTTTTAGCACACCTTCAAACCGGTTGGGCATAAACGGCTGCCAGTTATTAGTATCAACATAAAAAGCTCCTGCAATGATCACGAATATGATAACGGCAACTTTAAATATTACCATAAAATTTGCGGATTGCTTACTCTCCTGTATACCGATATAAGCCAGCCAGGTGATCAGTCCCACCACAATGAAAGCAGGTAAATTAAAAAAGACGGGACTGCCACCGATCGTTGGCGCACTATTATACGCCTCGATAGCAAATTGATAATCGGCCAGCAGTTTCGGATCCGTGACTGTACCCGCTGCCATCTCCGTTGTAGCCGTTGAAAACGCGTTATACGCCGTCTGAGGATCCACCAACATCCAGTCAGGCAGATGAATATTAAATACGTTCTCTAATAGGTTATTAAAATAACTGCTCCAGGAAATCGCTACCACGATGTTACCGATTGCGTATTCAAGTATCAGCGCCCATCCGATGATCCACGCGATGACCTCACCAAATGTGACGTAGGAATAAGTATACGCGCTTCCCGCCACAGGTACCCTGCTGGCAAACTCTGCATAGCAAAGTGCGGAGAATCCACATGTGATCGCAGTTATGATAAACAATACTGAGATCCCTGGGCCACCATCATAAGCTGCTTTCCCAATTGTTGAAAATATTCCAGCACCGATCACCGCGGCGATACCCAGGAATGTAAGGTCTCTTACACCAAGCACCTTTCTTAGTCCACCACCTTCGCCCTGCCGTTTGTCGTAATCCGCTTTAATAGATTCAATTGATTTTTTCCGAAACAGGGAATTTGCCATCGTTAGTTGGTTTGAAGACTTTAAAATAGGAAAAAATATGGTTTAAGCGCCTATGATTTATAGCGTGTCATCAATGCTCCCGTTGTACAAGAAAAAGGGCCAGCTGCTTTAGTGGCTCCTTGCGAACCGATAACACCGCGATATCTTCCAGGTGTTGAAAGGCCTGGTCCAGAAAACTGTTTTTTAATTGCAGGGCCCAGTCATCGATGCCGCAATCCCGGAAAAGATTCAGCACTTTCTCCACTTTATCGCCTGCATTGTTTTGCAAAAGATCCCGCAGTTCCTTTTTCTGTGTATCATTCGCGGTTTCCCAGGCATGGATCAACAAAAATGTTTTTTTATTCGCCATGATATCGCCGCCCACCTGCTTACCAAATTTATCCGGATCACCAAAGGCGTCGAGGTAATCGTCCTGCACCTGGAATGCCAGGCCGAGTTTGCGCCCAAACTCATAGATCAGGTTCTGGTTCCTTTCCCCGGCCCCGCCGAGAATAGCGCCCATTTTCAAACCTGCGGCGAGCAACACCGAAGTTTTCAGTTCGATCATCCGCAAATACTCGTCATGCCCTACTGTCTCCTTTTTTTCAAAATCCATATCATACTGCTGCCCTTCACAAACCTGCCGGGCTGTTTTATTGAACAGACCAAGTATTTGGTGCAGGAAAGAAGTATGAATTTTATTAAGGTATTCGTAAGCCGCAACCTGCATCACATCTCCCGCTAATATGGCGGTACTATCGCCGAATTTTTTATGGATCGTTTCCCTTCCCCTTCGCAGTGGCGCCTTGTCCATCATGTCATCGTGGATAAGGGTAAAATTGTGGAATAACTCGATTGCGGTAGCCACCTCCCAGGCATCTGGCTTGATCTCGTCAAACAATTCATTGCCCATCAGGCACAGCACAGGGCGTATACGTTTACCGCCCATTTTCAAAAAATAATCACAGGCTTCGTAAAGCGTTGCCGGTTCGGCCGGGAAATGTGGTTGATTGAAATATCCTGCAAATTGTTGTGACAACTGCTCAAATGAATGCATGCTCAAAAATAAGTCTTTGATTACCGTTTTCTTTTTCTTTTACCCTTTTTTGCAAACGCTATATCCTGTTCGTCGGCCTGGCTATCGGTACCAAGAACCCATTCGTAATCAAGCTGGCGTTTAGCAAGGTTGGCGCCCGCCACTTTGATCCTTACTTTATCACCCATACGAAATTTCTTTCCGCTCCTCATACCTACCAGTGCGTAGTCGGATTCGATATGACGAAACTCATCATATTCCAACAGGCTGTTCACACTTACCAGGCCCTCGCATTTGTGTTCAACTGTTTCTACCCAGAATCCAAAGCTGGCTACACCACTGATCACACCATCAAAATCCTCACCCAGGTAGTTCCGCATGTATTGTACCTGTTTGTATTTATTGGCTGATCGTTCGGCTTCCATGGCAGCTCTTTCCCGGTCGCTGCAGTGCTTACATTTTTCCTCAAGCTTCTTATCAACAATAAATTCTTTATTCAGCACTTCCTGCAATATCCGGTGTACCATCACATCGGGATAGCGGCGTATCGGGGAGGTGAAATGACAATAATGCTCAAATCCCAAACCATAGTGGCCGACATTTTCACTCGTGTACCTGGCTTTGGCCATGGTCCTGATGCCCAGTTGTTCCAGTACATGTTGTTCGGGCCGGCCATGTACATCACTCAACAGTTGGTTAAAAGAAGCTGCAATGGCTTCGGGTGAGGACGCATCGAACTTATGTCCAAACTTATTGGCAAAAGCAATAAACGGTAACAATTTCTCTTCATCCGGTGTATCGTGTATCCGGTATGGAAAAGGCAAAGGCTTTCCCTTTACTTTGATTTTTGAAATATGTTCCGCCACATAGCGGTTTGCCAGCAGCATGAATTCTTCAATTAGCTGGTGCGACTCTTTGCTTTCCTTTATCACAATACCAATCGGATCGCCTTTCTCATCGAGCCTGAACCGCACCTCCTGTGACGAAAAATTAATAGCCCCTTTGTTGAACCGGCGTTTGCGCATTTTCTGGGCAAGCTCGTTAAGCAATAATATCTCTTCTGCGTGGTCACCTGCTTTTGTTTCGATAATATCCTGTGCCTCCTCGTATGTAAACCGCCTATTGGAGTGCATGATTGTTCTCCCCAGCCAGTATTGTTTTACTTCCGCTTTTGTATTGATCTCAAAAATGGCAGAGAACGTGAGTTTGTCCTCATTGGGACGCAGGGAACAGAGTACATTGGAAATATGTTCGGGCAGCATGGGGTTCACCCTGTCGGGCAGGTAAACTGAAGTGGCTTTCTGGTATGCAGCTTTATCAAGCGGATTATCGGGTTCTACATAATGACTGACATCGGCTATATGTACCCCGATCTCGTAAAGACCTTCTTTAATTTTTCTAACAGAAATGGCATCGTCAAAATCTTTTGCGTCTACAGGATCAATCGTAAATGTGAGAACATCCCTGACATCTCTCCTGTCCTTTATATCGTGATCCGTTATCGTTTCCGGTATGCGGGCGGCAACTTCAATAGCATCGTCGGGGAATTCAAGCGGGAAGCCATTTTCCAGCAGTATTTCTTTCATAGCCGCATCATTGGAATTCTCAGCATCCAGCACACTCACTACCTCGCCAACGGGACGCTTATCACCTTTTTCCCAACGAACCAGCCTGGCTACTACGCGGTCATTATCCTTAGCGCCATTGATACTTTGCAGGGGAATATAAATATCCGGCATAGGCTTGCTGGAATCCATGACAAAGAAGGCAAAATCCTTATTCAATTGAAGCCTGCCAATAAACTCAGTTTGCTTTCTTTCGAGTATTTCGACGATCTCGCCCTGCATACGCCGACCGAAGCCGTTTTTGATCTTTACCCTCACCAGGTCGCCGTGCATCGCAGTATTAAAATCTGAAGGGCGGATCAATACATCCGTTTCCTGTTCAGGCACGATCACAAAGCCCATTCCCGAACGGGTAATATCCAGCTTCCCTTTTACAGTCTTACCGTTGTCTGCTGCACTATATTTCTGCTTTTTCTTCGAAGTGTTTTTTTTACCCATACTCTAGTTTTTCTGTGCCGGACCAAATTGGTGGATAAAACCGGTGACCAACTGGTCGAATCTTCCACCCTCTTCATACAAAAAATGATGCCGGACAGGAATGACATACAAAGGCCAGTCAGCGATTTCTGTATTGAATTTTACTAAACGTACTGCATCTTTCTCAGTTGTAAGAATAATTTTATCAACCGATTCGATGGCTGCAAACCTCTTTTTTATTTCCTTGAGATCGTCTATGGTGAAAATGCGATGATCAGGATATTGGAGCATATAGTAAGTCTTGCTGGAGTCTTCCAGCATCGACATCAATGACCTGGGATTGGCAATACCGGTTACGAGCAGTATTTCCTTGTCGTCGGTTACAGGCAGTTTATTTCCACTCAAAATATGATAGGGCTGGCCATACTCCACCGATGTAAAAAAGATCGACTGCTTATCGACTGGATCAATTTCGCTAATGATTTTTTCTTTCTCCATGATAGAAAGATCCGAAGGACATTTGGTCACCACGATCACTTCCGCCCGCTTGTATTCCGATTTCAGGTCGCGCAGATCACCTGTCGGCAAATAAAAATCGCGGGTAAAAAGATTGCTATAATCAGTCAGCAAGATATTCATACCAGCTTTTACAGCGCGGTGCTGAAATGCATCATCCAGTATGATCACTTCCGTTTCGGGCCGGTCGTGCAGGAGCTGTGGTATCGCGATCAGTCGTTCCTCACCCACCGCTACAGCTATACCGGGAAATTTGCTGTGAAACTGCATTGGTTCATCGCCGATCTCAAGGGCTGTGGAGTTTTCATCGGCGAGCGCATATCCCCGGGTACGCCTTTTATAGCCCCTGCTTAAGGTAGCCACTTTGAATTGGCCCTTCAGCAATTCGACCAGGTATTCCACCATTGGTGACTTGCCGGTGCCCCCTACCGAAAGATTTCCAACGCAGATCAATGGCAGACCAAATGAAGTGCTTTGGAGTATGTTCTTATTGTAAAGCCAGTTGCGGATCGCTACCGCCAGCCAGTACAGCAGGGCAAAAGGAAGTAAAAGAATCCGGAAAGACTTGAGAAAGAAATTAGAAGACATACACGTTTTGCGGTGTGATACAAAGGTCTAAAGGTAGGTCAAATTCATGGAGTCCTTCGATATGCTCTACCGGTTCAAAATAACTGAATCCTACCTTGATACAATCCCCGCGACAGCCTTCCAGCCATTTATCATAGAAGCCTTTTCCATATCCAATACGATATCCTTTTTTGTCAAATGCCAGTAATGGTACAAATACCAGGTCGATATCGGAAGCCGGAACAAAATCCGTGCTCTGCGGTTCGTAGATATTCAACTCCGTTTTGGTAAATGGGGTATCTATATCCGTTGCTGCCGCCCTCATGATACCGGTGGCAAAATCGGATACCGGATAGCAGGTCTTTAATTCCGGGTTCCTAAACTTTAAAAACTCAGTAAATAAATGTGTGTTGGGCTCATTGTTTTCCTCGATGGGCCAGTAGGTCATCAGCGCGTCGATAAACGGAATGTCAGCAGACTGAAACTGGATGAGTAGTAGATCATCCAGCTTTATCCTTTCTTTCTCTGAAAGCGCCATCCGCTTCTCACGGTAGATCTTCCTTAGTTCCGTTTTCTTCATGGGGATATATAAAAATGGAAAAAATTGTGGTCCCGTAGTTACGCTCCGATTTATAAAAAGGAAAATTCTTGTAATTGTTGCGTGGCGTATGCTCGAGCACAAACCAGCCACCTGGCATGAGCAACTGTTTTTCAAATACCAACTCAGGTAAACGATCAATCGTGGCCAGCGCATAAGGTGGACCGGCAAAGATAAAATCGAATTTTTCCGGGCATTGACCAATAAATTTAAACACATCCATCCTTACCACTTTCAAATTCTCTATTCGAAGTTCCTGGCTGGTCTTTTTTATAAACGCGTACATGGCCGCATCTTTCTCGACGATGGTAAGATCCTTTGCACCACGCGAGGCGAGTTCATAACTAATACTGCCCGTGCCGCCAAACAGGTCAAGGGTTTTTAACTCTTCGATATCCAGCTTATGCTGGATCATGTTAAACAAACCCTCTTTGGCTATGTCGGTGGTGGGCCGGGTATATGGCATTTTCGAAGGCGGATTGAATTTCCTGCCGCCATGTTCACCACCTATGATGCGCATTTCGCGAGGTCATTAAGGGATGTAAAAAAATGGGACGGGTACTGTTGTTCTCCAAGACCCGACACCTTCCATTCGGGTTCCCGGAAGCGGATATGAAGAAAGTACTGGTAGAGTTCCTTATACAAACTCGATTCCTTGTCGATCAGTCCCGACAGGTAAACGCGTACTGTTTCCTGGGAAAATGAAAACTGCCGGCATGCATCCAGTAAATAATAGATAAAATCAGCCGGCGTAGTGTAAGGAAAGGTTTGTGTGAGCAGTAATTTACTACCCCTTGTTGCTACCAGCGAAAAATCGTCGGTACGAAAATCTGCTGCCAGCGAACCTTCAAAATCGGTGACCACCGCATTTTTTATACCAATGGTATAGGCATGCCAGTAATTACAGGAAGGATAGTGTTCATTGACCCAGTCGTAAACATCTTTCGGTACCGCAAACACATTATACATCTGCCAGCCAGACACCGGTTCATTTACCACCGCATCTTTGCCACTGATGCCAAACATAGTTTGTAACATCAGCCGGGCGTCATCCTGCTTGTACTGGTTTAGCGGTATCATCACGCTTTGTGGATAATCGTAGCAGATAAAAACATGCTGGTAGCTGGCGCGGAGTTCCGGATGTTTCCAGTAGATGTCGTTCAGCGTTGCCGCATTCATTTCCACTTCAGTGTACCAGTTCAGCGTAAACAATTCCCCCGCATTTACCGAACTAACCGAAAAGCCGAAATGTCTTTCGCCGATCCTGATCGATAAAACCTGTTGTGCTGTATCCCCTTCCTTGCTGGAAGCAATATTGTAAACCTGTTTCACTATTACTTTATTAGTTGCAATGATAGGCAAAAATACTTATTGTAATTTTTGCAGGCTATTTTGAATGGCCCAGGGCTTTTTACGTGTAAAAAGCTTTACTTATTGAAACTCGGCAGAATAGCTCACGGCCGCACTACCGGTGAATTTGTCAATTGGCGGATTCAGTTTTTCAACTGAAACGGTTATCTGTTTCACATCACTATAACGTTCGTGAACCGATTGCGCGATCCGTTGCACCAGCGTTTCCAGCAGGTCAACAGGGTCCTGCATGTTTGCATTGATTATTTCAAACAGGGCGGCATAATCGATGGTATCTTCCAGTTGTGTGATCATGGCCTGTTTGGATGTATAGCTGACTTCCATATTCACTACAAAATCATTCCCCTTTTGCCTCTCCGCAGGATATAAACCATGGTAAGCGCGGAAACGCAGGTTGTTGAGCGAAATGGTGAACCGGCTGGACATGATGACTTGAATTTGAATAGTAAGTTTAGGTTTTACATTTAATGGACGCCGATATCACCGAGGTAACGCTCCGCGTCGAGTGCGGCCATACATCCGCTCCCTGCAGCTGTTACTGCCTGCCTGTAGATCTTATCCTGCACATCACCCGATGCGAATACGCCTGGAACATTTGTCCTGGTAGAACCGGGAACAGTGCGAATGTAGCCGGCGTCGTCCATATCGATAAAGCCGCGGAAAATATCTGAATTGGGTTGATGCCCAATCGCTACGAAAAAGCCATTGACGGGTATCTGTTGTGTTTCACCCGTTACATTGTTTTTTATTCTAACGCCGTTCACGGTTTTATCGCCGAGAATTTCGTCCGTTTCTGTATTCCAGTAAACTTTGATATTAGGCGTATTCATCACCCGCTCCTGCATTACCTTGCTCGCCCGCATATGATCTTTTCTAATAAACATGTGCACTGTCGTGCAGAGTTTGGAAAGATACAGGGCTTCCTCAGCGGCGGTATCTCCCGCGCCAACAATGGCCACTTCTTTTCCGCGGAAGAAAAATCCATCACAGACGGCGCAGGCGCTAACACCAAATCCATTGAGACGTTGTTCGCTTTCGAGGCCAAGCCATTTTGCCGATGCACCTGTAGAGATGATAACGGATTCAGCTTCGATCCATTTTTCCTCGTCGATCTGAACCTTTAGTGGTCGCCCCGAAAAATCAACCTGTGTGGCGATACCGTAACGAATATCTGCACCCATTCTTTTTGCCTGCTTTTCAAAATCAACCATCATCTCGGGTCCCTGCACACCATCCGGGTAACCCGGATAGTTCTCAACTTCGGTAGTGATGGTAAGCTGACCACCCGGTTGCAGTCCCTGGTAGAGGACGGGGTTCAGGTTGGCCCTTGATGCATAGATTGCCGCTGTGTATCCTGCCGGTCCTGATCCGATGATCAGGCATTTAACTCTTTCGATTGTATCATTCGCCATTCTGTATTGAAAATTTTAAGTCGTCAAAAATAACGGTAAATCGCTTACCGGGTTTTAAAGTAGCAGTAGTCTGGAAAGCATGTGTAAAAACTACAAAAGAAAACAGCTCCAATAGCCTGAGGCCAACCGGAGCTGCTTTTTGTAAATAAACCCACCAATCTTCTCCCTTGTGGGAGACGAGTTATTTAGACTAAAATGATTATCCCAAATATGCTTTTAATGCACTGCTGTAGCGGGCCTTTTGAAGACGCTTGATAGCTCTTTCCTTGATCTGGCGAATGCGTTCTTTGGTAAGATCATATTTCTGACCGATCTGTTCGATGGTAACACCCTGTTCGCCATCGAGACCAAAATAGGCATTCACGATCTCGGCTTCCCTGGGGCTTAATGATTTTAATACGCGACGGATCTCATTTCTAAGTGAGTCTTTCATCACATCGTCGTCGGTATCATCACCACCTTCCAGCAGGTCACCCATTGCCACATCTTCCGCTTCATGCACAGGTGCATCGAGTGAAGTGTGACGGGTATTGCTTTGGAAAATATTGTTGATTTCGGTTTCGCTCATTTCAAGCAACTCAGCCAGCTCTTCGGTTGAAGGCTCTCTTTCGTGCTCCTGTTCGAAAGCCATATAAGCCTTGTTGGCTTTATTGTAAGTTCCGATCTTGTTTTGTGGCAATCTTACCAGGCGGCCCTGTTCAGCCAAAGCCTGTAAAATAGATTGACGGATCCACCAAACTGCGTAAGAGATAAATTTAAAACCTTTTGTTTCGTCAAATCGCTGGGCGGCCTTTATCAAACCGAGGTTACCTTCATTGATCAGATCGCTCAATGATAAACCCTGGTGCTGATACTGCTTGGCCACAGAGACAACAAATCTTAAGTTGGCCTGGACGAGTTTATCCAACGCCTTTTGATCCCCCATTTTGATCCTTTGAGCCAGGGTTGTTTCTTCCTCAGGCGTGATCATAGAAATTTTTGAAATTTCCTGCAGGTATTTTTCAACCGCCTGGGAATCCCGGTTCGTGATCTGGGTAGCAATTTTGAGTTGCCTCATAGTAAAGTAAGTTGTTTATGTATTAAACAATTAGTTCCGATCGTGGTTTAAAGAATATTGTAAAATGCAGTTAATAAAGGGGACCGAGCGATCTATTTGCAAAGGTAAGTCTCAACGGCCGAATCTCATAGTGCCTGTGAATAATTAACTAAATTTCAATTTAATGCAATCGTTTCCCTGATTACGTCTTTTCAAGGGAAATGCTTGTTGGACGGGCATTCCGGCCCGGCAGACCGTTTTCAAAAAATTTATTTAGCCCCTTGGTCAGGACCTCCCGATGTGGATTTCGGGTTACCCTCCTTTTTCTTCAGGTAAAACCACAGGAACAGACCGGCTAAAAACAACAGGGTGGAGATCACTTCGGCCTGGGTAGGCTGGAATCCAAACAGGTTTAGACGGGTATTGACCCTGATCTTTTCTATAAAAAACCGCTCGATTCCGTTGAACATCAGGTATAAAGCAAACAATGTTCCCGGGGTTTTCAGCTTTTTCCTCAGCAACCAGAGTATACCAAAAAGGATGAGGCAGATGATCGTTTCATAGAACGGCGTGGGCCAGGCAGCTTCGCCAAGCTCATAACAGTATTTACCAACGCAGCCGGGAATTTTGGTGTCTACCTCGTTGACGTTGTGCGGGTATTTATAAGCCCACATCCAGTCGGGAAGCCATGAAAAAGGTTTTGGACTGTGGTTGGCTACACCCCAGTCACCATCCCCGGCTACCTGGCAGCCGATCCGGCCTGTGGCATAGGCCAGCATCAGGGCCGGTGCAGCGGCATCGTTGAGATGCCAGAGACCTATATTATGTTTACGGGCATAGACCCAGATAGCAATGGCAGCGCAGATCAGTCCCCCGTAAAAAGTGAGACCCGAGGGTGAGAGCAGGTAAGAAGAAGGATGATTCAGAAAATCGCTCCAGTTCTCAAAAATATCAAAAAGCTTGGCACCTACGAGTCCGAAAACGAGGGCCAAAACCGTCATTTCCCCTACCCTGTCCTGCGGCCAGATGCGTACGGTTCTTTTCTCAGGTTTGGGCAGTTTCTGTTTGTTCTTTTCATACCATTTCAAGCCGGCAAACAACAATCCGACGAGTATACCGGCGGGCCAGCTGCCGATGGTTGAGAATATAAATGCCTGGGGGTCTTCCGTGGCCGAGCTATCCATAATGAACAGCGCCAGTATCTTGAATCCAAGCAAAAACCCCAACAAAAAATTCAGGATCAGTTCAGTGGCAGTAGCAGGACTGCCTACCATTACCTGCATCTCAGTAGGTTTCAACAAGCCGTCGCTGCTTTTTCTTTTCAGCTCTGCGGCCAGCACGATGGCGGCTAGTACAAATGAGATGGCAACAAAAAAACCAAATGAATTGACAAATCGAAGAAATGGCCATTCAACACCAAAAAGGTCCTTAAATGCAAAATAAAGATTAGGATACATCGGCCGTTTATTTGGTTTTAAGCAGGCGAATATACAATGGAAAATATAAGCTTCCTGAAAATAAAAATAGCTTTCCTGGAAATAAGAAAGCTATTCACGCAGATTCTTTAGTCTTTTTTAATTGCAGTACTCTTCAAAAGCGCCGATCAGGTTTTGGGCAATTACTTGCGCCGACCTTCCTTCGATCATATGGCGTTCGATAAAATGAACGAGTTGTCCATTCTTGAAAAGCGCGATAGCGGGTGAGGATGGCGGATAAGGGGCCAGGTGCTCGCGAAGCCTCTTTACTGCTTCAATATCAAATCCGGCAAAACTGGTGGTCACATAATCAGGTTTCTCCTTTGCATTCGCCACTGCCATCAGCACAGCCGGACGGGCTGAACCGGCAGAGCAGCCGCAAACCGAATTGACCATCACCAGTGTAGTGCCTTCCCTGGCCAATTGAGCATCAACATCTGCAGCCGTCAACAGCTCGGTAAAGCCATTGTCGGTCAGCTCTTCTTTCATCGGAATAACTATTTCTTCAGGATACATACGGGTATTTTTTTTAGAAACGCAAATTTAGATAAAAAGTTTATCTGGCTTTAAAATAAGCAATTATGGCAGTTTATTGATAGCAAAAATGCAATAATGTCAGTTGCGATCGAAGCGAAATAGCGATCCTGTCACCAAATTTTGGGTGGTATACCATTTGGAAGAAAGAATGTGTAATTAAAAAAATAAAAACCCAATAAGATTATGACACTCGTAAATTTTAACCGCAAGCCGTTGGACCGCAGCTTTAACAATTTTGTAGATGACTTTTTTGCTGATTTTCCCGTCATGTACAAAAACGGCAAAAGATCAAATGGCTTTACGCCGGTAAACATTAAGGAAACTGAAAATGGTTACACCGTAGACGTGGTGGCACCCGGATTCGAAAAATCAGATTTCAATGTCAGCCTGGATCGCGACCTGCTCACCATTTCGGCTGAAAAGAAAAATGAGACAAAGGAAGAGAAGGAGAAAACAATACGTAGCGAATACAGCTACAGCTCATTCAAAAGGTCTTTTACACTGGATGAAAATATTGACGGGTCGAATATCGATGCTAAATATGTTAATGGTGTTTTAACATTAAACCTTCCGAGGAAGGCAGAGGTCAAACCAGCAGTTAAACAAATTAGCATACAGTAAGCGAAATATAAATTTTAAGATTTTCTCATAAGCAGTTGGTTTTGGTTTACACCCTGCCGTTTCCACGGCGGGGTTTTATTTTATACCGTAATATGTGTTGCTGTTGTCGGGCAATATTTTACAACTAAATGAGTTAGTTTTGCGTCACTTTTTTACACCACAAAAAATTAGGGCATGAGGAAACTAAGGCTTTGTTTTTGGCTTCTTACGATTGTATCTGTGAAAGCTTTCAGCCAGGTCGACGATACCATCCCGGCCATCGTGCAGCCTGTTATAGTTGATACGCCTCTTCGGATCACCAATCTGAATCCCTTTTTTACTGTCCAGGTGGATTCCACTTTGTCATACCAGCACATGATCAATAAGGATGAAAAAGATTATTATTGGTTCCTGCGCAACTCACCTGTGGGCATGAAGATCACCAAAGACGGATTACTCACCTTTAAAGCCGACCGTTCATTTTTCCTTTCGGGTAAGCTTAAATATGATCATGAGTACAAGATCAAGCTGGGCGTGCAAAATCTCTCCGATCCTGCTGACAATATCGACACCAGTATCACCCTGGTCTTTTACAATACTGAGATCATCCAGCCAAAAGTCAAATTCACCGTGTCAAATACCCTGACCGTAGAAGAAGGCAAGACCGTTCAGTTCGGTGTGGTTTGCGAAGCCGGCAATTTTCCAATCGATGATATCATGTTCAGCAGCAATATACCGATCAGCAACTATACCATGGTAAAGCAGTGTGATGATATTTTCTCCTGGACACCGCCCTTCGATTTTGTTTCGGAAAATGATACCGGCAAACAAAAAACTGTCCTGCTAAGCTTTATCGGCAATACAAAATTCAAGGTCAGGGATACGGCCGTTGTTAAGGTAATCGTGAAGGACGCATTGAACTACCCATTTGCTGTACAGGAACATGCTTCGGTTGTGAGCAGCATTAATTACTATGTGATGCAACTGCAGTATGTGTTTTACCAACTGGACAAGCAGATCAGGAGCACCAAAAGAGCAAGAACCGGCTTTGACCTTACTGCCGCCAGTTCAGCGCTTACAGGTACCATCCTGAATACCTCTTCCAACAAGTCATCTCAAAATACCGGTAAAGTACTACCCAGCGTTGGTGTGGCTCTTACCCCAATCAAAGAAGCCACGGCACCTAACAAATCGGTGGAGCAAAACCAGGCTTCCGTGATCCGCTCGGCCATCAAGCGACTTAATTATATGGTGGAAGACAACAAGATTATCGGCGAACGCGATCCTGATATTATCAGGAAGACCAATAAACTTCGCGAGGAACTTCGACAGGTGAGAGTACAACTGGTGGAAGTGCCGGTAGAAATGGCGCTTGACGTTTCAGAAAAAGAACTCAACGACTACTTCAACAGCAAAAAAGTACAAAAGAAGTACAGGCTGAACAGGAAGAAATAATTTACTTCAAAACCTGGTGAGTAAATGAAAGCAGCCCATCCTCAGGGATTGCATCCCTGTCTCCTTCTTGTATCGATCAGGTATTGTATCTTCCACACCCCATCGAAACGCACCAGTTGGAATGAGTTGACCCCGCAATGACTGAACCGGCCATTGTAAAAAAACTGGTAAGGCGTCCATACAATTGCCAACGGGCCATCGATCCGGATGGTTTCAAAACTGATCCTTTCATCAGCTGAATCTTTCTTTAAGGTTCCAACGAGCTGTGCAAAATCCGCTGGGTTTTCATTTCGCACGATCGTTTTTCCCTCCTTATCGCGTGAAATGGTTTGCAATAAGGCGCTGTCGGAAAACACCGACCTTGCCAGATTCGCATCGCCATTCTTCATCGCCTTAAACAGGTTATTAATGGTTGTCCTGATTGAATCCTCCGCCTGTTGCGCGTTGGCGATAAAACTGAGAAAGAGTAAACTTACGGATGTAAAAATTATTCGCATCTGGATGACTGCTGTTAGGTAAAGAATTGTTTAACAAATCTGCCCCTGCTTGTTAAAACGACCCGAAAATGCTGTGACATTTTTCACGTTAACAAGAATTAGGCAATTCTGAACAAACGTTTGCCGTCTCAAAATAAAATAATCCATTATGAAAAGAATGCAATTTGTACCAGTGGTATTAATGGCAGCAACAGTGGTCTTGCTGGCAAGCTGCGGTTCGGGTCGTCATACCGCTTATGGTGAACCGTACCCGCCGGCGAGAAGTAGTTTCTCTCTAGTCATTCATTCTTCACCCGGGATGGTGATCAACAGGTATCACGATGGCCGATATTATTATCGCAGTCCACTTGGCTACACTTACTGGCGCGGCTACGACAACCGCTATTACCTCGACCGCTCTCACATCAA